>CAYMFQ010000147.1:11175-13700 GCA_964389335.1 uncultured Granulosicoccaceae bacterium
TGCCGCTGTATTGTGCGGAGGGTCTTGGTGGCCAGTCGATTTATTGCCTGCCTAAACACGGTGCAGTCATCGTGACCCGCTGCGACTACCCGGGAAGACGCACATCGTTATGGCCGTTATTTGAAGAGCACTGGTTGCCTGTGGTGATGGCGGCGCACAACGAGTCTGCGCCATAGAAGTCTGCGCATCGCGCGCAGCACGGAATCCCCTACCGCTGCTCCAGTAGCGTCTGTAAGAATTCAATGCGATTTTGCAGACGCATGTAAATATCGCTGGAGTTGAGGTCCTCGGTGATTTGATAGTCGCTGAACGACTCGGCATCACCCAGTATTAAACGAATTGACGCCATTGACTGTGCGCTGAGGTAGATCAGCCAGTCATCAATTTGCCTGAGTTGTTCCTCAGATGGCAGGCCCGGTCCAAAACTTGGCGGCGCCGGTTTGTCAGACGTTTCATCTGCAGCACTGAAACTGTCTTCGAAATAAACAACCTGGTTAATAGACCGATCGTTGTCGGAACCTGAGTCTGGTACGTTCTGCGTGGCGGGTGATAACCGCACGTTCTGCGGTGGTTCGCGCAGTTCAGTGGTTGCACCGGTTGTGGTTCCCAGTCCAATGCCTAAGCCCAGGCCACCGGGTGCATCGACTGTCGGGGTCAGCGCATCGGTGGTGGTGAACGCAGTGAGCGCACTGGCAACTGTGTTGCCTTCAGCATCAATTGATTTACACGGCCAGCCGAGCGCATTCAGACGCGCACGATGCACATCCATTTGTCGTTCGCAGAACGACACATCAAACGTTGCTCTCCACAGCGTACGGGTTTGTCCGTCCTCTCTGGTTTCGCGAATTTCGCAGGGCAGGCTGTTTACTTCATTTAAGTAGGTAAGTTCGATAAGCCGGCTTACCGGTCCGAAGCTGCAAACAAATCTGTCGGTTACGCTGGTAGCCCGTACAGGCAAGGTGGCCGTTGCGAGTGTTAGCGTGGCAACCAACAGCGCTGGAGGCCGACATGAAAGCCTGCGTAGACAGGCTTGGAAATACCTTAACATAACCAGGAAATCTTGCTTTCGATGCGATTGTCATGCGTACGCAATCTCATGGTATTACCAGAGCGCGACAATTGATAAGAGATATAACCACTCCGAATTAGTGATGTCAAAGATCGGGCAGCAGATAAGCATTGCCGTTTAGACAAACTTGAGCGTGGCGGTTATACCGGAGCAGAGAGGTGTTGATAACGTGGTGATAATACGCGCTGATCGCTAAAACAGACTACGCGTTTAGCAGTGCGATGACGCCGATTACGATAAGCACTATACCAATGGTCTCGAACGAAGAGCTCTTTTGTGAAAATATTTTCCGGGAGATGATCTGTGCAAACAGGACCTCAACCAGTGCAAGTGTTCTGACCTTTGAAACTGTTTCAATAGAAAACGCAAGAAACCAGAACTGTGAGGCCACAGCACCGGCTAGTCCCGCGAGCATGGCGGGCTTCCACTCGCGAAAAATAGCGCGCAATACCTCCGGTGAGCGTAGCGCGAGGTAGGTGGAGAGGACGACGGTTTGCAATAGCAGTCCGCACGCAAGTGTAGTGGTCGCCCGCACATAGAACGGTATCTCGTCGGGGGTATCGCCACCGAGTGCCAGTATCGCGCCGCGAAAGCCAACCGACGACAGTGCGAACATGCCACCTGATGCGACACCAACCAGGATTGGCCACCAGCTGCTGTTGTTTTCAGTGTCTGTGGCATCGTTATTTTTCCCTGGCCACGACATCATCACGACACCGACCGTAGCAATAAGTACGGCAAAGATACCTATGTTGCCGATACGTTCGCCAAGCAGTGCGGCACCGAATACCGCTACCTGAACAGGTTCGGTTTTGATGGCAGCGGTGGTAACGACAAACGACTTTGATTGCATGGCGCTTAGCATCAGCGCAGTTGCAACGATCTGTGTCATTGCGCCGAGTATCAGCCACATTACGAAGCGCCAGCTGTACTGCACGGCGGGCGCGTCGGTGACAGCCCATGTCATCAGCAGAAAAACAGCGGCAAACGGTAGTCCGTAAAGAAAGCGTACATGCGTTGCGCCGGTGGTACCGAGCGTACCGGTCAGTCCGCGCTGCATAGCGTTGCGCGCAACCTGCGAGCCTGCGGCGAACAGCGTAAATACAATCCACAGCCATGCTGGTATAGTATCTGTCACGGGCTTGATGCCTTAGTGGTTGGTGTGGCTGGTGGGTGCTGGTGTGTGTATAGCCAAGTTAACGAGTTCGTCGATCGGGGATCAACTCCCACCGAAGTATCGTGGAACCTCAACTCCGTTGAGGGAACTGTCGCTTGTGCGTGTCGTGTGTGTGGCCAAACTAAAGAGTTCGTCGATCGGGGATCAACTCCCACCGATGCATCGTGGGACCTCAACCCCGTTGGGGGAACTGTCGCTTGTGCGTGCCGTGTGTGTGGCCAAACTAAAGAGTTCGTCGATCGGGGATCAACTCCCACCGATGCATCGTGGGACCTCAAC
>CAYMFQ010000148.1:0-7134 GCA_964389335.1 uncultured Granulosicoccaceae bacterium
CAATTCAGCCCGTTGGGTGCCTGCGGCACTTTTGCATCGCTCATAGCCAGGGGCCCGGCCTGACTGCCCATCCTTGGGCGAACAGGCCTTTACGCGACATCCTGTCGCTCCAACCCCTGCCAATGATCGATGCAAAAGCTGAACAAACGGCGGAAGATCAAGAGCGTTGCTCGTGCTGTCGCACATTGCGTTTTTTGTTGTGGGGCTGTTGGATGCCTGCAGTGTCGGTGGGAGGACGTCCCCGACGAACGAACTCGCATACTTAGCATGTCGCTCATGCGTACAACACTAGCTTCTTCACATACGCACCAAAACACAACAGCGCAACACTTACCCCAACTGAGTTGCGGTCACACGGATAAAGCGAATTGGCACGGGTGGGAGGACGTCTCCGACGAACGAACTCCTATACTTAGCATGTCGCTTATGCGCAAAACCCTTGGCTGCATTACATAGCCAAAGCGAAACAACAGCGCAACAGTTCCCCCAACGGAGTTGAAGGGCCACGGATAAATCGAATTGCACAGGTGGGAGAACGTCTCCGACGAACGAACTCCCGTACTTAGCATGTCGCTCATGCGTATGGCATTCGCTTCTTCACATGCCCAACCACAACACAACAGCGCCACAGTTCCCCCAACGGGGTTGAGGTCCCACGATCCCGTTGAGATGCGCACAGCATTGGTGGGAGTTCATCCCCGATGAACGAACTCCCATACTTAGCACGTCACTCACGCAAATAACATCTGGCTGTCTTCGCACACCGACCACGGCACTCTACACAACCATTCGTCTCAACAAAGCCGACATCCCCGGAGTTCTGGCCAAACCAAACCTGCTACACACAACAGCGCCACACACCGCCGTTGAACCCTGTTACCGCCTTCATGGTCGAAGGGTGAACGTTTGCCCAGGGGAGGGCCTATGACCGGCGATGATAACCGACTGCTTGATCAGTCTGAGCGATTGACCGATCGTGGTATTGCGTTGTTGCGCATTGCGTCGGGGGTGTTTTTTCTGTTGCCCGGTATTTTTAAAATTGTAATGCCGGCGGATTTTCTTGCGATGACGACGGGTTTTCCGGACTGGCTGCAGCCACATATCGGCTGGCTGTTTACACTGGTGATTGTGACGGAGGTGCTGGGCGGGCTGATGTTGATCGTCGGTTTCAATGTGCGCCTGGCGGTGGTTCCTCTAGTGCTCGTTACGGTGGTGGCGGAGGCGCTGGTGGTGATTAATGATCATGGTTCCAGCCTTCGATTGCTTAGTGTCTGTACCCACTATATGGGGGCGGGGCTGTATGCGTCGATGTTGTTGCTCGGCAGTGGTGGCTGGTCGTTTGGCAAGCGCGGTAGTGTGTTGCACTGGCTGGCGGTGCGACCGGAGGGCAGGTTGCAGCGACTGGCGCATAACGCTGTCAGTGGTGCGTCGCGAAATCTGGGGCTGCAGATAATCCGTGCGTCGGTCGCGATTCCATTTATCGCTGCATTCATACTTGGCAATCAGGCAGGTGCCTATCAGGACGCGTTATTCGACAACGCAATGCTACGAAGTGTTGCACTGACGACATCGCTACTCGGCGGCCTTGCGCTGATCATCGGTTTTCAAAGCCGAGCGGTTGGCTGGTTGCTGGCGCTGCTGGCCCTGGTGCATCTGATCTTTGTCGGGTTGCCGGACACAGGCGCTTCGCAGATTGGCTTTATCAATATACTTTTTCATCTGTTGATTATCGCTGCCGTGGTGTCACTGCGACTGATGGAGTTTGGCAGTGCGCTTGAGGTCGAGCATATCCTGTCACAGGATAAGCGCAACGTCGTGGTGATAGGCGGTGGCTTTGCAGGTACGCAACTGGTCAGGACGCTGGAAAAACAATTACCCGCCGACTGGCAAACGGTGCTGATCAGCGAAGAAAACTACACCACATTCAATCCAATGCTTGCCGAGGTGGTGGGCGCCAGTGTGTTACCGAGTCACGTCATTGCCCCCATTCGTCGCATGGTCAGACGCACGCGTTTTATATCTGCCAAGGTCACGCAGGTCGATACCCAACACCGGCGCGTGCACTTTGATGGCGAGGAGCGTAGCGGTGTTATTGGCTTTGAGCATCTGGTGTTTGCGTTTGGCACACGCGCCAACGTAGATCTGGTGCCCGGTATGCGTGAGCATGCCATGCCATTTAAATTGCTTGGCGATGCACTCCGGGTGCGCAACCGGGTAATCGCACAGATGGAAAAAGCGGATCAGGAATCCGACGCGGTGCGGCGCCGGTTTATGGGACACTTTATTGTGGTGGGTGCCGGGTTTAGCGGTGTGGAAGTGGGCGGCGCCATTCAGGACTTCATTCGTTCATCGCAAAAGCACTACCCGCGGCTGCACGACGATGATCTAAAAGTCAGTATCATTCATCGCAAGGCGTTGCCGCTGCAGGAGTTGCCAGAGTCGCTGGGGGTGAGCAGCCTTGCGCGTATGAACAAACGTGGGATCAACATGGTGATGGAGGCGGGTGTCGATGCGGTTGATGCTCGTGGGGTTAAAACCAGTGATGGCGACCGCATCGATGGAGCCACCGTTATCTGTACCATTGGCACACAGCCGAACCCGCTGATCGACACACTCGATGTGGCAAAGCAGCGTGGTCGCATTGTTGTTGATGCGGATATGTCTGTGGCAGAACATAAAGGACTGTGGGCAATTGGCGATTGTGCGTTAATCCCCAATGCACATGATCAGTCCAGTGCACCGCCGACGGCTCAGTTTGCTATTCGCGAGGGGCAACAGGTGGCGCACAATATCGCCGCGGCAATTAACGGCCGCCCAACGCGCGTGTTCAGCTATAAGTCGAAGGGATCAATGGCGACGATCGGACATCTTACCGGCGTGGCGGAGTTATTCGGAATGGTACGGCTGGGTGGCTTTCCGGCGTGGCTGGTGTGGCGTGCATTCTACCTGTCACTGATGCCAACGTTTGCCAAGCGCACCCGCATCTTTTTTGAGTGGACCTGGAGCATGTTATTTTCTCCGGACATCATTAACCTGCGGTTTACCACCACACAACAGGCCAGTGGTCTGCGGCGCGAATCTGAATAGCAAAAAGGCAGAATAGACAGGTGTCGTGATCCTGCTGGTATGATATGAATCTGGATAACCGGAGGGAACACGTGTCACCGCGAATTTTTACTGCCTGTCTCGGTACTGAGACCAATTCGTTTTCACCCATTCCAACAGGCCTGGGGCTATTTGAGCACACCATGCTGGTTCGCAATGGCGAGTTTGGCGAGCGCGTTAATCTGTTTGGATTGCCGCTTATTGTATGGCGTGATCGTGCGGCGGCGCTGGGCTGGCAGGTAACACAGGGGTTGGCTGCGTTTGCGACGCCCGCCGGTGATACGACCAGGGCCGCGTATGAGACGCTGCGCGATGAGATTCTTGCAGACCTTGAGCAGGCGCTGCCGGTTGATGCGGTGATGTTAAATCTGCACGGTGCAATGGTTGCTGAAGGCTACCCGGATGCCGAAGGCGATTTACTACAGCGCGTGCGGCAATTGATTGGCCCCGATATTCCGTTGCTCGCCGAGCTCGACCTGCATGGTCATCAGACACAGCTGAAACTCGATAGCGCTGACGTGCTGGTCTATTTTAAACACTATCCACACGTGGACGCCGAAGCGCGAGCCCACGAGTTGTTCGACATCGCACAGCGTATGGTGCAGGACGGACTGCGACCGCGTATGGCGATGCACAACTGTCGCATGCTGGGTATCTTCCCGACCACTCGTGAGCCGCTGCAGGGCTTTGTGTCGCACATGCAGGAAGTCGAAGGCCGCGAAGGTATTTTATCCGTGTCGCTGGTGCATGGATTCCCGTGGAGCAATATGCCTGACATCGGCACTCGTGTGGTCGTTGTTGCCGAGTCCGATCAATCACTGGCCGAGCGCACTGCGGCTGAACTCGGTGACTGGGTGTGGCAACATCGCGACGATATTATTGCGCCTTTTTGTACCCTTGATAACGCACTTGACCGGGTAGCGGCTGCAACGTCTACAGGTAAACCGCTGGTGCTTGCAGACATGGCCGATAACACCGGGCTGGGTGCGGCAGGTGATTCAACTTTTGTAATACAGCGTTTGCTTGAGCGAGATATCGGCGGTGTAGCGGTGTCGCCGCTGTGGGACCCTGTTGCGGTAGAGCTTGCGTTTGATGCAGGTATGGGCGCAACCCTTAAGATGCGCATTGGTGGCAAGCTTGGCGCAGCTTCAGGTCAGCCACTTGATTTGACGGTCACGGTGATGGGGCTGACGCGTGACGCAACGCAGCAGTTTGGTGGCGGTACACAAAAGCTGGGCGATGTAGCTTGGCTGCGGGTGTGCACTGAAAGCGATGGTGCTGTTACCGACGAAGACGCTATCGATATTATCGTCAACAGTGTTCGCGTGCAGGCGTTTGACCCCGAGTGCTTTTCAGCCGCAGGCCTTGATCCGATGCAGCCGCGCGCATTGGTGGTCAAATCGACCCAGCATTTCTACGCAGGCTTTGCACCGATAGCCGAAGAAGTCCTGTATGTGGCAACACCCGGATGCGGGTCAATGATGTTCTCCGATATTGAGCATCCGCTGTTGCAGGCAAAATTGTGGCCGCGCGAGGACAACCCTCACGTATGATGTTTATGTCACAGGCAACAGTACAAAGCGGCGGTTGCCAGCATCGTAGCGTTGCAGTTGCAGGTTTATACGATCACCGATTTTAAAGACCGGTGCGGCTGCCTGCTTTGGCACAACCCGGACACCGTCGACCTGATAGCGAGTGTTGAAGTGTTGGCCAAGGTCGTCAAGGTACACTTTGACATCAGTGCCAAAGCCATGCACGGCAGCATACATTCTGCCACCGCGCATGCCCATGATGACAGCGGTGCGCACTGGCCTGTCTGCCAGGGGCAATGACAGATCGTTGTGAAAGTAACTATCTATCGCCTTGAGATGAAATTCGTTGTCGAGCTCTTTTTGCAGTCGCTTTGCTGCGTTGGCCGCATTGACAATCGCCTGCTGCAATTGCTCATCAGCACCGCTATCGCTGGCTGGTTCAAGTTGCAGTGCTTCCAGCAGTTCCTTGTGCGTAAAGATGCCCGCGATCTCTCGCATTGGCGATGAAAAGCGTGCATAGCTTTTGACACCCAGTGCATGGTGCGGGCCGGGTTCGTCAGAGAAAAACGATGCGCGGTTAGTCAGCAGTATCATGCGCTCGATTGCCCGGCGTAAATCCGCATTCTGCAAACCGGTCCGCGGTACATCAGGTACAGGGTCGGCCGCTGGCAATGACGACAAATAGTCAGCCAGTGGTTGCGCAGGTTGCCATCGCCACTCATCGGTGAGCTCGTGCGCATCGCACAGTTGTGCAATGGAGTGGCGCAGTTCACTGAGCCGCTCCTGCAGCGGAGGGCTGTGAACCCGAAAAATAGATTGCAATACACTGTGCTTGTGATGATGCAGGTCTTCAAGCAACCGTGCGCCCTCCATGTTGCACAGCAGCGATACCTGTTCATTGTACTTTTCGCAGTCACTACGGCGGCGCAGTTCAATAGCAAAGCTGGTTTGTTGTTTATTAAAAACGATACGCGGCTCATGGCGCTGGTAGTCCACCACGTCGCGCTGCTGAGCGTGTTGTATTCTGCACTGGCCAACCCGTTGCAGGTTTAACAGCGAATCGGTGTACTCTGCCGCGGCGTATCCATGCTGATTGCCTTTACCGGTGCGTCGGCTTTGCGCTTCCGCATCGTAAAACTCCTGTACGGCATCATACGCAAGCTTGGCGCGACTCCTGATTAACGCACGGCAGACTTCTGTTTTTATGGCGTCCCCGGTGACGCCTACGGTAATGGTAAACACCAGTGCGCGACGCGGCACATCAGGGTTTAGTGAAACAAGGTCCTCGCTCAATGCTCGTGGCAGCATGGGCACTGCCAGTCCGGGCACATAGTAGGTAACGGCCCGGGCAACGGCCTCATCGAACAGCGCACTGCCTGGGCGCACGTAGTAGGAGGCATCCGCCAGTGCATAGTACACCTGCAGTTGATCAGTGGTATCGCGATCAATAAAGAGTGCCTGGTCCAGATCACGCGAGTCTGCGTTGTCTATTGTCACGAATGGCAGGTGTGTCAGGTCCTGCAGGTCTTTCGCGTCGAAACCCGGCGCCTCCAGCCAGCGCTGTGCTTCCTGTTCGCACTGCTGTGGGTGACACGGATCGAGTGAGCGCTCGGCCAGTTCCTGATAAACCGTCGCAAGCGAAGAGCCGGCAGCTGCCACACAGGTAACCTCCGTGCTGGCTTGCACAGACTGCACCCTGACAATATCGCCGGCATTCAAAGGTTGTCCGGCAAGCTGCACTTCAGCCAGCGACACAGTTCTGTTGCTGGCGAAAAGCCCGCGGATTACACCGTCTTTAAGTTGTCCGATCCATTCCTGCATGACGCACATTATACGGGTCCGGATGGCGTTATCAGCAATCTAATTTGTAATTGCTGCCAGGTGACACCCCGACATATGCCAACCCGTCGACTAAACACCGTTGTTGTGAGACGACACACGGTGAAATTGTGAGTGAATCAAAAATAAACAGACCTGAGACACAGGTACAGTGGCAGGGATAATTGGTGTGACTGTTGTTACTTACCGGTAGTTTGCAGTTGCGTTGGCCAAAGTGTAGTTGGAGTCATTTGTGAAAATCATCCTGTCGATATTTGCCTTTGCCGCGATGATGCAGTCATCCCTGGCGTTCGCGAACCTGAACCCTCAGCGTGACCTGGTGGCGTTGCATTACGATCACGCACCCGACAGAGACGACGCCCATGCCGCCGCCGCGAGCCTGGCTGTCGTTGACGCGTTTCAGCTGCAGACGACTGTGGTCGGAGGGGCTTATGGTTTGTGGAACGCCGATCGATATGTTCCGGAGTCCGAGGCTGTAATGAATGCGGTGTGGAGCACAAACTGGCTCGATGCACACAACCGCTATGATGAAGCAGCAGACGCGAGCTACGACCGCTGGCTACAGGTGTTGTCTGCCGGTGCTGACATATGGGTTGCGGAAGGTGGACAGGCAGATTTTACTGCTGACGTGCTGCAGCGCATCCAGGCCAGTCTGCCC
>CAYMFQ010000148.1:7234-13645 GCA_964389335.1 uncultured Granulosicoccaceae bacterium
AATGAAAAGCTGGATTTTTCAGACGTAGTAGAGCTGCTGTACATTGTTGGAGTTGGTGTTGACGAAGTAGCTACACCGGATGAATTTGCCGCGCGCTTTATTGGCGACGTTGAAAGCGCCACCACCCGCGCGCCAGGCTCCGCTCTGTACTGGACAGATTCATATTCTGTCGATGGGCAGTGCTACTGTGATACCAACTTTGATCATGATCTGTCGCGCATCTCGGTGAATACACCGATCGGTTCGCTGCCGGTAACTCAGGTGTGCGCAGATGTGCAGGCGCGCTTTGGTGAAGGCCGCAGTGACGGTCGGCTGTACTACAACACAGTGCAGTGTGGTCATCAGCCGGCGAACAGTGCAGCAGATGAAGTAAACTGCCCCGGGTTTCTGACCGACAGCACCGGATCGGAGCAGAATTTCAGTTGTGCTGCAACCGGTGCCCGCTGGAACCTCGATGCGGTATACGCAGTTATAACAGAGTCACCTGTGAACAGTGGTGGCAATAATACGCTTGCGGTATGTCGCACCAGCAGTGACCCGGACGGAGACGGCTTCGGATGGGAAGACGGTCACAGTTGTCGTATCGATCAGATCGATATGGATGCGGAGCGCAGTCCGGTTATTGATACAGGGGCGGATAATTTGCCGGCTTGTCTCGGTACAGATGATCCCAATGGCGACGGATTTCGGTGGGAGAACGGCCGCATTTGTCAGATTCAGAATGCTTCCGGAGATAGCGGCCTAGGGACTACAAACCCGGGTGCTGATTCGGTCACTTCGAACCCGGGGACAAGCACCGTCATCGTTGTTGGTACCGGTAGTTTATCCGGCCTGTTTATAGCCGGGTTGTTGCTGCCCTGTGTGGTTCGGCGGCGCCGCCAACCGGGTTAACATCCGTTGTTGATGCTCCACGGCTTTTGGTGGCTTACATGGAAAACGTCGCGGCGTAATTTCTTGCGCCGTTTGCGGGTGATTCGCATATAGTACGGTCTCATTACTGGCAAGTTTGCTGAGACAAAACGTACCGATGGCGGCAGAAAAAACAGAAACACTTATTGTCGGGGCCGGTCAGGCCGGACTGGCCATGAGTGAGCACCTAAGCATTAATGGTGGCGATCATATCGTGCTTGAACGCCATCGAATTGCAGAGCGCTGGCGCTCACAGCGCTGGGACTCGTTAAAGGCAAATGGCCCGGCATGGCACGACAGGTTTCCCACACTTGAGTTTGCTGACGTTGGCAACGATGAGTTCGCCTCCAAAGATCAGGTGGTGAACTACTTTGAATCTTACGCCAGACACATAAAAGCACCGGTACGCTGCGGTGTCGAAGTAACTTCTGTCGTGAAGAACGACGGCCGCCCCGGCTTTACTGTCAGTACCAGTGAAGGCACGATAGAGGCAACCAACGTCGTTGCTGCAACCGGTCCGTTTCAGCGCCCGATTATTCCGCCCGTGATACCCGCGGACGCCGGCGTCATGCAATTACACTCGAATGATTATCACAACCCGGCGCAGTTACCAGAGGGTGCGGTGCTGGTTGTTGGTGCGGGATCGTCGGGTACGCAGATCGCGGATGAGTTAAGGCGTGCAGGGCGCGATGTGTATTTATCCGTCGGACCACATGATCGTCCACCGCGCCGCTACCGTGGGCAGGACTTTGTTTGGTGGCTGGGTGTGCTCGGCAAGTGGGACGCCGAAACCGTAGAGCCTGGCAGGGAACATGTGACCATTGCGGTCAGTGGAGCCTATGGAGGGCGCACCATAGACTTCAGGCGACTGGCGTCTGAGGGCATAACCCTGCTCGGTATGACTGCTTCTTATAAGGATGGCGTGGTCACTTTTGCCGATGATCTTGCTGAAAATCTCAACAACGGTGATGCTAATTACCTGTCGGTGCTTGATGAGGCTGATGCCTACGTGGCTCGCAATGGTCTCGACCTGCCGCCTGATCCGGAAGCGCGCACTACCGTGCCGGACCCCGACTGCGTCGCAAACCCGTTGTCAGAACTCGATCTTGAACGGCATCACATTAGCTCTGTGCTGTGGGCAACTGGCTATGCGGTCGACTATAGCTGGTTACAGGTCAGTGTATTTGATGACAACGGCAGGCCAAAACACCAGCGCGGTGTGACTGCCGAAGATGGTATCTACTTCCTCGGCCTGCCGTGGCAAACCCGACGTGGTTCCGCTTTTATTTGGGGTGTATGGCACGATGCCCGGTATCTTGCGGATCATATTGGTAAACAGCGTATGTACCGCGATTATCTGGCCACACGTTAACCACGACGAAGTACCCATAAAAAACAGTACAGGTTCACACTGATCGTCGTTGACACGTAAACACAGTCTATCCAGCGGCAAAGTGTCAGCTGGTGCAAACTATTGCTCTTTAGGCCTATTCGTTTGTTCCGATAGCAAAGTGTAAAGGAACGAAACGGTAGCCCACAGTGACGCAACGTCGAAATACCGGAATGTCGATGTTGTGCGCGAAATCAGGCGAGTCGTCGGTGTCACACGGCCGGACTTGCAGTGAGCAGCATTAGTGAGAGCCAGCCAGCGCGCAAAAAGTGCAAAGGGCGAGGGCGCGAAGCCCAGGCGGCCGGGTTGTGCAGTGGGCGAAGAAAACAACAGCGCGCCCACATCGCTGACAATGGAAGTGCTGGAACCGCGAGTACTCTATTCCGCTGATGGTCTGCCACTTTCGCCGGCAGACGAACTGCTGTCAGCCGACGGCTCACTATACGACGAACTGAATCCGAATGTACTGACGCAGGATTCGTCAGTCGCTGCAGTGGCAGACAAGACTACCACGCGCTCTGCAGACGAACCCCTGTTGGCGCATGATCATGCTCTGTTGTCAGATGTGCTGGCGCCTTACAACCATGCTGATACCAACACACCGGTTACGGCTGATGCTACGGATGACGGGATCACCAGCCTGCTGCGAACGATCCAGAGCACCGGCACTAACCACGCGCCGGTGTTGACCGGGCTGCCAACTGACGCCCCCGTTTTCACAGAAACCAGTGTGCCGGTATTGCTAGCGCCCGCGCTGGTTGTGTCTGATCCGGATCTTGACGTTAGCGATAACTACGACGGCTTTGAAGTACGCGTAGAGCGCACCAATGGTGCCGGCGCGACTGATCACTTTCACCTCGATGATATGGTGTCGGGCACAAGTCTGACCAACGGACCCGGCGGTGTGGTTACGGGTGAAGTGGTACAGAACAGCAACGGTATATTGCAGCTGCGTTTCAACGCTCAGGCGACGCAGGACATAGTGCAGAGCACACTTCGGGCGATCAGCTACAGTAACTCGGACGTGTCTGATGAGCACAGCACAGTGGAGTTGCTCTGGACACTCAATGATCAGAACAGTGGCGGTCAGGGTGCCGGAGGTGCTCTGGCGTCGAGCTACCAGTCTGATGTAAGCATTGTTCCTTCATACAATGTGGCGGTGGACGATGATTTGGGAACTCGTGTTGCCGGCACGCCATTCACGATAGACGAGAGCGACCTTCTGGATAATGACACCGGCTTGCGTGCAGCCGAGGTTGTCGATATTACGGCGCCGTCCGTCGGTGCGCTTAGCGGTGCTCCGAGCAGTTCATTGGGCAGTGTTCTGACCTATACCAGTGCCGCGGATGATACTGGCCCTGTGTCTTTTGACTATACGTCCATGGCGGGTAATTCCAGTCTCGTCAGTCAGTGGCCGCTGGATGCGGACGGCACCGACAATACCGGTTCAGACTCCGGAACTCTGCACAGTGACAGTGACCCGGACGCGCTGGTGTTTGATGGCGACGACTACATCGAACTGCCGGATATCGACTACCCCGATGCCTTCGTACTGACGTTTGATTTTAAGATTAACAACTTCAATAACGACCTGGAAGAGGTGTTTTTCTCTCACGGCGAGTATCGTAAAAAGCAATCGCTGCTGGTGTGGGCAACCGGTACCAACTATGTCGATGCATCCGATCGCGGCAAGCTGTTTACCTATATTCGTGACGACGATGACCCGGACAACACCTATGGGCTGGCTATTGATGTAACCGCGTTCAATAACGACAATAAATGGCATAACTACGCGGCCGTAGTGCAGGTTGGTGTTGGCATTAAAGTGTTTATCGATGGCGTGGAAAAGGCCGATGCATCGCGTGGAGAGGATGCATTTGCACCCAACGGTCCGGCCTACATCGGTGTTGAAAATGATGACGGCTCACTCGTTTATCACCTTACCAATCACGAAATGGCCCATCTGCGGCTGCTGAGTGGCTATGATGGTACGCTGAATGAATTCAGCAGTGCCACGGCAAGCTTCAATTTGCGCAATGAAGAGGTTGTGGAAGAAAACAACCGTATCAGCGTTGATGAAGATGCAACAGTACCGATCAGCGATGCTGACTTGTTAACCACCGACATCGACAACACCGATGCCGAGCTGGTTTATGAGCTGACAAGTGCGCCGGATTTTGGCGCGGTACTGCTCGGCTCCAGTGAGTTGGCTGTTGGTGATACTTTCACGCAGCTGGATATCAACACTGATGATGTGTCGTTTCGTCACTCCGGTAACGAAACGGCCACTTCGGACAGTATCGGTTTGCGGGTTGATGATGGGGAGGGTAGCCACACAGCGCTGACTTTTGAGTTAACACTAAACCCGATAAACGATGCACCGACGCTGGCTGATGGCAACCTTGCTTCGGTAGATGAGGACACTGACCCGGCTGGTGCGCTGATCAGCACTATCTTTGATTTCTCTGCCGCCGATGTCGACGGCAATGTGGTTGGGGTGGCGATTGCTGGCAACACTGACCGAAGCCATGGCGAATGGCAATACCGCGCCAACGGCAATGCCAGCTGGACGGATATTGGCGATGTGACAGAGGCCGGTGCGCTGTTGCTGGATTTGTCTGCCTCGCTGCGGTTTGAGCCAGCGCTTAACTACCATGGCACTGCACCTCCACTAACTATCTACGCGGTGGATGATACCTATGCCGGGCCCTTTACCGACGCTGCCGGTGATGAATACGATAGCGTCGCGACAAGGGGTGGCACTACACCTTTCTCCGGTACATCTGCATCAGTGAGCACCGTGGTGGCCAGTGTCAATGATGCGCCAACGGCTTCTAATGTATCGATCGATGCAATAAGCGAGGACAGCACTGAACCGCCAGGCAACAGTATAAGTGATGTATTTAACGGTGCGTTCTCGGACGCAGATATCGGCGGCAGTATGTCCGGTATTGCGGTAGTTTCCAATGCTGCAACAAACGCTGAAGGCACATGGGAGTATTCCACTGACGCCGGCGGTAACTGGTATGGGATCGGTGCGGTGTCCGAGACAAATGCGCTACTGCTGAATGCTGCCGCACTGCTGCGATTCGTGCCAGCGTCAAATTACGACGGTGATGTGACGCCACTGCGGGTGCATGTGCTTGACGATAGCGAAACGCATACATATACATCGGACGATGACAGACAAACAGCTAATGTTACGGTCCGGGGCGGAGCTACATCGATTGCTTTGGACAGTGCGGATATATCGGTGGTTATTCATCCGTTGTTTGATCCGCCGTATTTTAGCGGCTCGCTACCGGCCGCTTTCACCGCAACTGAAGACAGTGTTTCCATAATTGATCTGAGTGGTCTGGAAGTATTTGCCGGTGACTGGGTCGGGCCGATAGCCCTGCATCTGTACACAGCCAGCGGTGGTCAGCTGACAGCAATTGATCAGGATGGCTTGTTAGTAAGTAACCACGAGCTATTTGTAACCGTTACCGATGTTGCCGGTCTCAACCTGTTTTTGCAAAACCATCCCATTGAGTATCAGCATCCGACGGATAATCTGCATGGCTCGGCGGTAGATGCGCTGTCTATTCGGTTAAAGTTTGGTGGCGGTTACAGTAGCGGACTCACAAGCGCGAATATCGATATTGAAAGCGTTAATGACTTACCGGTGATCATTGGATATCAGGGTGCGCCATTTAGCCTCAATGAGGACGCAACGCTGCAGATCACCGCCAGTGACCTGGCAGCAAATATTGGCGTGACCGACGTGGAAGACGCAGGCTTGTCGAGCTTTGTGGTAACGGCAAAGCACACCGGCGAGTTGGTGTTGGGCGAAACTGAGTCTGAGGCTACCCCCTATGTTGCAGGTGCCAATGATACGATTGATGGTGATACCCATGCCTGGTGGCGCCCTGTATCGGATGATAACGGCGAGATAAACGCGTTCGCGGTGGCAGCACTTGACAGTGATGGAGGACAGTCAACGGGCAGTGTTGACATACCGGTGTCTGTGGTGTCGATAAATGACCTGCCGGTGCTTGACGGCTATGACAACGCCATAATCACCGGCATCGAAGATACAGTAATCGAAATCAGCATAGACGCGCTGCAGGCAC
>CAYMFQ010000149.1:0-5744 GCA_964389335.1 uncultured Granulosicoccaceae bacterium
CTGTCGCGGCGGAAGCTGTAGAGGGCTTCGGGGTCGACGGCTATGTCGACGACGGCGGGTTTGTCGCAGGCGAGGGCGGCGTTTACAGCGTCGCTGATCTGGTCGAGTGAGTCGGCTTTAAATCCGGCTGCGCCGTACAATTCTGCCACTTTGCTAAACGATGGGCTGCTGACGTCTGCACCAATATATCGACCATTGAAGAAGTCGCGCTGATAGGCTTTTTCAGCACCCCAGCACTGGTTATTCATTACGATGGTAACGGTGTTGATGTTGTGGTCGACAGCGGTTGAAAGTTCCGACATGGTCATGCCAAAACCACCGTCACCCATCAAGCTGATAACCGGGCGTTCGGGCATGGCGAGTTTCACACCGAGGCCACAGGCGAATGAAAATCCAACCAATCCAAAATCAAGTGGCGTGAACAGCGACGGCGGTTTGAAATAATTCATCGCGTCGGTTGCCTGCAGGCAGAGCGTGCCGGCATCCATGGTTATCGCGCCATCGTTGGGTAATACGTTTCTTAGTGCTTTGAATAATCCGGACGGTTGAATAGGGTGGTTCTGTGTGGATGCGTTGCTGTCGCGTTCAGCCAGATACTGCTGTCGCTCCCGTTTAAATTGTTCGGTCCATGCAGCTACCGCCTGGGTCGCCTGCGCTTTTTGCTGCTGTTGTTGTATTGCCTGCGTTAGCTGTTGTGCAAACGGACCTGCATCGGACCAGATGCCCATCTCGACCGGAAAGTACCGGCCAATGGCGGTCGGTTCAAGTTCAACGTGAATGATGCGTGCATCGCGGTTGATGTTGTCGTAGGTGTAAAACGTTGAGTTAAAACCCAGTCTTGTACCCAGAGCCAGTATTACATCGGCTTCACGCGCAAGGCGCGACGCTACCGGGTTACCGCGCGGACCCATCTGTCCGGCATTCAACGGATGGTCAAACGGAATAGCGTCGCCGTGCCCGGGTGAGGTAATCAACGGCGCATTCAATGCGAGTGCCAGCGCTATCGCATCTTCATGCGCGCGGCTGTTCTTGATGCCACCGCCCGCGAGTATAACCGGCTGACTGGCATTAATTAGCAGATCCGCAGCGGCGGCCACTGCATCAGCAGGTGCAGTGGGCAGCGGGTATCCGCGATAGCGGGTCGGGTTTTGTTGCGGTTCAAATTCACTTTGTGCGGATAGTACATCGCGCGGCAGATTCAGTTGTACGGGGCCGCGCCGTGGTGCCATGGCAGTTCTAAACGCTTCGCGAAACAGCTCCGGCACTCTGTCAGCGGATGGAACGGTCCAGGTTTTTTTGGTAACCGGTGTGAACAGTGATTGCTGATCAACTTCCTGAAAGGCATCGCGATAGACATGCGCCGATGACAGCGCACCGGCTATTGATACTACCGGTGAAAACGCCGCTTTGGCCTGGCTGAGTCCGGTGACCAGGTTGGTAGCGCCGGGGCCGTTCTGGCCTGCCAGTATTACACCGGCCTGATTGCTCGCACGTGCATAGCCGTCGGCCATGTGGGTGCCGGTGCGCTCGTCGTGAACACCAATAAAGTTAATGTCACTGGCATCGTATAGCGCATCGAACATTTCCATGGTGGCTGAACCGATCAGCCCGAATACGTGCTGTACGTTCTCTGCCTGCAGGGATTCTACAGCGGCCTGGCCACCGGACATTGAATGCTTGTTGGCTTTGGTGTCTGTCATAGGATTGAATCTGAATTATTGGTTGAGCAGTGCAGGGCTGAAAAGAAATTCACCCGAGCTGCTGATCGAGAAAACTGCGAATCGGATCGGTAAATAACGACGGCTGTTCAATAAGTCCGAGATGCTGAAGCGTCGGCACGATTATCGTCTGCGCCCCTGGTATTTCACTGGCGATGGCATGGCTCATGGCGGGGGTGCTGCCGGAGTCATGCTCACAGGTCATCACAAGCGTTGGCTTGTTAACGGGTATGGCCGGTCGAATCAACTCGGTAACACCTGCCGCCAGTACCATTCGACACTGCGCGTAGGTTTTAGCGTTGTTGGATAAAACCCGCTGACGTATCGCGGCGATGCTATCCGGGTGTTGTTCAATAAATTCACGCGTCAGCCAGCGCTCAATGGTGGTGTCGAGGTTGGCACCAGGTCCGCCGGCTTCGCTTTGCGCGGCACGCTCTTCGACCAGTTTCTGTGCGGCGTCACCACGCTCGTGTGGTGAGTTTAGTATTGCCAGTGTGCTGACTCGCTCGGGGTAGTCGAGAGCAAAGCGACGGTTGATCATACCGCCGAGTGAAAAGCCGACGAGCGCTGCCTGGTCAATGGCGAGCGTGTCGAGTAACTCCAGAATCTGTTCTGAGAATTGTGTCAGTGACGGTACTGTCGATGGGCTGCTGCTGTCACCATGCCAGTGCAGATCATAGGTAATAACCCGGTATGCATCAGTGTAGGCAGCAATGTGTGAGTCCCAGGTGTCGCGCGCCAGGCCCAGGCCATGGATCATCAGTACCGCCGGTGCTGAGTCGGGTCCGTAACACTGATAAGCCGTACCAGCCGCGGTGCGCTGTGCGGTGCTGTCAGGCATGTTTACACACCTGCGGGGTTATCGATATCACCGCCCATCTCTTCAATGTCCTGATAGCGATCACCGATGCGATGATGCGGATGTCCGCCAATCGATGCGCCCAGTGCCATGATGATTTCATCATCTGCCGGCGCATCGGGTATTGACGCGTGAATGGTCTGATAGTGTGAGCGGCGACCGGCGTCGTGTTTATCCATGAGTGGTATCACGATAGAGGTGCCCGCACTGCCACGCGTGTTGCTAAAGGCGAGGTAGGTTTTGGCTTTGACGGCATCGCGAAACTGATTGCCAAAAAACAAGGTGTGGGTCAGCGCCTGCGCGTGTTCCAGTTCTCCACCCATGCCGGTAACCGAGCACTTGCCATAGCCTTCGATGGCATCACCAGTCACGTCCAGAATCATTTCGGTCAGCAACTTGCCGACAACCGGACCACAGGCCTGTATTTCAGGTCGCAGGTTTTCAACGTAGCCCTGACCAAACCACGGGTTTTTAATAATGGCCATAGCCGCCACCAGCTTGGTGGGGGTTTCTACCTGGCGGCCTTCGGCCATGTGCGTGGTTTGCACGTTGATAAGTGTGCGTCGAATTTCTAAAGGCATAGGGTTACTCTGTGAAAACAGTTGTTAAGTGCGGTGTAGCGCTATCAGCTAAATTCCGGCATGACTTCATTGCAGAAAAGCTGCAGTGATTTCTTTTGCGCATCGTGATCAAGGTTCATGCTGGCGTAATAGATAAACGCATCAACACCCAGTGCTTCATAGCGCTTGAGCTTTTCGATGACGGTATCGGGTGAACCAAACATCAGGTTGGTTTCGAGCATGTCGGTGTCGTACATTTCGTGTTTGTCGAGTTCGGCGTCACTGACTTTGCTGGAGAAGCCATTCTGGATGGTACCAGTGCCGCGCATCAGATTGCCAAACTGAGCCAGCGTGTGGCGCAGTGCAGTCAGCGCATTGTGACGATCTGAGTCGTTGTCGTAGACCGCGGTGTGGCGCATCATGGAAAACACCGGGGCGGTTTCGCTGCCGGTGGCCGCACCACTGTCACGGTGCTTTTGAATGGATTCGTCCAGTTGTTGCTTGTATAGCTCGGCCTCGCTGAACGGGCGCGTTAATGGCCACGACATCACATTGCAGTTGTTCTGTACCGCGTAGTCAAAGGTGATAGGCGAGCGCGCAGCAACCCATACCGGCGGGGAAGGCTGCAGTGGTTTGGGGCACGACGTAGACGTTGGAAACTCCCAGTACACGCCCTGATGTTCATAGTCGCCGGCCCACAGTTTGCGCACCGCCGGTAACATCTCCTGCATATAGCGCCATGAATCCGGTTGCTTAAGGCCGGGTTTCATACGGTCAAACTCTCGCTGATAGGCACCGGAGCCAATGCCAAATTCCAGTCTGCCGCCACTGACAAGGTCGAGGAACGCCGCTTCACCAGCCAGATTAATCGGGTGCCAGTAGGCTGCGTTGGCAACGCCACAACCGAGGCGTATGTTGCTGGTTTCACCGGCCCACCAGGTCAGAATTTGAAACGGGTTGGGTGCGATGGTCATCTCAATCGCGTGGTGTTCTGCTGCCCAGACAATTTCAAACCCGTGTTGATCAGCCAGTTGTACCATCGACAGGGTATGGTCTCGCACCGCTTGTATATCAATGGAAGCGTCGGAGCGCTCAAGATTGATGGCGAGATGAAATTTCATACAGAGCTCCTTGGTGATTTTGTTGCGCTCGACTACGGGGCGCGATAGTCGGTGTTTATGTCAGTTGCTATCAGGGTTTGCCAGGTTACAGCTAGCGTGGTTGAAATGGACTGCTCAGTGGTTCGTCGGACATATTCATCCACACCGTCTTCGGGCGGGTATAGTCAACCATCGCCTGCATACCGCTCTCGCGTCCGTAGCCGGAATTTTTCATACCGCCAAACTCGGCCACTGGTGATATCACCCGATAGGTATTTACCCAAACAATACCGGCCTTGATTGCTTTCACCATGCGCAGCGAGCGTGCGCTGTCGCGGGTGAAGATGCCGGCGGCCAATCCGTGTTTACTGTCGTTTGCCATGGCGATTACTTCCGCCTCGGTGCGAAAGCGCACTACGCTGAGTACCGGCGCAAACAATTCAGTATCAACGATTTGCATGGACTGTTGCGGACACTCAATAACGGTGGGTTCAAAGTAGTGGCCGCTCAATCCATCCGGTTGACTGCCACCGCACAGCACCGTGCCACCCTGTTCGACAGCGGTGGCAATTTCCTGTTTTACACGGTTTACCTGTGCCGCCGTGCAGAGCGGACCCATTTCAGTGTCACTGTCCATTGGATCGCCAAGGCGAATATGCTTTGCCAGTGCGACAATGCGCTCAAGAAACGCATCGGCGATGGATTCATGCAGATACAGTCTTGAACCAGCCACACAGCTTTGCCCGCTGGCACCAAAGATACCGGCAACAACGCCGTTGACAGCGCTGTCGATGCTGGCATCGTCGAACACAATAAAAGGGGATTTACCGCCGAGCTCCAGCGATACCTCGGCGAAGTTCTCGGCCGAGTTTCTAATGATGTGCCGAGCGGTTTCAGGCCCGCCGGTAAACGACACACGAGCCACCAGTGGATGCGAGGTCAGGGAAGCGCCACACGGGTTGCCGTGGCCGGTCACGATGTTAATGACACCTGGCGGAATGCCGGCCTCTTCAAACAACTTTGCAAATTCAAGCATTGCGGCCGAGGCGTGCTCCGATGCTTTCATCACCATGGTGTTGCCGGCTGCCAGCGCCGGGCCGATCTTGACGGCACTCAGGAACAACTGCGAGTTCCACGGCACAATGGCGGCGATTACGCCGAGTGGCTCGCGCTGTGTGTAAACAAACAGATCGGGTTTATCGATGGGCAGAGTTTCACCGCTGATTTTATCTGCGCAGCCCGCATAAAAATGAAAGTACTCGGCAATGTACTTCGCCTGCCAGCGCGTCTCGCTGAAGAGCTTGCCGGTATCCACGCACTCGGTTCGGCCCAGATGCTCAGACTGCTCGGCCAGCAGGTCAGCGAGTCTGCGCAGGCAGTGCCCGCGCTGGGTGGGTGTCATGGTGGCCCACGGGCCGGTGCTGCCGGCGGCGTCAGCAGCTCTCACGGCGCGGTCAACATCGTCTGCGCTGGCGCTCGGAAATTGCGCCCAGACCTCACCGGTCGC
>CAYMFQ010000149.1:5844-13557 GCA_964389335.1 uncultured Granulosicoccaceae bacterium
ATCAGCATTGAGGAAACCGGCAGCCTGGTGCGAGCGTCCGAACAGCTCAATGTCACGCAGTCGACCGTTACTGCGCGGCTTAAGCAACTGGAAGAAGAGCTCGGGCAGACCCTGGTCTTGCGGCAGAAGTCTGGTGTAGTGCTGACCGCTGCAGGGCACAAACTGCTTAAGTACGCCAAGGTGATGAACGGCTTGTGGCTGCAGGCACGGCAGGAGACCTCGCTGCCGGACGACGTCGACTCACTGTGTAATATGGGCTGTCATATGGATCTGTGGCCGGACTTCGGGCAGCGTGTGTTTGATGAGATTTTTTGCGACCGGCAAAGCACAGCGCTGAGTATCTGGCCAGGTGACGCAGCGGAGCTCGATAGATGGTTCGGCGAAGGGTTGGTCGATGCAGCGCTGACCGCACATCCGGTCGCGCACGACAATCAGACCATTCATCCATTGCACGAAGAACGATTGCTGCTTTATTCAACACAGCCACACGGCCCCACTCAATTTGACCCGGGTTATGTGTTTGTTGATTATGGCGACGACTTCAGGCGCGAGCACGCTGCGGCCTACGCCATGGCAGACACGGCACGAGTGACCTTTGGCTGTGCGGTGTGGGCTATTGATCATCTGACTAAACGCTGTGGTTCTGCATATTTACCAGAACGCCTGGCGGCGCCGCTGGTCGAACAGGGCAGGCTGTTCGCACTGTCCGCAGCGCCGGTATTTACCCGCAACGTTTATCTGGTGACGAACAAGTCTGCGGTCGCCAAATGGAACTGGCTGCCGGATTTAATTGACCGACTGGCGTTGCCTTCATAGACGCGGCGGGCTGACCCTGATTAACAGCTCCCTCGAACAGGGTGGCACTGGTTATTTACTATTTTGGTAGTGGAAAACGATAAGTTGAGTCCGAGTGTACAGACAGTTAAATGACGAGAAGTAAGCACAACAAACTGGCAGCGTCGGCGCACATTGACGAGCGACTGATCAGTGCGTGCCTGCAGCAACTGTTTTCCGATACCATGCCGGGCTTAATCGAGGCCGTGCGTCAGAACTCGAAGCCAGTATTCATTCGTCGTGGCCAGGTGCTGTTTCGGCAGGGTGTGGCCGGCGACGAAATGTATCTGGTGGTGCGCGGACGTTTGCGTATGACTGTGCGAAGCGCCGAAGGAGAGCAATTGCTAAGCGCTGAGGTACCGCGTTTTCAGACCATCGGCGAGATAGCGCTTTACACCAAGCATGATCGCACCGCGACGGTGGTTGCACTGCGTGACAGCGTGTTGCTACAGATCAGCCGCGCACAGTTTGAATCGCTGTCTCGCAGCTGGCCGGAATTTTCGCTGCAGGTTGGCCGACTTATCGTTAACCGGTTGGCCAATCAGTCCTTGGGTCGGCATCTACAGGCAACGAACGCCACCGTGCTCGCAGTGGTATCGACCGGTGCAGGCGTCAATCTGGATAACTTTCATCGCCAACTGTGTACTGCACTCGAGCCACTTGGCAAAACTCTGTCCATTGACGAAGCGACTGTCATTAAAGAGCTGCGTGCGCGTGGGCTCGACCGATTGTCTGATCGGCACGCCCACATGTTGCTGGCGGAATGGCTCGACGAACTTGAAAGCAGCTACGATTTCGTGGTGTGCCACGGTGGCAGTATCGACTCGCGCTGGGCGCGGCATTGCGCGCGCTATGCTGACCGAATGGTGCTGGTCGGTAACCTTGATACGCGCCAGACACTTGCGGCACTGAACGCACCGATGTTTGTGGGTGTCAGGGTCGAGTGCGAACTGGTGCGTCTGCATTGTGGTGATTATAAAAACGTGCGCGACACTCAGTTGCTGCTCGACACGGGCAGGGTGAGTCGACACCATCATATTTGCGAGTCAGACCTCGACGGCTTGCCAAGGCTTGCGCGTTACCTGTCGGGTCGCGCCGTTGGGCTGGTGCTGGCTGGTGGAGGTGCGCGAGGCTTTGCCCATATCGGTGTCATCCGCGCCATTCGCGAGCATGGCATACCTATCGACTATGTCGGTGGCACCAGTATCGGGGCGATTATCGCTGCGTTTGTTGCCATGGGCATGAACGACGATGACTTACATGAAACTTCGCGTCATGTGTTTCTGACAGAACGTCCGTTGCGTGACTACACCTTGCCGTTGTTGTCGTTAATTAAGGGTAATCGCATCGACCGGCTGCTGCGTGAGCATACCTCCGAGCGCGAGATACCCGATCTGTGGTTAAACTATTTTTGTGTGTCAGCCAGCCTCACAACCAATCAACAGGTAATCCACGAAGAGGGTGAGCTGTGGCGCGCCATTCGTGCCAGCATCTCATTGCCTGGTATTTTGCCGCCGATGGTTCGTGACGGTGAGTTACTGGTCGATGGTGGCCTGGTGAATAACCTGCCCGTCGATGTGATGCTGGCTAAAGGTGTGGGTCATACCATCGCGGTTGATCTGCAGGGCAATGCCGAAGAACTCAGGGTGAATGGCGCAGAGCTGCCTGGCGGTACTGCGTTGCTTAAGCGTCGGCTGCTGCCATTTGCCGATGCTGCGGTGGATGCGCCACCCGGAATCTTCGAGATCATGTTGCGTGCATCGTTACTTGGCAGCGCGGGTCAGAGTCAGCACAACCGCACCGTGGCAGATATTTACC
Organism: uncultured Granulosicoccaceae bacterium; assembly: GCA_964389335.1. Classification (GTDB taxonomy): domain Bacteria; phylum Pseudomonadota; class Gammaproteobacteria; order Granulosicoccales; family Granulosicoccaceae. The sequence continues at coordinate 8,497 of CAYMFQ010000149.1, forward strand.
TGAATCCACCCGTGGAAGATTTCGGGCTGCTGCAGTTTAAATCGTTTGATGAAATTGTTGCCGCGGGCTATGAGTATGCCAGTCAGCAAATGGATGACAAAGGCTGGGCGCTGATTAGGTAGCTTGGCGCGTACCGTCAGGCAGCAGGGCTCAGAGCTCTGCTATTTCAGCCAGCTGGTCCGGGTCGATGACTGTGATGGTGCCTTTTTCGAAACGCAGGATGTCCAGTTTGGCCCAGGCATTCAGATAACGATTGACGTTTTCGCGGGCGATGCCTGAGATTTCACCCAGTTCGGTTTGCGACAGATGTTGAGTCACTCTTGTAGCGCCGTCTTCAGTTTGTTCGCCCCACTTGTCTGCCAGTCTCAGTACGCAGCGAGCCAGCCGGGCATTGGCGTTTGGCAGCGACTGAGCCTCGAACAGGTCAGAGGTATTGCGCACGCGCTTGCACAGGGTGTGAATAATCTCGAAGCAGGCCTGCGGGTTGTCGCCGAGGAATTCCATCATTGTGGCGCGACTCAGAATGATGCCGGAGACGCTGGTTTTGGCAATCGCATTGGCACTGCGGGGTTCATTGTCGAGCAACGCAATCTCGCCGACGATGTCGAATTTTTCAATCAGGTTGAGTATCGACTTGCGGCCGTTCAACGACACTACACTGATCTCCACCAGCCCGTCCTCGAGCAAAAGTACCCAGGCGCCTTCATCGCCGCGCAGAAAGATGGTCTCGCCTTTTTCGTAGGTTTTTTTGCGGCCGCGGCTGATCAGATCGCGCAGATCGTCTTCACCCAGCGCAGAAAAGAGCGGGTTGGACTGGTAGCGATTACCTAGCGGCGTGTTGGGCGATGTTGGCATAAACGCGGCAGGGTCGCCTCCGTTCGCCCCTGTAACCTCCTGTTGTCGTATTACCCTCCTAGTATGTCACAAATTGGTATTTATCCGCTCGACTGAACTGCGCCCGGTGTTTCTGCGTAGCAATGTCGTTTACCGGCAGAGTATCCGTTGACCCAGATTGTTTGGTACAAGCGCGACCTGAGGGTGGTTGATCACGAGCCTTTGGCGCGTGCCGCGGCAAAGGGGCCCGTGCTGCCACTGTATGTGCTCGAGCCCGGCTATTGGGCGCGCGGAGATGTCAGCCAGCGGCAGCTCGACTTTCTGCTAGAGACGCTGATCGATCTCGACGACCAGCTGACCCGGCGTGGTGCACCGCTGCAGGTACATGTGGGGTCGGTGACAGACGCTCTACAGATTATCGAAAGCCACACCTGCATAGAGTCGGTCTGGTCACACGAAGAAACAGGTAATCTGTGGACCTGGCAGCGCGACCGGGCGGTAGCCGAGTGGCTTGCTGCACGTGAGGTGTCGTGGCACGAGCTGCCGCAGCACGGTGTGGTGCGACGACTGACCTCACGCGATGGCTGGGCGGCACGCTGGCAGCGACAGATGGCGATGCCCGTAACGCCGGCGCCGGAATCCCTGTGTGCCGAAGCAACAGTGCTGTTCCCGGTTTCGATGCAGGTTGCTTCACCAGGTGTTGGTCAGACAGGGGCTGAATTACAGCTAGCGTTGCAAAGCAAATGGCAGGGGCTGCGGCGGCGTTTGCGAGAGACCTGTGTCGTTACCGACCAGACTCCCGCACCGACACGTCAGCCGGGTGGTCGACAGCAGGCACTTGAGCTGCTGCAGTCGTTCTTCGCACATCGCGGTCATGCTTATCATCGCGAAATGTCGGGGCCTGCAACAGCTGAGCACAGTTGCTCGCGATTGTCTGCGCATCTGTCTCTGGGCAGCCTGTCGATGCGGGAACTGGTGCAGGCTGTTTGGCAGCATCAGGCGGAGATCAAAGCGCTGCCCGCCAAACAACGTGATGCAGCAACTGTCGCTCGTGCGAAGGCGTTGAACGCATACGTGGCGCGTCTGCACTGGCACTGTCACTTTATACAGAAGCTTGAAGACAGCCCGCATCATGAGGTTGAACATGTGCACCGGTCATATGTCGGCTTACGCAGTGAAGCAGCAGTCAACGAAACGCTGTTTCAGGCCTGGGCTAATGGCCACACCGGTTTTCCGCTTATTGATGCCTGTATGCGCTCACTGCGCGCGAGTGGCTGGATAAATTTTCGTATGCGCGCAATGCTGATGTCGTTCGCATCGTTTCAGCTATGGCTGCACTGGCGACAAACCGGTCTGCATCTGGCGCGACTCTTTACCGACTATGAGCCGGGCATTCACTGGAATCAGGTGCAAATGCAAAGCGGCACCACCGGCATCAACACCGTGCGCGTTTATAACCCGGTAAAGCAGTCACACGATCAGGATCCCGATGGCGAGTTCATCCGGCGCTGGGTGCCGGAGTTACAGAGCGTTGATGTGGACCACATACACGAGCCGTGGCTGATGACTTCAGCACAGCAGCGTGCCTGCGATTGTATTATTGGCAAACACTACCCAGAGCCCATCGTAGACCATATGCAAACCGCCAGAGAAGCTCGGCAGCGTATTTATGCAGTACGCAATTCGAAACAGTTTGCCGCTGAGGCTGATGATATTCAGAGTCGTCACGGCAGCCGCAAAAGCGGATTGCCCAATCGTGGCGAAAAACGCAGGCGCAACTCCGCTGCAGCCAGGCCTGTGGAGTCACCGCAACAATCGTTCGGTTTTTAACAACCATATTCTGTTGGATAAAAATATGGCTCATCGCAAGCAACAGCTACCGGAAAAAATCTGTGTTGTCTGTCAGAAGCCCTTTAGCTGGCGACGCAAGTGGGCTGACTGTTGGGATGAAGTCAGATATTGTTCCGAGCGCTGCAGGCGCAACAAGAATCGAGCTGCCTCGCCAGCGGTATAGAAGTTGACGACAATCGATTAATAGCCAGTAGATAAACCAAAAGGCAATTCTTATGAAACAACTACGTTACCTTCTGACCTTGATTATGCTGTTGCCTGTTGTGGCAGTGGCAGCGGATAACAACACGGCTGACATTGATCTTGATGAGTCAGTCATATTAATCCGGCATGCACTCGCGCCTGGCACCGGTGATCCGGCCAACTTTGACGTCAGCGACTGTTCCACACAACGCAATCTGTCAGAGCAGGGGCGCGAGCAGGCGGCAAACATTGGTGCTGCTTTAAAACAGTTGGGTGTCGATGACAGTGTGCCGGTGTACACCAGCGAATGGTGTCGTTGTCGTGAAACTGCCGAGTTAATGAACACCGGGCCGGTGCAAAGCCAGCCGCTGCTCAACTCGTTTTTCGAAACACCCGCTGACGGCCCGGCACAACTGCAAAAACTGGGTGCGTGGCTGCAGACTGCTGAGCGGCCTTTGATCCTTGTCACGCATCAGGTAGTCATCACCGGTATGACCAGTGTATTTCCATCATCGGGTGAAATGGTCGTCGCTACTGTAAATGATTCAGGTGAGTTGTCCGTACAAACCACTATCGAAACGGCTTACTGATGCACCGATAAATAATAGCGCGGCTACTGATAAGGTTGCTCTCTAATTGCGCGATCAAAGCGATTTCAGAAAGCGCTTTGAGTCTGCCTGTATCTCTTTAACCCGCGCGTCGTCCATTTTCTGCAGTGTGCGATAGATCGGTGCCAGGCGATGATTGCCCTGTAACTTGTCGCGATTGTCGATCAGAAAATTCCAGTACAGATAGTTGAGTGGGCAGGCGTCTGCGCCGGTTTTCTCCCTGACCTTGTAACGGCAGCCTTTGCAGTAGTCAGACATCTTGTTGATATAGTTACCCCCTGCTGCATAGGGCTTGCTGGCCAGTAAACCGCCGTCGGCAAACTGGCTCATGCCAATTGTGTTGGGCAGTTCCACCCATTCATACGCATCGGCATACACTTCCAGATACCACTGGTGAACCTGCTGCGGATCAGCGCCAATCAACATGGCGAAGTTGCCAGTAACCATCAACCGCTGAATATGGTGAGCGTAAGCTTCTTCGATGGTTTGGGTAATTGCGGCTTTCAGACAGGCCATTTCCGTATCTGCTGTCCAGTAGAACTTTGGCAGGTCGCGTTTGTGTCCAAAGAAATTAACCCCGACATAGTCCGGCATCTTCAGCCAGTAAATACCGCGTACATACTCGCGCCAGCCGATGATCTGGCGGATGAAACCCTCGGCTGCGTTTAGCGGCACCTTTTCTTTTAGGAACGCTTTTTCCACACGCTGGCAGATGGTTAACGGGTCGAGCAGTCCGGCGTTAATATAGACTGACAATACTGAGTGAAATAAAAACTTCTCGTCGGTGAGTAGTGCGTCCTGATAATCACCGAAGTTGGGCAACGCGTGTTCGATAAACTGGTCGAGTGCTTTTTGCGCCTGCTTTTCCGTAACTGCGAACCAGAAGTCGTCGAGTTGACCGATGTGGTCGCCAAATTTTTCAGCAACGAGTTGAAGAACGTCACGTGTGATTTTGTCGGGTTTAAAGCGTGCTGGTGCAGGAAAGGATAAGTCACCTTTGGCGGGTTTACGATTGTCGTGATCGTAGTTCCACTTGCCGCCCTCTGGTTTTCCATCGCGCATCAGCAGGTCAGTTTCCACCCGCATCTCGCGATAGAAGTTTTCCATGCGCAACTGCTTTTTTCCGGCAGCCCAGTTTTGAAATCGCTCATGGCTACAAATAAAACGATCATCTTCGAGAATTTGCAGCGAAACCTTCTTTTTCTTTTGCAGCTTCTGTATTGCGCTGAGCAGACGATGCTCACCGGGCTCTGTAATCAGGATGTCGGTAAATGAACCTTTGCGTGTAGCACGCTCGATCTCACCGACGATAGACCCGCTGTTATCTGCATCATCCAGTTGGGTATATCTGACCTGCCAGCCGTCGCTTTGCAGTGCTTTCGCGAAGTGGCGCATCGCCGACAGGCAGAAAGCGATCTTGCGCTGATGATGCGCGACGTAGGTGGCCTCCTCGTGGACTTCGGCCATCAATATTGTGTCTTCGGCAGGGTTGCCGTTGCGTAGTGTGGCGATGTTGGGGGTTAGTTGGTCGCCGAGTATTACTAGTAGGTTTGGCATTTTGGTTTTTTGTGGGGTTTGTTTTTTT
>CAYMFQ010000150.1:0-2205 GCA_964389335.1 uncultured Granulosicoccaceae bacterium
CTAACGGCGCCATTAGCCAATATCGAACAGGAACAGTTGTCTCAGCAGGCGCTGAAACTGGAGCAGTCATTTGCAGCTGGTCAAAGCTCCTATACTGTATTTGAAGGTACGTTTTGCGTTTACCGCGCTGACTCCGAGGCACCATTCACGCCCATGGCGCTTTAGCCGGGGCCCCGGTAGACAAGGTCACTGCAGTCGAACAAAAATCGTACTAAGTGGCAGTGCATCCGCACTCAGCTCTTTTTCTCGGGAATCTCGACCGGGCCGCCCTGCTTTTCCCAGGTTGAAAAGCCCTCCTTAAGATGCGCCGCTTCAAACCCCATATCCTGCAGGGTTGCCACGGTTATCGCTGAACGCCAGCCCGAGGCACAGTGGAAAATAAACTGTTTGTCCTCGGCAAAGATTTCCTTGTGATAGGGACTCTCCGGGTCAACCCAAAATTCAATCATGCCGCGGGGCGCGTGGAAGCTGCCGGGAATATGGCCGCGCTGTCGCTCCCTGATATCTCTGATATCGACAACAACAATGTTTGGATCGTCGAGCTTTTCGATCAGATCCGGGGTTTCAATTTCTTCAATTCGTGCACGCGCCGCGGCGACCATGTCAGCGCTATTGAGCTTCAGTTTTTTCATCGACATTTACCTGCAAACTGTGTGATTCGTATCGCTATACGGACTTTCAATACCGCATGTTGACACCCGTATAGACCCGGTGCAACATGCTTTGCAAAGACTGTGTAATGGAAACTAACCACCAGTGCAAACAGATTCCGCCACCACGCCGGCACGCCCATCGAAGATTTCATTATGGGACCGTACTGCCGAGGAAAAGGACTATCGCAACACCGTTCCTGAACAGACCACTGCGGCCGGCGACGATGCATATAACAACCCGAATATTGATACAGCGCAGATCGTCGATGTCGCCATTGTAGGTGGCGGCTTCACCGGCCTCTCAACTGCGTTGCACTGTGCCGAAAAAGGCATGAGTGCGACGGTTTTCGAAGCACAGCAAATTGGCTATGGCGGTTCCGGTCGCAACTGCGGGCTGGTCAATGCGGCACTGTGGCTGCCACCGCAGGACGTGCGTGCGAAGCTCGGACAAACCTACGGTCCACGCTTCATCACTGAGTTTGGCAAGGGCCCGGCCACCGTTTTTTCCTTGATTGAAAAACATCAAATGCGCTGCGAGGTAACCCGCACCGGTACCATCCACGCAGCGCACGCACCAGCCGGCTATCGTGAATTACAGGGGCGCGCAGCCGAATGGGAACGGCTTGGCGAGCCGGTAGATCTGCTCGACCGACAGCAGGTGGCAGAATTAATCGGCACTGACGTATTTCATGGCGGACTGCTCGATCACCGTGCGGGCACCATAAACCCGATGGCCTATTGTCGCGGACTTGCGCGTGCAGCCACCGGTGCCGGCGCCACTATACATACAGGTGTCAGAGTCCGCTCACTGCAAAAAGAACAACAGCACTGGCGCATAGAAACTGATCATGGATCCGTCATGGCCAAAGCAGTGGTGCTGGGCACCAACGCTTACACAGACGATCTGTGGCCGGATCTGAAAAAGGTATTTACCATCATCCACTACTTTCAGCTGGCCTCCAAACCACTGGGGCCGGAGGCATCTCACATACTGCCGGACCGACAGGGACTGTGGGACACCGGCAAGATCATGTTCAATATTCGCCGCGACAGCTTTGACCGACTGCTGGTGGGCAGTATGGGAAAAGTTATCGGCAGCCATGACAGTGGCTTGTCGAAGCGTTGGGCCACAAAACAGATCAAACGCATCTTTCCGTCACTGGGTCCGGTTGAATTTGAAGAGGCATGGCACGGACAGATTGCTATGACGCCGGATCATCTTCCGCGTATCTATGAGCTGGATAAAAACCTGTATACATCCATCGGGTATAACGGCCGCGGCATTACCACCGGCACGGTGTTTGGACGCTCACTGGCTGATTTGCTTACCGGCATGGATAAAACCGAACTCCCTTTGCCTATCACTGATATGAAAACGGTGCCGAGTGCACCGTTTTATAAAAGTCTGTATCAGACTGCGTTTACTGCCAATCAAGTTATGCGCAGTCTATAGAGCGGTTTATAGCAGCTGTTTTAGGAGCGGCTTATAGCAGCTCATCTTTGCGATCATCGGTTTCGCCGTAGCGATGCAGGGCCGGTGGCTTTAATCCAT
>CAYMFQ010000150.1:2305-5017 GCA_964389335.1 uncultured Granulosicoccaceae bacterium
GGCCATTCGACAGTCTCCCTGCGCATGTACGGAGTGAACCACTGAGGATCAGTGCGGTACTCAATGGTGCCGTCACTGAACAGTCTGGCAGTGGCACGACGCGACGACAAACAAAACGTATGCACGCTGACTGGCATACCGCCAGTGTGGGTGTAGCCAACTTCGATATGTACATCGACACACATGGATGAACCCACAAACCCCATCGGCCCCATTCCGATACTGTTGCCCATGTCCTTCAGTTCGAGCTCGAGTTCGGCAATTTTTTCATCAGGGTTACGATCACCCACGCTGCGCAAACATGCCGCCTGTTTGCCCAGTTGCATACAGGTATCTTTGGAACCGCCGATGCCCACGCCCACGATAGCCGGCTGACAACACAGGCCGCGCTTGCCAAACGCAATCAGCGTGTCGAGAAAAAAGCGTTTGATCCCGTCGATGCCGTCACCAGGAAACAACATGCGGTAGTCCGTCCCGAACAGTCCGCCCTTGTGCACGGTGGTGACATCTATCCAGTCGACATTCGGTTCAAACGACCATTCTATTTCAGGTGCGTTGATACCCACATTGTTATTGTGTTCGGTACGCCACAGCGGATGCACGCGGTTGGGCCTTAAAGGTACATCGTGCGTGGCACGTGCGGTGGCACTGCGCAGCGCACGCTCAATACCGGTAAAGCCACCGTCAAGTTTTGCCTGGTCACCAATCTTGACGTAGTACCGGGGCAAGCCGGTATCGGCACACATGGGGCGCCGGTCTTCGGTGGCAACCTCATAGTTTTCGATCATGGTTTTGATCACATAGCCGGACAACGTGTTGGTTTCAGTTTGCTGCGATTCCTTGATACCGGCCAGGTAATCCTCCGGTATATCGATGGCCGCCTTTTTCATAATTTCGTAGCCGGCGGTCTCGATCGACTGATGTGCAATCATGCGGGTGCCCTCGGGGTATGTAGCAACAGGTTAAAACAGATCATGCGGCAGCCTCCGGCGGCTTGCCTGCCTCGTCGTCAATCAGTGACTGACCGGGGCTGACGATATCAAAGCTGACCGGAATCATTTCGGTCAGCAGGTCATCTGCTGAACCGGACACCTGTGTATAGGTGGTATCAGTGAGGTCAGATGTTTGTGGGAAGTCTTCGCGGTAGTGCGCACCGCGACTGTCGGCACGCGCCATCGACGCCTTGCCAATCACAAGGCTGATGTCGAGCATGTTTTGCAGGTTGATCCAGTCGTGCCACGACAGGTTAAAAGCACGGTCGCTGTCGGCGACCCCAAACTGTGCCAGATCAGCACGATGCTGGTGTACTTTTTCCAGACCCTCGGCGATACCCTGCTCAGTGCGCAGAATGCCGATGTGATTCCACATGTCGCGACCCAGTACATCGCGCAACGCGGAGAGATCTTCATGGGGTTTGGCGAATGGCAGCTCAGCCCGCGCGATACCCGCATCAACGGCGGCCTGATCAATATCGCGCCAGTGCGTTTGCTGCGCTGCGTACGCGGCCATGGTGTCACCGGCAATGCCACCGTACACGGTTGAGTTCGCCACGCCATTGCCACCCAGTCGATTGGCACCATGCACACCACCGCAGTCCTCACCTGCCGCGAACAGACCCGGCACAGCAGTGGAAGTATCGACGTTAAACTCGACGCCCCCCATCATGTAGTGCGCAGTGGGCACAACCTCGACGCGGCCGCCAGCCAGGTCAAAACCACAATCGGCACAGCGCTTCACCATACCCGGAAAGCGACGCGCTACATCTTCCGGACCGAGATGCGCCATTTCGATATAAACACCGCCCATGGGTGTGGTGTTGCCGGCGCGCATCTCTGCATAGATACCACGGCTGACAATATCGCGCGTGGCACGCTCGGCGTTGTCATGATAGTTCAGCATAAAGCGCTCGCCATCGCCGTTCAGCAGGTAGCCACCGGCGCCACGCAAGCCTTCCTCAAGTACGGTGCCGGTCATGCGCGTATCCGGACCACCCAGCAGACCAGTCGGGTGAAACTGCACCATTTCCATATCGCGCAGCTTAAGCCCGTAGCGCAACGCCATGGCCAGACCATCACAGGTTTTATCACCGGACGGCGTATGGTACTGATACATACTTGGACCGGCGCCGGTTGCGAGCAGCACTGCTTTTGCTCTGACCAGTCGATACGAGCCGGTGCGCATATCAATCATCAACACACCGGCGATACCGGAACCATCGGCGGCTGGTATCAGTTCTATGGCGCGGTGTTCCTCAAGCATGTGCGTGTTTAACGACCACACTCGCTCAAGCAAACGGTTAATGATTTCGATACCGGTCAGATCACCCTTGTGCACGGTGCGATCAAAGCTCTGCCCTGCAAATGCCTTCTGATGCAGGCTGCCGTCGTTGTTGCGATCAAAAAAGCACCCGAGTTCGTTTTCAAGCTCACGGATACGTTCAACGGCGGTTTCGACCAGCATCCAGGCCAGGTTTTGCTCCGGCAGCCACTTACCGCCGACAATCGTGTCCATAAAGTGTCGTTCGACAGAATCACCCGCGGCCACTGCCACGTTGTAACCACCCTGCACCATGCGCGTGCAACCACACTTGCCGAGCAAACCCTTTACCGCAATGGTGACATCAAGATCGGGGTTGGCCTGTGCCGCATGCAGTGCAGCAAACAGCCCGGCACCGCCAGTGCCAAGTATCAGAATATCGGTTTTGTGAGTTTC
>CAYMFQ010000150.1:5117-6950 GCA_964389335.1 uncultured Granulosicoccaceae bacterium
GTTTGGATATCAGTGCGCGGCAAGCCAAAGAACGTACTGCGCTTCAACGAGGCGATACTCTCGGACGGGCTCAGCTCCACCGGACAATGACGGGTACAGTTACCGTGGCTATGGCAGGAACCACAACCGCCATCGGCAAACGCCTGATCCAGCACGGCACGACGGTTGTTCTGGCGCTCATCGTTTACCAGCGTCCAGACCCGGTTGAGTGCTGCAGGCCCGGTATAGTTTTCGTCCCAGCCTACGACGTCACAGGCACTGTAGCAAACCGCGCAATTGATACACTCTATCGCCGCATCTGCCGCTTTGCGACCGCTGCTGGCTGCGCTGATTGTCGCTACCGGTTCGTGCCTGGAAGACGTGCCTTCAAAGCGTCCACCAGCGCGCTGCCACTTCTCAAAGAATGGTTTCATATCGACCACAAGGTCTTTAATTACCGGCAGGTTGCGCAGCGGTGCAATAGTTAATTCGTTGTTTTGTGCCACCTGATTTACATGCGTTCTGCAGGTCCAGCGTGGCACACCGTTTACCGTCATGGCACACGACCCGCACACACCCACACGACACGCAAACCGATACGCAAGCGATGGCTCGTGCTGACGCTGCACTTCCGTGACGATGTCCAGCACGGTCTGGTTTTGCCGCAGTTCAACCTGATAGCTCTGGTATTCACCATCGGCACCGCCGCGCCAAATACTTACTGTTAGTTCATTGTTCACGGTCAGTACGATTATCTCGTTGTGGTTGGCAGTTAATTAACGCGGATCAGGAAACACAGGCGCCGGCCAGCCCTGCATGGTCACATTAATACAGGTAGACACACCGGCCTCGCAACGCTGCACGGCTTCTGCCAGTGCATCAACCAGTTGTGCTTCGGTGGTCACCAGCGCACCCGCACAGCCAAGGCCTTCGGCTACAACATCGTACCTGACGTTATCGCCGAGCTCGCAACTATGCAGCCGGTCAGCGCCATAGTCACGATACTGGATCTGGTACTCGGCATTCCAGCGACTATCGTTACCAATAAGCACAATCACCGGTGCACGCTCACGCACACTGGTTTCAAGCTCGGCCAGATGAAAGCCGGCGGTGCCGTCGCCCATCAGCGCAAACACAATGCTCTCCGGGCTGGCGATCTTCGCGGCAATTGCCTGTGGCAGACTGCCACCAATGGCACCGGAAGGGCCATTGATGATGCGTCGTTTGCTGCGAATACAGGCCTGTGCCCATTGCCCGAACTCGCCGCCATCACACACCACAATCGAGCTTTCATGCTGATCGATAACCGCCTGCACCGCTGAGCCAATCTGCATGGGAGTAACCGTCGCGTCGGCAGCGTGCGATGCAGCGGTTGTTGTATCGTTACCGATAAGAGGCTTAACCGATAACAGGTCACCAACAGATTGCAGCCATGCCTGATGATCCTCTGCCCGTATTGCATTGGCACAGAGGTAGTCAATAACACGAGTTGGTTCCATATGCACAGCAATACACTGCCGCTGGTTTTGTTGAGCGCCTATTGCATCAGACTGCTCGAGAACATTCATGCTCTGCTGCAGTGACACTGCATCTGCATCCACCACGCACAGTGTTGTTGCGGATAGTTTATCCGGCGCCCCGAAGGCCAGCGTAAAATCAGGGTGCTTACCCAGCAAAACCAGACAATCAGCATCTTTAAGCACATCGGCTATTCTGCCGAGCGACGGATCACCCAGTCCGCGCGGACTCTCCATGGTTACTACCGGAATACCCAGGCTTTGCTGCAAAACACCGGCGGTAGATAACCGAGACCGTGACAACGCCGGCCCGGTAATAACAATCGGCCGTTCGGCT
>CAYMFQ010000150.1:7050-10124 GCA_964389335.1 uncultured Granulosicoccaceae bacterium
CCTTATCCGCACCGACACGCAGTTGCCCCCAGGCATCAGCCATAAACACAGCAGCGTTTTCATGTCGTACATGAACAATGCGAATATCTGCATCAAGACACGCGTCATACAGCGGCATAATTTGATTGCCGGACAGCGAGAACAGCACCGACGTGCCGGACGCACGCATAGCCTGCGCCAGCAGCCCTGCTCCGTTGGTGGAAGCATCTGCTGCGGGCGCGGCCCCTGAAGCACCAGTCTGATCTGCGGCGGTCATCTAACGCTCGAATTCTCTGTAGTGGTTTATTTTACAGAGTTAAAGCAAGGCATGCTAATCTTGAGTTTTATTAAAGATATCTTTCGAGCACCTAAAGAGCCGCACCGCACCGGCAAGTCGCACGCATGGACATAAACTCGCTGTATACAATGATTGCCATCGCCGAGCACGGCAGCTTTGCCAGAGCAGCACGACAGCTGCAGTTGTCTGACTCAAGCGTCAGCCTGCAGGTGTCGGCGCTCGAGCGTGACTGCGGCAAGACATTTTTTGATCGTAGCCATCGACCGCCGGTTCTGACCTCTGCCGGACTGCAGTTTGTACAGCGCGCGAGGGATCTGGTGCGTCAGTGGGAACAACTCAGTGGCGCGGACAGCGGTGAACAGATGACCGGCGCCGTTACCATTGGCGCCGTGCACACCGTCGTCACTGACACATTGCCCGCGGCACTGCTACAACTGCGCGAGCGTGCGCCTGCGCTGTCGGTGCGATTGTTTACCGGTTTGACGAATGATCTGCTTAACCGGGTGGTCAGGCGTAACCTCGACTGCGCTGTGATTACTATTCCGGACAACCTGCCACCTCAGGTCACCTGCTTTCCGGTCTACAGCAACCCGTTGGTGGTGGTAGCTCACGCTGGCGCCACCGGCAAAACCGTGCGCACACTGCTGGAGCAGAATCCGTACGTTCGTTTTAGCCCTCACGCGGAAGTTGCCCACATCGTCGATCGACTGCTGCGTGCGCGCAATATCAATGTGAACGCACGCATGGAGATCGATACGCTCGATGCTGTGATATCACTGGTCAACAGCGGACTGGGTGTATCGGTGGTGCCAGTTGGTCGCGACCTGCCTGACACTCTGCGGGTTGTGCCATTCTCAAAGACCGGCGCAACACGTTCGGTGGGTGTGATCACCCATCGGGACTCTGGCGACAAAGACATTGTCGAGTTACTGGTTTCACTGCTGCGGGCGCAGTAAGCACGGGGCTTCATCCACAAGTCGTCAGCTGCACGGTCAACGTCAAATAGCAGACGTCATTTCAGCGACACCGGAAGCAACGGTCGTTTTAACCTTCAGTAATAAACTGATCCGGCACTGTTCACCCCATCTTCAGTCAGCAAAAATGCACCGGTAAACGCTCAGGGTTTGTGACGATTACCGCATCGCTTCACTCAAGCCACAATCATTCAGTTAGCAACGGCGTTCACGGTATAAACCCTGCGCCATGTATAAGGATGCAATGAATGACTGACAAGAATGACACCGTTAACTGAACTCGATACAACCTGGCTGTTGTTCTGCGCCTTCCTGGTGATGATAATGCAGGCTGGCTTTTGCCTGCTGGAAGCCGGACTGGTACGGTCGAAAAACAGTATTAACGTTGCGTTTAAGAACCTGTCTGACTTTACGCTGGCCGCCATAACTTACTGGGTGGTTGGCTACGCCATTATGTACGGCAGCAGTTACGCCGGGTTCTTCGGCACCGACAGCTTTTTTTACGATCATGCGGCGGGTAACGGTGCCTGGTTTCTGTATCAACTGATGTTCTGCGGAGCCGCCACCACCATCGTAGGTGGTGCGATGGCAGAACGCACTCGTTACCGCGCGTACCTGGTTATCAGCGTATGCATCGCCGGTTTGTTCTATCCACTTGCCGGACACTGGATCTGGGGCGGTGCAGCAGACGGCGGAACACCCGGCTGGCTGGCGCAGCTGGGCTTTATCGACTTTGCCGGTGGCACCACTGTACACGCTCTTGGCGGCTGTCTGGCACTCGCTGCGGTGCTGGTGGTCGGTCCACGAATCGGGCGCTTTAGTTCGGGTAATAATGACTCTAACGCTGACACCAGTGACCAACTGGCAAAAGTGTCGCGCTCGCAGTCTACGGTACAGGCGAGCAGCTATCCACTGGCAACCGTTGGCGTCATTCTGCTGTGGTTCGGCTGGTTTGGCTTTAACGGCGGAAGCGGCATTGGTTACAACGACAATATCGCACCTGTTGTTGTTAACACCTCACTTGCTGCTGCGTCCGGCGCTCTGACTCTGATTTTCTGGTTTTTGTATCGAACCGGCCAGCCCCATATTGGCGGTGTATTGAATGGTACTCTGGCGGGACTCGTCGGTATAACCGCGGGTCCGCATCTGTACAGCGCACTCGATGCCGTGATGATTGGAATCATTGCAGCCACTATAACGCAACTCGCCACCTACGCACTTGAGCGTCGTAAAATCGACGACGCGATAAATGCATTTCCGGTACACGGCGCGGCCGGTATTGCCGGCACTTTAATGGTGGCAATCTTCGGCGACCAGCGACTGTTTCCGAACAACCACTCCGTTGTCGAACAATTATTGATTCAGGGTATAGGGGTCAGTGCTGTCTGCGCGCTGGCACTTGGCGTCGGTTACCTATTGATACGCCTGATCAACCTGTTCCAGCCACTGCGAGTCAGCGCGGAAGATGAGTACCTTGGCCTCAACGTATCAGAGCACAACGCCTCCACCGAGATCCTTGATCTGCTAACGGACATGAAAGACCAGCGCGACGCCGGCGACTTCAGCCAGCCGGTTGCTGTCGAACCACATACTGAAGCAGGCCAGGTCGCCAGTGAATACAACCGCGTGCTGGAGCGAGTCAGACTTGAAATACAAACCCGTGAAGAGGCATACAAGCAGTTAAAAGAAGCGTCGCACTTTCAATATATTTTCGAAAACACACGCGAGGGAATTCTGCAGCTTGATCTGGACGGCAATCCGTTGCAGGCAAACCCTGCTGCCGCGGAGATTCTCGGCTATGCATCGGTTGATCGCATGATGTC
>CAYMFQ010000150.1:10224-13515 GCA_964389335.1 uncultured Granulosicoccaceae bacterium
TATCTGGCCTCGTTTACCGACGTATCCGATCGCATGGAGAACGAACAACTGCGTATCGACAAGGAAGCTGCGGAAGCAGCCAATCAGGCCAAAAGCCAGTTCCTTGCAAACATGAGCCACGAAATACGCACACCATTAAACGGCGTCACCGGCATGCTCGAACTGCTGTCGCGCTCCGAACTGGAAGACTTCCAGAACCGCTATATTGATATTGCACAAAACTCTGCGCAAAGTTTGTTGAGTGTGATCAACGACATCCTCGATTTTTCAAAAATTGAGGCAGGTAAAATGGAACTCGACAACATTGATTTCCAGACTCACGACCTGCTCGCCGACGTTGTCGACATCTTCGCCTCACAAACTGCCAGCAAGAATATTGAACTGATTGGTAACATTAATCCATCGATACCTGACTGGCTGATCGGTGACCCGGAACGATTGCGCCAGGTCCTGATCAACCTTATGGGCAACGCAGTTAAGTTCACCGAGACTGGCTATGTGTCGTTGACGGCAAACTGCACTGACGTCAATGCCGACACGGCAACACTGAGGATTGATATCGAAGATACCGGCTGCGGCATCAGTCAGGCTAATCTCGATAAGCTGTTTAAGTCTTTTACGCAGGCCGATTCATCGACCACTCGCAAGTATGGTGGCACCGGCCTTGGCCTGACAATCAGCCGTCAGCTGATCAACCTGATGAATGGCGACGTGACTGTACAAAGCGCAGCTGGATCAGGCTCTGTCTTCACCGTTACCGTTACACTGCCACGATCAAACAAACATAGCGTTGATCGGGACAGACTGCCGCCGTCAGTGGTCGGCACACGCGCCCTGGTGGTTGACGATCACCCGGTTAACCTTGAACTGATGGAACAACTGCTGTCACCCTTCGGCATTGAGATCGACTGCGCCGGCTCAGGTGCCAAAGCACTCGAAATGATTGATGCGGCCCGGCACGACGGCACCCCGTACGAGCTGCTGTTGCTCGACTACCATATGCCGGAAATGGACGGCATTGAACTGGCAGAAAAGATCCGTTCAACACCGGGGGGAGACAGACTAAAACTGATTATGCTGACATCCATCGACCAGGTCAGTAAAGACGACGAAGGTATGGATAACTTCGATGCGCTGCTAGTGAAGCCAGTGCGCGCCTCGAGACTGTTTGATTCAATATCCACAGCACTCGCCGACAAGCTCGTACCCGATGGACACGTGGCGAAAAAAGCGACGGCAAAAAAGAAAACCGCAAAGAAGAAAACAGCGAAAAAAGCTGCTGCAAAGAAAGCCACTGCAAAGAAAGCAAGTGCCAAAAAGGCCAGTGCTAAAAAGAAAGCCAGCGCAAAGAAAAAGGCCACAACTAAAAGCTCGGCCGGAAAGAAGGTTGCCAAAAAGAAGGCGACCGTGACCAGTATCGACACAGCAACCCGCGTCGATACCGACAACAGTACAGACACATCACAGTCATCCGAAACCATTACGATTCTGGTGGTGGAAGACAACCCGATTAACCAAATTGTGGCAACCGAGATTCTGGAACAGGCGGACTATCAGGTTGAAGTTGCCAACGATGGAGCGGAGGCAATCGCACGCATTGGTAAGGGCGGAATCGACCTGGTGTTGATGGATTGCCAGATGCCGGTGCTTGATGGCTTTGCTGCCACCCGACAACTGCGAGAACTCGAAGCGACCAATCAAATGCCCTATAGCGAGCGCATGCCGGTAATTGCGCTGACCGCTAATGCACTAAAGGGTGACCGCGAAGCCTGCCTGGAGGCAGGTATGGATGACTACATCACCAAGCCGATGCAGTCCGATACCTTATTCAAAGCGGTATCGCGTTTTATACCAGTACCGGGCGATGAAGATGGTTGGCTCGATACCGGCACCTGAGCTGTCAGGGGCGGCAGTACGTTATGCCGCTCCCGTATCTAATTACCCCTGCTCCCGTCGAGCTCTATCAATCAGCGCCAATCCAAACACTCAGGCTGCTTTCTTTGCATCCTGTAGCGCTGCAGCGTGAGTACTGTCGCCGGTAACCACCCAGTCCGGAATCGTCGGAGCAGCCACTGCCAGATCAGCCAGCGCCAGCCGCGTAGCGACGACGCCCTGTTCGCGTAACAGACAGGGAAAGCCGTCGATAACCGGGAAAGCCAGCCCGTCTCCATGGGCATAGTAATAACCGTCGCGATGTTCGAGTGGCTCAGCAGAAAAAGGTGATGCCAGCGGCAGGCCAGCCGGCTCATTCCAGTGAGCACCGTCTGGCTTCTCGGCAATAATCAGAGAGGCTGCGTTAAGTGGATTAAGGTTGTGGTGCCACGGTTCATCACACAGGATGAGTGCGCCCAGCTGCTCCAGATGCGAGCGCAGGCCACGCACATAACCAAAGCTGTCCATACGTTGTCGCTGCGCTTCGCTGCCACGTTCGTAGTCGGGCTCGATCAGAATCAGGTAGCGGCGTGTCGCACGTAGCATCTGCGCCAGTATGTGCTGCTCGCGGCCACCATTCGACTCCAGACTATGATTCGATAGTACGGCGTCATAGGCATTGTCCAGCACCGGAATGGCCCCCAGGTCACCGGTAAAAAGCGCGGCACTTTGGTTGCCGTCCTGCAGGAAACGCCGTGCAAAGCAGAGCCTGCTCAGAGAGATATCAAAGCCTGCAAACTGCAACTCAGGCGCGCTTGCAGCGGCAATGTAGCGCAACGTCGATGCCTCTCCAACGCCCGCATCAAGCGCGCTCTGGATACCATAATGCGCCAGCAGCTCCGCGATCCGAGCACCCCATTGCTGCTTGTTATCTCTGATTGCGGCGTCACTCGTGACGGCTTCGGTATAGGAGCCCGATTGCAGATCGTAGGCATACTCGATCACCTTCAGGCGTTCGGCATCCGTAAGATTCTGGTGTTTGAAGTGCTGACTGATATTGCCGCCCGTGGCAAAAACCGCTCGCGCCTCGCGCAGCAGGCTAATGTCGTCCATGATCATTCCATTGAAATAGCACCGCACTACGCGGCGATGTGCGTTAGCTCTTAACGCATTATCAATACCGAGTGGCTACACGAGGCACGCAAATCGACAATTACATCACCTGGGAGTCTGCGCGGGTAGAAGTCCACGTAGCGAGAGTGTGACCGGTTGTGCCTGAAAACGAATTTATTTGAGAATCATACTGGCATTTTCAGGTGCAATCCGACGCACTCGCAGTACCGGAGGTACTGCCGTGCAGGTGACTAGTAAGGTGCTACTGCGCCCTGCTCCCGCACGGTTACAAAGCGACGCTCACCT
>CAYMFQ010000151.1:0-11317 GCA_964389335.1 uncultured Granulosicoccaceae bacterium
TGGCTGATAAAGAGATACGATAAACCGAGCTCTGCCTGCAGATCAGCCAGCAGGTTAAGCACAATGGCCTGAATGGATACATCCAGTGCGGCCGTTGGTTCGTCGAGGATCAACACATCCGGTGACACCGCCACGGCGCGTGCAATGTTAACACGCGCACGCTGACCACCGGAGAGCTGATGCGGAAAGCGGTTAAGCAGGTGTGCCGGTAAACCGGTCAGTTCAGCCAGTGACTCCACGCGCTGACGGCGCTCGGCGCGACGCATGTTGGTAAGCCCACGCAGCGGTTGTTCGATTGCCTGCCTGGCAGTATGACGCGGATCAATAGAGTCACCGGCGTCCTGAAATACCATCTGTATGCGTGCACGCTGAGGGTGGCGAATAAACTCCGCAGCGCTGATATTACCAATGTCTGTTGATGTACCGTCGGTAGACGATAAAGCTATTCGACCGGATGTGGTATCCAGTAACCGTGCGATCATCGCAGCCGTTGTTGACTTACCCGAACCTGACTCGCCCACCAGCCCCAGACACTCACCGTGCCGCAACTCGAAAGACAAATTGTCTACGGCCGTTACACTGCCACTTGCCGAGGTGAACGTACGACACAGGTTTTCAACCGATAAGACGGTACTACCCGGTGTGCTTTTTTCAAGCGCTGGTCTGAACTCATCGGATGGCCTTAACTCATCCGCAGGCAAAAGAGCCCGCACTGACTTACCCTGATGTGGTGTGGCATTGACCAGCGTGCGTGTATAGCTTTTGGCCGGACGATAAAAGAGCGCCGACGGAGGGCCGCTTTCAACGCGCTGGCCGTGCTGCATCACCACCACATGGTCACAGTAGGCAGATGCCAGTGCAAGATCATGCGTGATCAGGATGGCACTCATCTGCCGCTGTTTAACCAGCGCCATCATGAGTTCCATGACGCTGTTCTGGGTGGTGATGTCGAGGCCAGTTGTTGGTTCGTCGGCAATTAGCAGACGTGGCTCACAGGCAAGTGCCAATGCAATACCCACACGCTGGCACATGCCACCGGACAGTTCAAACGGATAGGCATGATAGCGACTGGCGGCATCGCGAATGTCTACCTGTGCCAGTGCCTCGATTGCAGCATCCTTCGCATCTGCTCGAGTGGTGCGCTGATGCGCAACCAGTACATCTTCAATCTGCCGGCCGACCTTGCGAATCGGGTTAAGTGCCGAGCGCGGGTTTTGAAAAATCATCGCGATTTCGCGGCCGCGAATATCCTGCAGTTCTTTTTTATTTAATGCCAGCAGGTCAATGCCATCAAAGGTTATGGAACCACCGCTGATCAAGCCGTTGGCTTCCAGTAGTTGCATCACAGCATAGACGGAGACTGACTTGCCGGAACCCGACTCCCCGACCACACCGAGCACCTGGCCTCGACCGACCTGCAGGTCGAGCGAGCGCACTGCATTGACTGTGCCCTGTCGGGTAGTAAAGTCGACGCTGAGCGATTGCAGTGCCAGAGCCGGTACCGCTTCGATAGATGGTGCCTGCTTTAATGAGGAGCTGCTCAATGGCGTTGCCTCGGATCGACCAGGTCGCGCAGACCATCACCCATCAGGTTAAACGTTAGCACTGCCAGCATTAACGACAACCCCGGAAACAACGCGAGCCACCATTCACCAGAGACAATAAAGTTGGCGCCCTCTGCCACCATGATGCCCCACTCTGGCGTTGGCGGCCGCACACCCAGCCCGATAAAACTTAAGCCTGCAGCATTCAGAATGGCCCAGCCCATGTTCAATGACATCTGCACCATCATCGGTGGCAGCGCATTGGGTAACAACGTAAACAATAACACCCGTGTATGGCTCATACCGGATAGCCGCGCCGCCTGAGCAAATGGTGCGTCACGTCGGATGCGTACCTCGGAGCGTACCAGCCGTGCGTAGAACGGTATGTTGATGATAGCCGTGGCATAAACAATATTTTCAATGGTATTGCCAAGTGCGGCCACAATGCCCATCGCCAGCACAAACAGCGGAAACGCCATAATGGTATCCATGACACGGCTGACCACCGCATCCGCCCAGCCGCCGGCGTAGCCTGCAACGGCACCCAGCAAACTGCCAATCAGCAGTGACAACAACACCGCCATTACAGAGATAGATAAGTCGAGCCGCGTTGCGACAACCACCCGGCTAAATACATCGCGCCCGAGGTTGTCGGTGCCAAACCAGTGTGTGGCAGATGGCGGTTGCAATGCCATAGCAGCATTTGATGCCAGTGGATCAAATGGCACCACGTGTGGCCCGACTATCGCGATCAGTACCAGAAGTAAAAACAGTCCAAAGGCCACCATCGACAGCGGATTGGACTTTGCGATTGCCCAGAACTGTGAGGCTTTAGATGCTTGCGTGTCTACGGGACGCGCGGATACTTCATCGTTATCCGTAATACTAGGCACAGCGTCCGATGCAATAGTAAGCTCGGCAGCTGCGCTGTCTACAGGTTTCATGATTCACCCGCTGACATACGCGGGTCGATCAGTGCAGCGATGATATCGATCAACAGGTTTAAGGCTACAAACAACAGCGCCATTGCCAGGACAAAGCCCTGCACTGCCGCATAGTCAGATACAACCAGCGCTTCCACCGCATAGGAACCGATACCTGGCCATGCGAATACTTTCTCTACCAGTACATTGGCACCGAGGGTGAATGAAAACACCATCCCGAGTGTGGTCACCACCGGCAACATGGCATTGCGAAAGGCATAGGTAAAGACGACGGTATAGTTGCTGTGCCCGAGCGCACGAGCGGTGCGCACATAGTCTGCCGACAACGCTGCCAACATGGATGCACGCGTCATACGCGCGATGGGCGCCAGGGTAAACAGTGCCAGTGTAATTGCAGGCAACAGTAACTGCTTCAGCGCACCAATAAACGTTTCCATGTCACCGGTGAGCAAGCTGTCTATTAGATAAAAGCCGGTCACCGTGTCTGGCTCAATATAAATAAAATCGAGTCGACCAAGCGGTGATGGTGCCCAGCCGAGTAAGTAATAGAACACATAGATCAATACGATGCCGGTAAAGAACGTGGGCAGCGATACGCCGGCGGTGACCAGCAGACGGCACAGGTGATCACGCCATGAGCCGGGTCGGGTCGCCGCCGCGATACCCAGTGGCACCGCTACAGAGCAAGATAACAACAGTGCGAATAGCGTCAGTTCAAGCGACGCTGGTAGTCTTTTCGCGAGATCAGCCAGTACCGGTTGCCCCGTGGACAGGGACTGCCCCAGATTCCCCTGAGACAGATCTTTTACATACAGGGCAAACTGCACCGGCAGCGGTTTATCGAGGCCCAATGCAGCGGTTATTTCAGCGATAGATTCAGGGCTTGCCGCGGGGCCTGCAAAATAAGCGGCCGGATCACCCGGCAAGGCACGGGTCAGCAGAAAGCTGACCAGCACCACACCAATGACAACCGGTATCGTTTGCAGCAGTCTGCGCCCGAGCATGCGCGGGAAGGTGCCAGCCTGCATCGTTTAACCAGGTAAGGTAAAGGTTATGCAATAGCGTACACACCCTTTGCTGTGGCAACCCATCAAGTGAGCTTTAGGCCACGAATATCCAGTTGCCGATGGAACCAGAACTCATACCCTTCCGCGCCATTACCCGCTACGTTAAGTGCCGGTTGCCACAGAGGGATACGCGGCAGGTCTTCAAAGGCAATTTCAAACAGGCGTTTCATCTTGCCTTCGTAGGCCGGATCTTCGACTGCCATGTGCAGTGTTTCGTCGATGAGTTGCTCGACCTCGTCATTTCTGTAGTTCGACGAGTTAAACAAATGGCCTTCCTTGTAGGCCCAGAAAAAGTAGTAGCACGGATAGTTTAACCAGCCGCCAAAGTTCTCCAGATGCAGATCGAGTCTTTTTTCAACCAGTGCGGCGGTACGCCAGCTGGCACCGGGGATTTTTTCGATCTCACTGGTGATACCGATTTTGGCGAGATTTTCCTGAATCAACAGTGCTGTTGGCTCCATCCAGTCTGCGGAACCGAGGCTGATAGAAAAAGGTACGCTAAAACCCTTGGGAAAAGCTGAAGCTTCAAGTGAAGCCAGCGCTTTATCCATATCAGTGCTGTATGGAGATTGCTGTGGCCATGCGGCGCTTTCGGGTTTTGCAGCACCACCCCACATGGGTGCGCCTTTGCCGTAGGCGGCAGTCTGGAATATCTCTTCATACGGAATAGACCACGCCACCGCTTTGCGGACATCAGGGTCCTGGAACGGTTCGAACTTCGTGTTCAGGCCAACACAGTGAATGCAGTTGTCTATCGGTGTGGACCACACGCTGACATCTTCAACGTTGTCTGACAGTTCTTTTGCATCTTTATTCGGGATGTTAAACGACAGGTTAACATCGCCGCGCTCAACCAGTGCACGCCGTGTTGCCTGGCTGGGTACTTCGCGTATGACCACGCGCTTGACCTCGGGCATAGGACCGCCTACCCAGGCGTCGTGACGCTCATATACCAGCTGTTCACCGGGGGCCCACTTGATGACCTTAAACGCACCGGAACCGATCGTGTTCTTGTGCAGGTATTCCATGGCCCACGGGTCGTCATCGGTTGCGTTAGCGATGGCAACTTTAGAATTGATGATAAACGGCACCGGTACCGCCAGATCAGGCAAGGCCAGCTTGGATGGTTTATCGAGAGTGATCGTGAAGGTTTTATCGTCGACTGCGGTAAATTGCTCCGGTTTAACTAACCCGCCTGCTTTCATTTGCACGGTTGGGAAACCACCTACCGACACCGCTCGATCAAACGACCACTTTACATCTGCCGCCGTGACCGGCGAGCCATCCTGAAAGACCGCGTTGTCCTTCAGTGTGAAAGTCATCGTCAGCCCGTCTTCGGAGATACTCCAGCTTTCAGCCAGTTCAGGTTCAATAACGGTGGAATCGTAAGCAAACCCGCCATCATCCGTTGTACGGGTACCAAAGGTCACCAGTCGGTCGTAGCAGTTGACGGCGACCTGATAGCTCGGTCGGTTAGTGCCGGTACGGTGTAAGTCGAGGCTGTTTATGGTCTGACCGGTGGTCACCACTAAAACATCTTTGCTGGCCGCACTGACCGGCAGTACCTTCAAAAACGGCAGGCTGGCAGCTGTTACTACGCCAGCTTTTAGAAAATTTCTGCGTGAACTACTTGTTACCGGGCTGACCATAAGCGCTCGCTTCCGTGAATCATCATTGACAGACGATCTACGGTAACGAGCGGCGGCCCATACGGATAGCGTTTAAATTGCAGCAGGCCGAGACACGAATTGCAGCACCAGGAGTCTGCGCGGCAGAACCCGCGCTGGTACGAGTGCGCCGGATTGCACCTGAATATGCCCTGGCCAGCCTATCGTCACGCCGGCCACTTGATCGCGGCCGACGACATAACTTTTATAAAAACTACTGAACGCGATCAAACGGCAACGTCAGCAGCAGGCTATTGGCGTCCACGCCAATCCCAAAAGCAACTCCGTCAATAAACAGCTGATCGACATCACTTACATGCACCAGAGTATCAGCCATACTGCCGATGGCTGCGGCTGCTTCTTCACCGGATTCATCAAGCGTATTACTAAATGCATCGACTGTGAGACTGAGGGTTGTGGCCACAAGTCCGTCGCCGGTTGTAACCTCTTCTCCCTCGGTAAACGACCCTGAGCTTGTAATGGTGCCCCGGACCGAAACGCCCGTTTCCTCCGTACCAGCCATTTGCATGGTGCACGCCTCATCAAGGTAGGCGTCTTGCTGATACTGCCAGCCGTCGGCATCGAAGCTCAGTTGAAATTCAAAGAAGGTATCCTGCGCCGGTACGACGTCGGACGTGACACACGCGGTGCGCCATTGACCAACGTACGATGCGTTTTCCTCCATCTCGCTATTGTTAGAATCGCTGTCAGAACTGCTGCCACAGCCGGACAACAATGCTGCCGCTACCAGTGATGCTGCCAAATATTTCATACTCATATTCATATCCAAAAATTGTAAATAACTTACCCGGTGCCGTCAGATGCAACCAGTCGAAAAAAGATCCGTGGCGGCGGCCTGTCGGCCCTTACTGCCAGCGCATTGATAGCATAGGGCACACGCATGGGGGGCAAGTCATTCATTACTAGACGTCAGGTATAGACCTGAGGCTCATCATTTCCATGCTTCGTCGAGGAACGTGACACACTTGTGCCGGCCGATGCCGTATCATCGCGATGAGCGATCCGGACAGGCACCATGAATATTATCGACGCACATCATCACTACTGGGATCCGGTCCGGAATTATCATCCGTGGCTGCGGGATGAGCCGATGATCGAATTTCGCTACGGTGATTATTCCTCAATTCGAAAGCCTTTCCTGCCAGCAGACTATGCCGCGTGCAGCGCCGACTGGAACGTCGTCGCCACCGTTACCATGGAAGGCGAATGGGACCCTGCGGACCCGGTCGGCGAGGCTCAGTGGATACAGCAGTTGCACAATGACACCGGCAAGCCTGCCGCACATGTTGCACAGGCATGGCTGAATCGCGCTGATTTACGTGACACGCTTGAAGCGTTTAAGGCACTGCCAATTGTTCGGTCTGTGCGTCACAAACCGCGAGCCAACCCGGCGCCTGGCGGACCAGCCGGTGGTATGTGCGATGCGGAATTTCGGATAGGTTTTCAAATGCTCGGTGATTACGGACTAATGTTTGATCTGCAAACACCGTGGTGGCATTTACATGAGGCTGTGGACCTGGCACGAACAGCACCCGAGGTACCCATTATTCTGAACCATGCCGGGCTGCCATCAGATCGTTCAGAGGCAGGGCTTAGTGCATGGCGCGAGGCACTTACCGCCTTTGCCAGACTGCCACAAACTTATGTAAAGATATCCGGCATCGGACTGCCCGGCAAACCATGGCTACTCGACGATAACATCGACATTATCCGGTTCTGCATTGATACCTTTGGATCTGAGCGCGCCATGTTTGCATCAAACTTTCCGGTAGATGGACTGTGCGCTTCATTCGACACTATCTACAACGGTTTTTTGCAATCAGTTAAGGACTTACCGGATTCTGCGCAACAGGATTTATTTTGGCGCACCGCGGCACAGGTTTATCGTGTGCAGGTGGACACTGGCTCCAGCTAATGCTGAAGCGCAGGCACTACTGTAAGGTAGCTATTATTTGCGTGTGCTCAATACTACTGGGGTATTCATCAGTCATAACCACCTGAATATCTATGGCTGTTTACCAGAGGCTGTCGTCAGCCTGCATATGACAGTAAAGCTCCGCGCTTATACGCGTCAACCAATGGATAGGCGTTTGACCGGTTAAGTCATGCAATTATTCACCTGATTAGGAGGCAACTCCACCACAAAGCGGTTATCTGCCCGA
Organism: uncultured Granulosicoccaceae bacterium; assembly: GCA_964389335.1. Lineage (GTDB taxonomy): Bacteria > Pseudomonadota > Gammaproteobacteria > Granulosicoccales > Granulosicoccaceae. The sequence continues at coordinate 7,406 of CAYMFQ010000151.1, forward strand.
CGGACTCTCCTGCGGCGATAATTTTCGTCGGCCTGCAATCTTGAATCGATCTGCCGTTCCATACTCATGCAGTGCGACACCGGCGGTAAAGTCTCCAAACACCGGCCCGTGCTTTAACAGATGTCCGCTGCAGCCTCCCGCCAGTAACACATTGCTATGTTCCGGGTGCCAGTCGCAGATAAAGTGGGTATCAGGTGTAATGATAATGGCATTAAACTTTGAGTCGACCACACGCTCGCCGACGAGCTCGGGAAAACGCCTGGCGATATAGGAACGCGTACGTGCCAGCGACTCACGCTTGACGATGCGCTCATCATTTTCAATGTCGATGACTTCCGGTATCACAACGGCGGCTTTTACGCCTGAGCCTTCAACCGACGGCAAGCCAAAGCTACCCTGCCCGTGATCAATCCAGCACGGCATGTGGGTTTGATCAAACGATGCCTTGCCATCAGGGGTGGAGGTATACAGCACATTGATGCCCTGCACTCTGCCGATGGGCTTGATGGTCTTCGGGTACATATCGCCCATCCATGCACCGGTGCAAACCACTATTACATCTGCCTGTAATGGTTTGTCGTTGAGCAGCAGGCGTTCATCATGATCGGTGGTGACGCGCCCGCGTTCGATAACACCGCCCTCGCGCTCAAACATCTGTGCAATGGACACGACCGCACGATGCGCCATGACCATGCCGGACTCCGGCTCGTACAACGCATAGGCGATGTCCGGCACCTGAAACTGCGGAAAGCGCTGCTCGACTTCAGCTGGCGAAAAGCGATGATACGGCACACCGAGCTTGTCGAAGGTGGCACTGGTTGCGTCTTCCCAGTGGCAGTGGCCCTCGGTTGCCAGAATCAGCGTGCCGTTTTCGTAGTAGAGTTTTTGACCGGTTTGCGCCTGTAGCTCAAGCCAGCGCAGACGCGCCTGCCGAACCCAGCTGGTGTAGAACTCGTCGCGCCCTGAAATCGCCCGGATGATGCGATTGTAGTCTGTGGAGGCTGCGCGCGAGTTACCGGGCTCCCAGCGATCAATCAACCGCACCCGGGCCCCGCGACGTCGCAGCTCCAGCGCCGTTGTTACCCCGGCGATGCCAGCACCGACGACGATAGCGTTGGTGTGGCCGGATTTTACTCGCCCTGCCACATTTTTAGTTGCGTTTTGCATGTTGGGCCCTCGCCGAGGTTGCGTAGCAGACACCAAAGTGGATATAGTATATCGAGACACTGGATACTGTATACAGTGATTGCGCAGCCATTGATATTCAGGCAAAAACGGCGCATCGCCCTGGCACGCAAACGCGCGAATTACCTGCCGACACCGTTGGAATGTGCGTCTGCTGAGCCCGGTATCCATACTGGTTGAGGTTACCCGTGTTAGCGACACTGGCCGGCGACATTGATCTGCACCAAAGGTCAGCGGCAACGCTAAGCGACACGGAGCCGGAACAGCGCTAAAGTAGCGGCTCTGTCCACGGCCTGCCCGCCCCGATTGCATTGCGGGGGCGCAGTCGTGAAAAACAAAGTGAGATTCGCCGGCACCGTTCGCCAGCGCTGATCACACGCCACTCGAATGGGGGATTTTGCATTGTCTGCACAAGATTTTTCGTTGCCTGAAGGTACACACACAGTCGCGATGGGTATCGGCGACCTGAACGGTGTGATGCGCGGTAAGCGTATTCCGGCGAGTCACTGGGACACCATTTGCCAGAGTGGCAATGCGATGTCTATTGCCACCTACGCAGTGGATATGACCTGCGACGTGTGGGACACCCCCTATGTCAACTTCGATAACGGTTATCCGGACATGCACCTGTTTCCGTTGTCAAAGCCGGTCGCCATGCCATGGGAGCCGGGCGTCGCGTTTTGCATGGGCCGAACTGAAGGCATGGACCACAAGCCAGTACCCATCGACCCGCGTCAGGCTCTGGTTTCACAGGTCGAACGCGCAACCGCTATGGGCTACGAGATCAATATTGGCACCGAACTCGAGTTCTACCTGCTCGACCCGGAAACTCTCAAGCCAAAAGACAGTGGCATTCAGGTCTACTCACTGGAGCGCGCTGCCGAGCTCGAACACGTGCTGGGCCCGATTCGTCAGCAGATCAACGAAATGGATATTCCGATCGAGCAGAGTAACCCGGAATATGCGGCCGGCCAGGTAGAGGTGAATATTCGCTACGGCACTGCACTGGAATCGGCAGACCGGGTAGTCATGTTCCGCTCACTGGTCAAACAACTGGCCAAGCGGCATGGTTATCTGGCTACGTTTATGTCCAAGCCATTCTATGAAGAGTCGGGCAACGGGTTTCATGTCCATCATTCGCTGTGGAAAGACGGTAAAAACGTGTTTTCCGATGGCGGTAAATTCAGTGATGCCGGTAAGTCTTACCTCGCAGGTGTTCAGTCGCGTATGGCGGAAATGGCGCTTTGCAGTGCCACCACACCAAACGCCTACAGACGCCGGGCACCCTACACGTTCTGCCCGATCAACACCGCATGGGGCTACGACAATCGCACCGTCGGACTGCGTGTTATAGAAGGCAGCGACAGCGCCACGCGCTTTGAAAAACGCGATGGCAGCGCCGACTGCAACCCCTATCTGTTGCTTGCAGCAGAAATCAAGGCAGGTCTCGACGGTATTGAGCAAAATATGCAGCCAGCGCCGGTGTGCGAAGGCAATGCTTACGAGCTGGAAGACGCCGAGCCCATTCCCACAGACCTGGCTACCGCGGTGGCACTGGCGAAAGACTCCACATTCCTGCAGGAACTAATGGGGGAACACCTGTTTGGCATCCTCGTGATGCAGGCAGAACGTGAAATTGAATTCATGTCGCAACAGGTTACGCCGGTTGAAACCGAGCGCTATTTGCGAAACCTCTGATGCGACTGGCACGAGTTACAGGAACGGTTACCGCCACGATCAAACCGGACAGCCTGCGCGGTAAAACGCTGTTGCTGGTCGAAACGGTTGATGGCGCCGGCAAGAAGAAAGAGCCCGCAAGACAACCCGCCATTGTGGCAGTCGACACCTGCGGTGCAGGTGTCGGTGATCTGGTGCTGCTGGCGCACGGTTCTGCTGCCAGAGTATCGGCCGAGACATCCGGTGCCCCGGTTGACTGTGCCGCAATTGCCGTGGTCGACGCGGTTCATTCCTGATGTGCTCAAATGCACAACACCTGTCGCTGCACTGAAGCGGCGACAGGAAATATAAGCGCCGACAGGCCAGACAGTTTTCGTAACAAACACAAGCCCATCAATTACAGGGGATAAGCCATTATGGCAGCAGGACAAACAGCACTGGGTATGATCGAAACCCGTGGACTGGTGGCGGCGATTGAAGCTGCCGACGCAATGGTTAAAGCGGCCAGCGTTACTATCGTAAGCCAAAGCAAATCCGGGGGCGGTTTGATCGCCACTCTGGTACGCGGTGAAGTTGGCGCAGTCAAAGCGGCAACCGATGCTGGCTCAGTGGCCGCTAACAAGGTTGGCGAAGTTATCTCTGTGCACGTTATTCCGCGTCCGCATGAAGAGCTTGAATCAATACTCAGCTCACTCACGGATGCTGACTAGCACGCCTGCACATGGAGTTTGACGACTTTCTGCAGGCTGTTACCGAACAACCGGCTCAGCCCCTTTCAAAAGCGACGCCGTTTGAGCGGGTAACCGTACTGGGCGGCGGCAATGATGCCCGACTGCTGGCAGCGCTGTGCCTGTCAAACGGTGCGTCGGTGCAACTGTTTTCGGCCTATGCATCGGAACTTGATGCGATGCGCAGCGGCATTGCCTTAAACGGCAACGGTCCGGTTGGTCGTTACCATGTTACACAGGAAACCGGCGACAGCGCACCACGCCATAGCAACAGTAATCAGGCAATCGTTAGTACCGGTAGCCTGGATAACTGTCTGGTCGG
>CAYMFQ010000151.1:11417-13442 GCA_964389335.1 uncultured Granulosicoccaceae bacterium
CAATCGATGCTGACGCTCGCGTCTTCCATACTGGGCACAGACCTGACCGCAAGCGGCAGACGACTGCTGAGCCTTGGCATAACCACCGACTCCACCGACGCCGTGCACGCGCAGCTGTCGACTATGGCCAAACACGGGTTTAATCAGAACATAACAGGAGCGGACCAGTAATGGATAAAGACCTCCGCTCCATTGCCGCGGCGCGACGGGCAGCGACCACGGCGTTTGATGCCTACCTTAAATTCCGCGAGTTTCAGCCGTCTCAAATTAATGAAATGGTCGATGCGATGGCGCAGGCCATTGAGCCCGAAGCGGCACGCCTTGGACAACTGGCTGTCGATGAAACCGGCTATGGCAATGCACCGGACAAGCGCGTTAAAAACCTGTTCAATGCACTGTCGGTTGCCGATCATCTGCGTGACGTGACCACCCTTGGACTGTTGTGGCAGGACCGTGTCACCAAAGTAGCGGCGTTCGGTGAACCAATGGGTGTGGTCGCGGCACTGATCCCGGTTACCAACCCGACCTCCACCATTATCTTTAAGGTTTTATCGGCGGTTAAAGCCGGTAACGCTATTGTGTGCGCACCGCATCCGCGTGGAGTGGCGTGCGGCATGGAAACCACTCGTGTTATGGCAGAAGCCGCGGAACAACTTGGCGCACCCAAAGGCCTGATCCAGTGCCTTGATGAAGTCAGCATTGAGGGCACTGCCGAACTGATGAAACACCGCCGCACCAGTGTGGTTATGGCGACAGGCGGACCTGGCATGGTTAAGGCCGCGTATTCATCGGGTAAGCCGACACTTGCAGTGGGTGCCGGTAATGTGCCCTGCTATGTTCATGCATCAATGGCCGGTGAACTCGATGAGGTTGCAGAGATGATCGTCGAGTCAAAGTCATTTGACTATGGCACCGCATGTGTTTCTGAACAGGCCATCATCGCCGACCGTGGTATTGCTCGTGAGTTACGCCATGAACTTGGTTTAAAGGGCGCCTACTTTTGCACCAACGCCGAAGCAGATCGACTCGGTGCCGTCATCTTTACCAAAGACCGCCAGATTCACCCGCAGTATGTCGGACAGTCGCCGCAGGTACTGGCAAAGGCTGCAGGCTTTGACGTTACACCTCGCACTCGCTGCCTTGTAGCCGAAGAATCAACCGTAGGCTGGGAGCGCCCGTTGTCAGCGGAAAAGCTGAACCCGGTGCTGGCCTTTTACGAAGGTCGGGACAGCAACCACAGTATTGATATAGCCAATAGCATCGCACGCTTCGGTGGCTGGGGACACAGCAGTGTGGTGCACAGCCATGATGCTGACATCATCGCGCAATTCTCACGCATACCGACTGGTCGTGTGCTCGTGAACACTCCGGCTATACATGGCGGAATGGGTTACTCAACCGATCTGGAACCGAGCTTTATGCTTGGCACCGGCACCTGGTCAGGATCGATCACCTCAGACAACGTTACCGCGCTGCATCTGATCAACATTAAAAGAGTCGCACACCAGCACAGACCGTGGCGTGACATCTACTCGGAGTATGCTGAATGAGCCAACTGACGATCAGAGCGCTGATGCAGATCGACAACCTGCAACCGAAGTTTGCCGCCTACAATGGCGCTACGGTACAGGGCTCCATTCCGCTGTCCGGAGACACCGTATTAATTGGTGAGCTCGCCCCTGGTAACGGTGTGTTTTCACTGATAGACCGTGCGCTTAAGGCAAGCTCCTGCGAAGCCACCAGCCAGGTTGTGGAACGCGAGTTTGGCTTCTTTATTTTACGTTCGCCATCCAACGCGGAAGTAACCGCCGCACGTGAAGCAATACTCGATGAACTGGGTGCGTCACTAACCGATCGGGTTAAGCCCGAAATTGCATCGACACAGATTATCACCTCGGTTGAACCCTATCAGGCACAGCTGCTGAACAAGTGGCGCAGCGGATCAATGCTGGTGCCAGGCCAGACACTTGGCATCATCGAGGTACAGCCGGCCGCTTATATCTCTATTGCTGCTAACGAAGCTGA
>CAYMFQ010000152.1:0-13367 GCA_964389335.1 uncultured Granulosicoccaceae bacterium
TAAGCACCCAACGTTGACGTAAACCAGTCCAGTCGATTGCGCAGTGTTACCACGTCGCCAATGATTAGAAGAGTCGGTGCGCTGACTTCACTGCGGGCGACCAGTGCAGGCAGGTCCTGCAGGGTGCTTGCGAATACGCGTTGTTGCGGCTGGGTGCCCTGTTGCACCAGTGCGGCGGGGGTGTCCGGTCGGCGTCCGTGCTGAATCAGTGATTCACAAATTTTTTCGAGGCCGGTCAGCCCCATGTACACGACAACGGTTTGTTGTGCAGATACCAGTTCGTGCCAGTTGAGGTTGATCTCGCCGTTGCGCAGGTGTCCGGTGACGAACGCACAGGACTGTGCGTGGTCCCGATGGGTGAGTGGAATACCGGCAAAGGCGGCACATCCGCTGGCGGCTGTGATTCCCGGGACCACCTGAAACGGAATCTGATGATCGGCCAGCGTTTCGATTTCCTCGCCACCGCGGCCAAAGATGAATGGGTCGCCACCTTTGAGCCGTACTACGTTTGCAGGCCGCTGTGCCAGCCTGACAAGCAGATGGTTGATGGTTTCCTGCTGCAGCGTGTGATTGGACTTGGCTTTACCGGCGTAGATAAATTCAGCTGCCGGATTGCAGCAGCCGAGAATCGGATCGCTGACAAGCCGATCGTAGACAATGACATCCGCCTGTTGGATCAATCTTAGTGCCCGCAGCGTCAGAAGCTCCGGGTCTCCGGGGCCGGCGCCGACCAGTGCGACGTTGCCTGTACCTGGCGAAGAATCCGCACCGGCTCTACGTAGTTGCCAGCTATTGCGCTCGAGGTCGTTAGCGGCAAAACAGAAAATAGCTTTTTCCTCGCACCAGCCGCGAATGCGCTCGTTGGTTTCAGGGTCTTCACTACAGGCAACAACTAGCCAGCACTGTTCCAGATCTTGCACGGTGACGGCTCTGCCGTGACAATTCAGGTCTGCATGCGCTTGCGACGGTACTTCGAACAGCGTGACCCTGGCGCCGTGCTGGCTGAGCCAGTGTGCAGTACCAACGGCGGACGGTCCGACTGCAATGCAGTGGCGATCTTTGATGTTAAGGGAGGCGCTGAGCAATGGCATGGGATGATGGTACTGAGAAAGTGTCGGATATGAATGCAACCAGTGGGCATTTCTGCGCGGGACTGTAGCACCGCGGGCCTTTCGCAGGCATATTTCTTAGGGCATATTGAATGTGCTGAACCACAGTAATAAGGTGAGATTGTGAGCTACCACGTGTTCGAAATAAACCCGTTTCAGCAACTGACGCACCTGCAGTCTCATCAGAGCTATCGGGACGCCAAGGCGTACGTGCGGGAATGTCGGAATTCGCCCAGTGTTACCCGGGGGACCACTTTCCGTATGATGTTCGCAGAGTCCCCGGAACAGGCAGAGCGGTTGCTGAAACAAAAGCGCCCGCCGCGACCCATGGGTGAGCACGACTAGACCGGCACTTATCTGCCGCTACCAGCTATTCACCAAACTTGTCAACGTGGAAAAACGAGGAAACAAGGTGAGCGACTTTACCAAAGAGCTTGATGCGAGTGGGCTCAATTGCCCAATGCCGATACTGCGTGCAAAGAAAGCGCTGAAAGATCTGCAGTCCGGTGAGATTCTTCGGATCATCTCGACTGATCCAGGCTCCGTAAAAGACTTCGAGGCGTTTGCCAAACAGACTGGCAATGAATTGCTCGAATCTGGCGAAGAAGGCGACAGCTTTACATTTCGGTTGAAGAAAGCCTGACCTAGACAGTCAGCAGATCAGGCAGCTTATGGAATTTACCAACATCCACCTGGTGACCGGCATCGGTTTTTTGCTGGCGCTTGTGTTTGGCGCAGTCGCCAACCGCACTAACTTCTGCACGATGGGTGCAGTCAGTGACTGGGTCAATATGGGGCTCAAAGGGCGCCTTGGTGCCTGGGTACTGGCAATGGGTATCGCCGTGGCTGGTGCGCAGATTCTGGAGCTGACCGGTCTGGTGGACATCGGCAGCAGCATCTATCGAACCACCAACTTTGGGTGGGTGGGATACATCGTTGGCGGGTTGTTGTTCGGCGCGGGTATGACACTGGGTGGCGGATGTGGTCAGCGCACACTGGTGCGTGTCGGGTCCGGAAATCTGAAGTCACTGGTCGTGTTGCTGGTACTGGCCATCTCTGCGTACATGACGTTGCGTGGCTTGCTAGCTGTGTTTCGTGTGAATTACGTCGAGCCACTGGCAGTAGATCTCGGCGAGCGCGGCATTGCAGATCAGGGCCTGGCGACAGTGCTGGGGTCCCTGTTTGGTTTTGAGGCAACGCCGGTGATACGGTGGATTGTCGGGCTGGTCGTCGCGGCACTGCTGATTGGCTGGGCGCTGCGGCAAAAAGCTGTTTGGGATAACCGTGAAAACCTCGTGGCGGGCATTGTGATCGGGCTTATTATTGTGGCAGCGTGGTTTACCACGGGTTACATCGGTATAGATGATTTTGATCCGGTGCCGGTCGAGGCGATGAGCTTTATTGCGCCCACTGGCAATACGCTTAGCTACCTGATGACCTATACCGGTGCCAGTATCAATTTTGGCATAGCGGTGGTGCTCGGTGTAATCGCCGGGTCGTTTTTATATGCGATTGTCAGTCGCACCTATGCAATCGAAACGTTCAATGATCGCAGCGATATGATAAACCACCTGACCGGAGGCTTGTTGATGGGTTTCGGTGGCGTACTGGCACTGGGTTGCACGGTGGGGCAGTCGATCAGTGGTATTTCAACTCTGGCGCTCGGGTCGTTCATTGCAGCGATATCAATCATTACTGGCAGCGCCTTTACCATGCGCGTGCAGTATCATCGTATGGACGATATGAGCCTGGTAAAAGCATGGAGTGTGGGGCTGGTTGATGTACTCATGCCTTGGCGTATGAGTGACTGAGTTACGAGTTTAAAGCAGCGTGTCAGAACACAAAATTCAATTCTTTAAGCAGGCGCCCGATGGAGCCGCTGCAGCAGTAACGGGTGCTTCAGGGGCGATTGCCGATGAGCCCAGTACCTGCACCGATGCAGAGCCATTTGCACTGCGTGTGCTTGATAAGAGTATGGAGCCTGAATTTAGAAAGGGCTGCATCATTGTAATCGATCCAACCGGGCGCGCTACCGATGGCAGTTATGTACTGGTGGAAAAGGCTGACGAAATGCTGTTTCGGCAGCTGGTGCGCAGCGACAGCGGTGGCTGGTTACTGGAAGCGCTTAGCGACCAGTATCAGTCAACAACAATCGATGAAAGCTTAAGCGAAATCGTTGGGGTCATCGTGCAGCGAGCAGGGTTGCGGCGCAGTTACCACAAGCGTTACGACTGACCCCGGTCGTGGCGGTCGTAAGCAATGGGAACTCAAGCTCCCGGAAAACTACAATCCTCACACCTCCGCCCATAGTCGCAACAGATTAGTGTATGCACGATCAACGGTGGATGTAACCCGTGCGGAAGATGCGGATAGGTGCAATGCCTGTCTGGCGTCATCGAGGTCGCTCAGAATTTCGCGTTGCTCGGCGCTTCTTACCAGGCTTTGCGCCCATAACACACAGGCAAGGCGCTCGCCTCTGGTTACCTCGGTTACCTCATGCAGGCTTGAAGCCGGGTAGGCCACGGCAGAACCTGCTGACAGCTTGATACTAACAGGGCCGTAGCGGGTGTGTATGCACAGTTCACCGCCGTCGTAGCATTGTGCGTCGCTTAAAAAAACGGTGACGGCAACATCGCTGCGGTAGCGACCATTGGCTGTGCCCATGACCGGATCATCGACGTGGGGCTGGTAACGCATGCCGCTAGAGTAGCGCGATACAAAAGCCGCGGACACCTTGGACGGAAGTACCGCGCTTTGAAACTCGTGATGCTGGTACAGGCGCCCAACCACCAGTTGGTTAATCGCCTTCCAGCTGTCGCAGCTTTGATCCATCTCTTCATTGGCTTTTTGCTGAGCCGCATGTTCACCGGCGCTGTGTTGTCCGGTACGCCACTGAGCGCTGTTAATTAATGAAGTGATTTGGCCGAGTTCGTCGGTGCTCAATACATTTTCGATACGTGTTAACACGGCTAACCCTGATTGCTCTGAAGGAACGCTCTGAATGAACGTTCTGTATGATTGCCCGGATTGATTGCGGTGACTGACACCCGGCAATATGCGATGGTGGAATCAAGCAAATAGTATCCAGGTGGTGGCGATATATTTTACTCCGCGAGTCAGCGTGACGCCGCGATGTTCGTGTGTCCAGAACGGCGGGAACAACACAAGCTTGCCCGTCTGTGGTTTTATCTTGATGTTCTGATGTCGGAACTCGGTTTCACCACCCGGGCCTTCGACATCATTGAGGTACCAGATTGCAACGAGCTGCCTGTCGCTAAAGGAATGACTGCCGCTGTCGACGTGCCAGTGAAAGAATTCGCCTTCGTCGGTGCGTTGTATGGCATAGCCAAAGTCCTTAAATCGACCGCGGAAAAAAGGATGACCGGCCTGCATAAAGCGCACGCCGTGAGCGAGTGACTGAAACAGCGCGGTGTCGATATCTTTCCAGTGTGGCTTGCCACTAATGACCAGATCGGTCGAGCGTTTTATGTCGAGGTTCAGGTTCTCGGTCTGGCCGATACGCCCCTGGTACTGCTCATCGGTTGCGGCTTCAAAGCGTTCAATGATGCTGGCGCACAGTGTTGGTTCGAGTGCATTCTGTGCCACATAGATATGTGAGGCAGGAGTGACTTCGGTAAATTCAGTCATGCGGTGTTGCGTCCAGGGTCTTGTCAATCACGGCCTCGGCATTCAGTTTTGTGCCGTCGCGTTGAAACTGTTCGAGTAGCTGTTCTGCAACATGGCGCCAGCGTGCCTGCTCACGCGGCAGATGATCGGCAAGGCTCGCAATACTTGGCGCCGCTGTCGATAGTTGCTGCGATAGTGGTGTTTTCTGAAACAGATCTTCACGAATACCGGATAACCCGGCCAGCCAGAAATCAAGATGAATAGTTGATTGCCGGTCTGCGATATAGGGCCAGCTGCCGAGGCTGTCGGCCAGCAGGTCGCCAACGGCTCTGACAAAGGCTTCGCTGCGCCTGCCCTGAAGCTTGGCGATCATTTGCAGGTACTGATCACCGAGTGCTTTAACGACACGGATTTCGCCCTGCTCGTGGTGATTGATCAAAGTGCTGAACTGCTTCGCCGCCTCGACGACTGGCGCCGGCGCCGTACTGTTAATGTGCGTGTTATTGCTGCATTCGGTGTCGTCGAGCTGGTAGTGTTCGACCAGTCGCTGCATAGGCCCTGGTGGTCTTTTCAGGCGCCACTCTGCCACCATCTGCCACAACATACGGACAATGCTATCGTGGCGAATATAAATGGTGCCATCGCGCATCATGGCAGGTAGTGTAATGGAGTCACGAGCGAGTTCTGCGCCGCACTCGATCCGCGGGTGTGGAGTGTCGCTGCGTTCAATGCAGGTTGCCAGTACAAAATGTGGCTGGCCCAGTCGGCCAACGCCGGCACTGTAGACAAGGTCTGTTTGACCTTTTAAGGACTCGTTGATGGCATCGCAATCAAACGGGTCATGCATGTTGCCATCTACTTCAACGGGTTTGAATTCATGCTCTTCTATGGTGTCCCAATAGTCTTCTGTGGCTCTAACCCAGTCGCCGAGTTTGTCGCCTTCGACCGTGTCGCTGAGGCCAATATTGTGTTTCCATCGGTAGAACTCCTGCATGCGTAACAGGTACACACACATGGAGTAGTCGCGAGCGAAGCGCGCATCTGAAATATCGCAGTTATACTGCACGGCTTGTTGCAATTGTGCGGTATTGATCATGTGGGCAGCATACCACGGTCTGGTCACCATCATTTATACTCGCCTTGTAGCCCTCGCCATCAAGCGCTCACTTTGCAACTCGCGGGATTCGGATTACTATCAACGACAGAGAACCGGGAGTGGCAGATGGTTGTTCGTCGCATAAAAGATCGCTGGCATAACTCGACACCAGAGCAGGATGAGCGCAATGTCATTAGCGAAAAAACCTCTGAGGATCAGGCCAGTGCACTGTCGTATATCGTCTGGCGTCTGGCGCTGAATAAGGCGATAAATCTGCACGCGGAGGATTTTCGCTACGATAGTGATCAGCAGCGCATTGGTGTGATCAGCGAGTTAATCGCCTTTCAGATTCAGCATGTTGACCGGCTGACTTACGAGTTTGTCGAGCCTGACTCCCGTGCTCAGTTAATCGGCAGGCTCAGCAATAACGTGGCTGATCATATGCAGGATAATCTGACCGACATAGCAGGGCCAGGCAACTACATTCCCCCATTCGTCGCGTTGTTAAACGAGCGCTTCGCACAGTACGCTGAGTTTTCCTATCAGGGTGATACGCCAGGCTATTCAACGCTGCGGTATCTGGGGCGGCAGGTGCTTGAACTGATGGGGAGTGATCAGGAAAATCGCTGGGTAATTGATCAGATCATCGAGATTGACGCGCCCGAAATCGCCGAGCAAATTACCCGATCAACGCATCGATTGTTTGGCGTTGGAACGCAAGGCTCGTGAATTAATACTACTGAATTAGTGCGCCAGGTTTTGATTTAGCTTTATCTAAGTGCACTTGCTAATACACAAATGTATATATAAGGGGCTGAGATAGTCATGGACCGCACTGGCGGCCGAGTTCGTCAACCTTCCATTGCTCAAAACGCGTATTGCCCAGTGCGGCGATCAATGCGTCGTATTCCGTCGCTGCTGCGCTCAGATAAACTGAAGTCTGCTCAACGTCATTGCAGTGTAGTTGTGCAAGATGATTGGCAGCAGAACTGACGTCCGGCACCTTGCGGTACTCCAGCCAGTCAAAGGCATCTGCCCAGCTTCGGCACAGGTTGTCCCTGTAGTGGGTGCGGGCGGCCCATAGTAGTGTGCACCGTGGCTCGATTTCTGTCGCGATGACATGTTCGATCAGTGGCTGTACTGCGGCGAAACCCTGGCCAACTGCAACGAAAACATGGTGTTCACCATTGTCGAGATGGTTGTCATCCAGGTTAAATGTTCCCAAAGGTCCCTCAACCAGGATGCGCTCGCGGCGTTTGAGTTGCCCGATAATCTGACACGCGTCGTGTGATTCAGGCACATGGAATTCGAGGTAGCCGGTTTCGCAGGGGCAACTGGCAATGGGTAACTGAAGGGGTTGTATACTCGGCAAGTGCAATGTGGCGTACTGGCCGGCCAGGTATCGTAACGCCTTGCCTCGTATTATTTTTAGCCGAACGATTAATGCACCGCCCGTGCATTCACGGTGGCACACGCGAGTCTGGAGTTGCTGCAGCGGGATATCTTCCGCGCTGGTCGCCTCGGTGACTTCGATATCGAGGTTGTTCAACGCTCGGTGACTGCACAGCAGAACCACACCGCTGCGCTTTTCGAGGTCGCTTAGCACGTAGTCATGAAAACTAATTGCCTCGGTGCTGCCTTTGAGCACTCGCGCGCGACAATCGCCACAGGAGCCGTTGTTACAGCGATAGGGCAGGCTGACACCGGCGGCAAGACCGGCCTCCAGCACGCTTTGGCCCGGGTGGGCGTGAAACTGTTTACCGCTGGGCGACAGGCGGATTAGCGGATCACTGTCGCAGGGCATCGTTGCAGGTCATTTGAATTGCTATACACAATGGGATATATGTTTCTTAATGCGGTGTAAGTTAGGCTAAGGTTATGGAAAAGTCTCTGTATCATTCAACGTTGAAAACGATGCAAGAAGCGGGTGCATCAAAAGCTTATTGTCATGGCTGGGCTACCGGCGCGCTCGGAAATCCTCCGCTGGAGGAGCAGCGCATAACCGATGATTACACAGCTGGCTATGAAGATGGCAAAAATGGTCAGACCGACGGTTACAAGCGCTTTGTAACGTCAGGCTGACACGGGCTGCCGGCGCACTATTTCTTTTTGCATATTATCGGCATCTGGCGATTCGCTTATAGTGGCGGCGGGGAACTGCGCAACGCGTAGGGGCGTCGCAGTTAGTCTTGACTACTGGGGGAATATGCTTTGCGTAAAATTAATCGACGACAATTTAACATGGCGTTGGGCGCCGGAATCGCATCACTCGCGATACCGTTTCACATCGGCGCGCAGGCCAGGCCTAAGGTGGTTGTGATTGGCGGTGGTGCCGGTGGCGCGTCAGCCGCGCGTGCAATTGCCGGCAAAGGTGATATCGACGTCACGCTGATCACGGCATCTGATACCTACACCACCTGCTTCTTCTCCAACCTGTATCTGGGTGGATTCCGCGATTTTGGTTCAATAACTCATGGCTATGACAAGCTGGCTACTGGTGGCGTTAATGTCGTAACCGGGTTTGCCACAGGCGTTGACCTGGGTGGCAGGACTGTCAGCCTTCAGGACGGTTCATCAGTGCCGTATGACCGGTTAATCGTTGCGCCGGGTATTGATCTCAAATACGACAGCGTTCCTGGTTACTCCGAGGCTGCGGCAGAGGTGGCACCGCACGCGTGGCAGGCGGGTGCGCAAACCGAATTGCTGAAAGCGAAAATGGATGCCATGCAAAACGGCGATAACATTGTTATGGTGCCACCGCCGAACCCGTACCGTTGCCCACCGGGGCCCTATGAGCGGGTGTCCATGATGGCGCATACTCTGAAACAGCGCGGTTTCGACAAGAGCAAGATTTTTGTTATTGACCCCAAGCCCAAGTTCTCCAAACAGGGCCTGTTTCAGGAGGGCTGGGAGAAGCACTACCCCGGTATGGTTGAATGGTATGGGCCCGATGTGCACGGCGGTATCGTCAACGTGAATGCAGAAGCGGGTATCGTTGAAACGGATTTGGATGAGTTTTCAGGTGCGGTGTTAAACGTGGTGCCTGGCCAGATGGCTGGGTCCATTGCATCTGCTGCCGGTCTGACCAATGACACAGGCTTCTGTCCCATCGATGCCGGCTCAATGCGCTCGACTGTTGACGAAAACGTCTTCGTTATCGGTGATGCCAGTATTGCCGGTGCCATGCCGAAATCGGGTTTTTCTGCCAACAGCCAGTCGAAAGTTGCTGCGAATACCATCGTCGCTGATTTGACCGACTCTGAAGCCGGACCGGCAAACTACAGCAATACCTGCTGGAGTTTGATTGCCACGGAAGATGGTGTAAAAGTTGGCGCTCAGTATGAAGCGGTTGACGGAAAAATTGCCTCAACGTCGAAGTTTATCAGCGCCACCGGTGAAGATGCAGAGCTGCGCAAGAATACCTACCTGGAGTCTCTGGGCTGGTATGCAGGCATCACAGCGGATATGTTTGGCTGATAGAAACCTTAGAGGTTCCGATCCGGATGCGCTTGCAGCATCCGGGTTGGCGTAACCGGAATTGTCATTGGCGTGACTGATAGTAAAGTGATGTTAGTCACCGGTGCGGCCCAACGTATTGGCGCTGCAATAGCTTCTGTTGCCCACTCAGCCGGTTACCGCACGGCGATTCACTACCGCTCTTCAGAGAAACAGGCGCGCCATTTAGTTAGTGCGCTTAACGAAAAGCGGCCAGCCTCAGCAATCTCTATTCAGGGCGACCTTTCCGATACCACGGACTGCTTAGCAATCGTAGCTGACTGTATCGAACAGTTTGGCAGGCTGGATGCGCTGATAAACAATGCATCCGAGTTTTTCCCAACACCGCTTGGTCATATTGACCGGCAGGCCATTGATAAAACGTTTAGTGCCAATGTCTACGCTCCATTGTTTCTAACGCAGGCTGCCGCCTATGAGCTCCGGCGGCGCCAGGGCGTGGTGATTAACATCGTTGACATCTATGCATCGAAGGTGCACCCGGAACATCCGGTATATTGTGCGTCGAAGGCTGCCTTGGCAATGCTGACACGCTCGCTTGCAGTCGAGTGTGCTCCGGAAGTTCGAGTAAATGGTGTTGCACCAGGCGCTATCCTTTGGCCGGAAGGTGATGCGGCATTGTCGGATGCATCTATTGCTGAGCGGTTGAAGCAGATACCTCTGCAAAAGACTGGCAGCGCTGAACAGATTGCCAGTGCTGTACTCTATTTGTGCAGCGACGATGCTGCGTTCATCACGGGTCAGATATTGTCGCTGGACGGGGGCCGAACACTATAGGGTGAGCGTAACTCGTGTGAGCGTAGTGAATTTTCGTGGGGTGTCGTCACGCACTTGTGTATAGATGTGCTGAATGGTTTGTCGGGTCACCGGGTGTATTAGTTCGGCGGCGATATCATGCAATGGTTGTAGGACGTGCGCCTGTTCCAGCACTTCCCGATGCGGCAGGTTGTCGGTAATTGTATCACCGTAGAAAAGCAGATCGAGATCGAGGGTTCGATTACTGAACTTGTTGTCAGTACGAATGCGCCCCTGTTGTGCTTCAACCTTGCGTAGCCAGCGCCGTATTGCGTCAATATCGACAGTGGTGTGGCCGCTCAGGACTGCGTTGTAAAAATCAGGTCCCTGCATTCCGACCGCGGGTGACCGATACACCGGAGACCGGCAGCATTGTGCAAGTTTTGATTCGAGCGTGGAAAAGGCGCGGCTGATATTTTCAGCAGGTTGTAGGTTGCTGCCGAGCCCGATGAACACCAGTGTGTACTGATCAGACGACATGTGCTCTGACCGGGTTTGCGTTCAGGCTTTAGTGCCGCGCTCAATTATAACACCGACGTCTTTTGACGCACTGATGGCCCCGGGCTTGTGCAGTTCCACACGCACCCATGCAACATTGAATTCGTCGCGAATGATGCGCGCAATGTTCTCTGCCAGCGCTTCAATGAGCCCGAAATCACTCTGTTCGATGTAGCTAACCAGACGATCAGAGATAGTTTTGTAATTTAGCGCATATTGAATATCGTCCGTCTCCGCCGCCCGGGCGATATCCGTTCCCATTTCAATGTCGACAGTGACACGTTGTTTTACTTTTCGTTCCCAATCGTTAATACCGATAATGGTCTCAGCGCTAAGCTCAGTCAGAAAGATTGTATCCATGGGTGAATGCTAGCAAATATTTGCTTTGGCCGTGGCGAATGTCGGCGGGAATGTACAAAACACTATGCAGCTGCCGACTTCTGTTAAGTAACCCGACAGGCAGCCGCGCTATGCTTTGGTTACTATTTTCGCCTGAGCAATTTATGTGTGACCAAGCGGGCCGAACTCGACGGAGAAGTTTGATGATCAAATCGATAGTTGCGACTGCAATTGCAGCAACACTGTTTCTTTCAAGTTGTGCAACCTCGCCAACCGGCCGGAAGCAACTGAGTCTGGTGTCTGATCAGCAAATGGCGGCGATGGGCGTCAGCGCATACACCGATATGAAAAAGCAGATTCCGATATCCACCGACCGGCGCAAGACCGCCTATGTGCGATGTATCGGCGATGCCATCACGGCAGAGCTCGACGGTAGCCAATCGTGGGAGATAACGCTGTTTGCCGACGATCAGGTGAACGCCTTTGCGCTGCCGGGCGGAAAGATCGGTGTGTACACGGGTTTGCTCGACGTTGCCGAGACGCCCGATCAGCTGGCCGCCGTCATGGGGCACGAGGTAGCGCATGTTCTGGCGGACCACGGTAAGGCGAGACTGTCTGCGAATTTGGCCGGCCAGGCAGGCTTGCTGGTTGGGTCAATCGCCATTGGTAAGCGGCTCGGTGGCAACAACAGCGCCGCGATGGCAGCGCTGGGGCTGGGGCTACAGGTCGGTGTTCTGATGCCGTATGGCCGTGGTCAGGAAAGCGAGGCAGATGTGCTGGGGTTGCAGTTCTCTGCAAAAGCGGGCTTCGATCCACGTGCCAGTACGCAGCTATGGCGCAACATGGCAGCCGCCAACCCGGGGGCACCGCCAGAACTGTTGTCGACGCATCCCGCGCCCACGACTCGTATTCGCGACCTGGATGCTCAAATGGGCAGGGCGATGGGCGTGTATCGTGAGGCCAGAGCAGCGGGTAAGGTGCCCAACTGCCGCGTCTAGCGCAGATCCCACAGCGGGTTTTTCAGCGGCTGATGCAGCGGTACCAGCCAGTTGACGGCGAGCTGATCACGGCTGACGCTGGTGAGATCGAGCCCTGGTTTTATGAATGTTTGTCGGTCGCGCCCGTTGAGCGAACATTCAGACGTGACGGTAACGCCCACGTCTGCGTGACCCCTGCGCTGCCATTCCTGCTCAAGAAACTGTGCAAACTGCCAGACCATGTCAGGGATGCAGGGCATTTTTCGTTGCTGCTTTGCATTGAGATAGTCTTTCGGATGTACCGTCCAGGTCTGATCGGCGGTGTGTACATGAAAAAGGGCGCTGCCAGATTTGGAACGCAACTTCATACGCCAGCTGAAACGGTGCCCGTCCTCGGTCCAGGCTACATCACCAGGCAACCACCAGTGACGCAATGGTATGAGTGCCTGGCTAAAAAGCCACAGCGCCATTGCAGCGACTAATATTTTTTGCTGTAGGGAAACGCGTGGCAACGTTGTTGTTGCCACTATCGTCGGAAGCAGAGTCGCACTGGTGCTGTTCGAAAGCTTGCGTTGTATCCAGCTGCGAAAACGTAGCGGCCAGTCAGGACCATAAAATAACAGGCTGGCAAACCATGTGAACCATGGAAAGATCCCGATACTAAAAACTGTGTGATTGACCAGGTGAAAGATGGCATAGGCGGTCAGCACCCACGGTAAAGCTCGCCGAAAGAACAACAACGGGGCACCAATCAAATGCAGGGCTATGGCACCGTACGCTCCGAGCGCGATACCAGCGTCATTGGATATGGTGGTGAAGAATGCAGGGAAGCCATCGCGGCGTGCATGCATCCACATACGTAACGGTTCAAGATTAAGCCAGTCTGCGTTGAGCTTTACCAGTCCTGCATGCAGCAGGATAATCTCAAGCTGTAGCAGCAGCACCAGCATCGTCCAGTATGGTACCGTCGACGAATGCACAGTATCGTCGCGCGCATCGAATGACCATTTGCAGTTTGCAGGTAAAAACAGCATTAAAAAGCAAAACAAAATCACCATGTAGTAGTGATTAAGATAAAGCGATTGGTCGAGCAGGAAGTTATAGGTAAAGCCACAGGTAAAGATAAAGAGCGCCAGTCGATACTTGTACCCGAGCGTTATCGCAATGGCGCATACGACCAAGACGCTCCAGTGAATCCACAATCCAAATCCAGGCCATGGCGTTACCCACTCAAAGTGATGGTACTTAAACAGCATTGCCGGCTCGAGGTAACGGCATGTCGGACACAGGGCCAGATTGTTGATAGCGTTGAAAATCAGTAACGCGCCAAACCCTATGCGCAATACAGCCAGCGCAGATGCATCGACCGGTTTGAATAGTGATTGGAAAAACGTGCTCATAATGATCAGTTTT
>CAYMFQ010000153.1:0-13084 GCA_964389335.1 uncultured Granulosicoccaceae bacterium
GCGCGCTGTCTTCCGTGGCAGACCAGAACACGTCACCTGGCTGACCGGGAAGCAAACCCTGGTCTCGAATTGATATCAGTTCATCAGTCGAGGGCAGGTACCAGTCGCTAAAGCCGTTGTTAGTAAATTCGGTGACCAGTTCAGCAGCCTCAGAAAAACAAACACCACCTGCAATCGCCTCGAACAGCAACTCGCTGCTGTCGGCACTCCTATACCATTGGTTGGACGGGTTGAATTGGCATCGTCCACACTGACACCAGCACAACCCCACGCACTTTGCCCGATTGCATTGGGGAATACCTCCAGCCCGGACTCATTATCAACACCAGTAAAAGTGAAAATCAGTCCGCCGCCCGGACCTGTGCTGCCCAGCATTAGCGGAACGGGCTCGCCTATAGATGACTCACCACTACAACTGGTAACGGCAATACCGCACATTACCAGCGTGCAGGCTCTTAACAACATCGACATGTGTGTTCTCAAGGGCGTAACGAAACCCAAGGCCTGCCAGCTCTACTTTCCCTTCCACGATCAAGTACAACAAACCTGTTCTTTCTGAACCCTTCCAACACAACAAAATGATTCAGGTCCCAGTGCAGCAATGCGGGCAATGCTATTTCTTTAAGGCTTTCGGGCTCGGCCCTTAATGCGCGAGCACCGAAACCGAGTTTATCCGCAAAGCCCATCAGATCTCGCAGACCTGCACCTTTCATGGAAAGTCCGAAACGCTGGCGCATACCATTCAGATCAACCTTGTGACCATGATGGCTGGCTATCATGGCCAGACAGGCAAGGCCACACTCAGTTGCTTCTGATTGAAGGATTGGTTTCAAGAAAGTGTACCCCTTTGCATATTACTGGTAACAGATAGTTCGGTAGTTAAATGCCCTACACGCGAGACAACAACGGATCGAGTATCACTTCCCAGAGCTTGCGATCCTCCTGCACGATGTGCGCAGTGAGCGTCATACCTGATTGCAGTGGGTAATAGTCGCCATGTGCCCTGACCTGCTGCTGATCCAGAGCCACCAGTATTCGGTACGCAGACTCAGTGAGCCCCAGTGTCGCAGGCAGCTCGGAGGGTTCGAATATGGTTTTGGACACCGAGATAATCTGTCCGTTAGTAACACCGAACTTCTGAGAGGGAAACGCATCGAACTTTAATCGCACGTTCTGGCCTTTTTTCACAAACCCAACCGCTCGTGTGGGAACATGTAATTCCGCCTCGAGGCGGCCATCTATCGGCAGTATGGAAATTGCCAGTTGCTGCGGCCTGATACTTTGGCCGTCGGAAATAGGCAGGGAGGCTACACGACCGGTTACCGGTGCAGCCATGACAACCGAACCACCACGTGCCAGTTGCACCTTCTGCGCTCGCAGACCAGACAAGCGCCCTAACACATCTGCCAGTGCCGTTTGACGCTGGACCGGTATAGAGGACAATTGCTTACTGTAGTTTTCAATCTGGCTGTTTTTAGTCTGAATATCCAGCTCAATGCCGCTTCTGGACTGCTGCAGTGCAAGCACGTTCGACTGTCTGTTTTCAAGCTCAAGCGCTGACGCTGCACCCTTGCGTGATGCATCCTCATACATACGCAGTACGCGATTCGCCTTGTTGATACGGTCGTCCACAATAGCGAGCTGGTTTTCCAGTAACGGTAAACCCATTCTGGCGGATAGCAGATGACCCTCAACGATAGCGGCTTCCTGATCGTACTTGGCTTCGGTCAGGCGCAACAGTGATTCGAGTTGGGTGATTTGTTCGTCCATCTCCAACACAGCTGACTGCACAACGCCTGAACCACCCGACAGAACAATATCGAAGTCGAGTGTGACGAGCGGATCACCTGCCTGCACCACCTGACCACTTTCAACGTGAACCTTCTCCACCGTGCCGAGCTGAGATGCCACCAGCTTTATCAGCCCTTTGTCAGGTTTTAACCAACCAGTCACCTTCTCCTGCCTGGCATAGTTGCCGGTGATCACTGCAACAAGCAGCCCTGCCACAATCACCCCAATCAACGCCGAGATCAGGCGGGTTGACAATGGTGTTGTTAACGCCACATGGCCATAGAGCCTGCGGCTCTGATGATCGATGACCTGTGATCTGAAGAGTTCCATTTTGTCCCCGGTAATTGCTAAATCAGAACTTGCTCAGGTTGGGCGAGAACACATTCTCACAAACATATAGCTATGCTCTCGCCCTGACCTCATTACTTACCGACGTCCTGTTTCATTCTCGCGCCGAGCTCTGTCGGAGCCTTCTCTATACCCCTGAGCATAAGATGCGAGTAAAAAACCTCCGATGGCAATTGCTACCGGGAGCCAGCCACCATTGACACTGTCAAGCTCTTCATCGGTTAGCTCGCGAATTGAATCATTTGTAGTTACATTTGAATAAGCGTTCATTGATTTCTCCTGAATTAAACTGACGGCCATGATCATTTCAGTGACTCGACACTGTCATTTTCATATACGGCCTTGTCTTTACCGTGTTGATAACCAACCGCATAGCAGGACAAAATTATGAAAAAAATTACCAGAAAGGCACTAACGATATTCATGTCAGCCAAACCTCTTTTAAGATTATTCACGTCTTGCCACCACTATTTGTAGCGACTGTTAATCGTGCCGATTGTTTTCGTAGCCACGCTTCTTTCCGTACAGATAAGCGTTAGCACCCCAGACCACAACGTTGGCTGCGACTAAAAACGGAATAATTCCGCCATTTACATCATCGATCTCAGAGCTAGTCAACTCACGAATCTCTGGTTGCTTTGCTATTTCCTTCACGAGGGATTCCTCTTCATTACATTTATCAATTTCAGGGCTTTGTCATGAGCCCCTAACGATGTGTACTAACTACACAACCCAAATACTATGTGAGACTTCAGTCCATAGATGGACTGCTGAAAAATAATGCTATAACTTAGGTACTTAATTGATACGTGTTTACCATTCTGAACATAGGTAACTTTCATCTAGCCCTTTATTGACACAGAACTACGCATCGAGTTATTTGCAAAGCTAGGTATACTCTGCTGGAATGTAAAATCAGTTTTAGAGAAGACCGGTACACTCTTTGGAGGAACAATCGCAACACCGGTTCCCGTTGAATACAACGAGATAAACTTCATCAGGTAGTAGATGTCCACCTTCGTCCATTCACCACCAACGCCCCTCACTCTCTTCCATGTGCTTTCGGATATCCCAACATGCTCAGCAATGTCCCGCTGACTCACGCCCGCGACATCACACACATGTGAGTCATTGCTGATTGCCCTCAGAGCTTCAACCAGATCATGTCTTGAACGCGTTTTGAAGGAGTGTGGAATCGCAATAAGCGGTTGATTTAGCATTGATGAATACTCTCTCTTTCAACGTGATAACAGAAGATTGCGACAGATAGATATACCTGCACACAACTAGTAAAGAGAGTCGAACGTAATTTGTTACCATCAATTTTCAAAAAAGAGCTCAGGGAGCGCAGCACAAACAATGATTGATCCGGCAAACAACAAGGACACCCTGACTAAGGGACGAGCATTGGTGGAAGAACTTAATCCGGGAATGGAGGAAGTACTGGAACAGAAATACGGAAAACTGGTTCCGGGTATCGGCGAGTCCGTGGTTGATTTTGCATACGGCCAGCAATACGCGAGACCCGGGCTTGACCTCAGGTCGCGCTATATCGCAACCATCGCCGCATTAACGGCACTCGGCGGGCATACCGCGCCCCAACTAAAAGTAAACCTGCGCGGAGGCTTACAAGCAGGGCTATCTCAGCAGGAGATTGGAGAAGTCATCTGGCAGATGGCACTGTATGGCGGATTTCCCGCAGCAATCAATGCGCTCAATGCCGCCCTTGAGGTGTTTGAGGAAATTGAAGAAGAAAGCAAAACAGGCGCTGAATAACCAGCGCCCTAAACTACCGCCTATGGCTATACCTCAGCCATGTTTAGACTGCTGATCAAAAAACGAAGCACCGGTGGGTAATTGCGGCAGAGTTATCTGATACGGAATTGAACGAACCCGATTAGTGCGCTCGCCACCCACAACCATGCCTTCGTGTTTGTTTGGCATCGGGTTGGGCGAATAGGGCACAGCGTCTTCGGCACTGTAGACACAGATAAACAGTGTTCGCGGATCCTGAGACAGGTTTGGTGCCGAGCCGTGCAACAGGCGGGTGTGCATTAAGCACACGGATCCCGCTCGGCCTTTACACACGACAGACTCGCGCTGGCAGTCCTCGGCCACGGCGTCATCGATCGCACCGGTAAATTTGTCGTTATGCCACAGGCTGTGAATCTCGCCGGTGTGCGAGCCGGGAACCACTTCGAGCGGGCCGTTTTCTTCGGTGACATCATCCACCATCAACAGGGCGGTGATCACGTCATCATTGCTGTGCGGTGTGAACGGAAAGTCCTGATGCCATTTAACAACGGTTTTGGCGCCGGGCAGCTTTGAGTTAATTTTGCTGTGGTGAAACTTTACGTTGGGACCGATCAGTTCGACAACTGCCTGCGTCATACGACTGTTGCTCATGGCCTGATGATAGGCGTCAGATACTTCCACCGGCGCGTTTACACGACGCAACGCCGGCGCTTCGGCACTGTGGCCTGCCTCTACGTCAAACCGGGGCCGGTCGTTGATGGTAGACCCGTAGGGCTCGGAGTGGCTTTTGCTCTCCTCCACCCACGCCGCAAAATCCGCGCGCAGTTGCTCGAGCAAAGCCGTATCCACAGCATCCTCGACAACCAGGTAACCATTGGTGTTAAAGAAACTGACCTGCTCCTGTGAAAGTACCGACATGTTGTTTGCTCCTGTGTTCGTCCTGCATTCTGTGCCTCCGAGTATACCGAACCTGGCGTCACGGCAAAGCCTGTGCGATTGCACATTTGCGTTGCCGCCGACACTGCAACAGCCACACAGCGAAACCCGTGGTTTGAACTCGGTTGCAGGACTCGAAATCGCAGTACAATGGGCGCGGACAATCGCCAGCGGCCCGGCGACCAGCAACGTTTACCCTACAGGACAACGTGACCAGCCAGAACCTCAGTGTGCTCGACCAGTTCGACGATTCGATCCGGCAATGGTTTACCAGCCAGTTCGATGCGCCCACGCGCGTACAGCAGGAAGCCTGGCCGGTTATTGCCAGCGGCGATCATGCACTGATCACCGCACCCACTGGCAGCGGTAAAACCCTGACAGCGTTTTTGTGGTCATTGGATCGCTTTGCCAGTGGACACTGGCAGCCGGGTGCGACGCGCGTTTTGTATATTTCGCCACTTAAAGCACTCAACAACGATATACAACGCAACCTGCTGGGTCCGCTGGCCGAGTTGCAAAAGCGCGGGCCGTTTCCGCGTATTCAGGTACAGACCCGCTCCGGTGATACCTCGCAAAGCGACCGACAGCGCATGCTGCGCAAACCGCCGGACATTCTCATCACCACCCCGGAAAGTCTGTCACTGCTGTTAACCACCAACCGCGGTCGTATGGCGCTCGGTACAGTCGAAACTCTAATCCTCGACGAAGTGCACTCTATGGTCGATAACCGCCGAGGCGTGTCGTTGATGGCATCAGCCGAACGACTGCTTGATCTGACCGGTAATCTGCAACGCATCGCGCTGTCGGCTACGGTCAATCCGTTACCGGCTGTGGCGAGTTACGTCGGCGGCTACGATGCGCTCGGCAAGCCGAGACCGGTCAAAATCATTAACCCGGTGTCCGAGAAAGTAGTGTCGTTAAAGGTCCGCTACACCGAAGCAGTGAAACATGCATCGGAGAACGGCGAATCAGTATGGGATCCCCTGGCTGCAAGCTTCCGCGACATTGCGCTGTCGAACCGAAGCACACTGTTCTTTACCAACAGCCGCGCTCTGGCAGAAAAGATCACACTTAAAATCAACGAGCAGTCTCCGACACTGCTCGCTTACGCACACCACGGATCACTGGCTCGCGAGATTCGCACAGAAGTTGAGCATCGATTAAAAAACCAGGAACTGCGCGCTATTGTTGCAACCAGTTCACTGGAGATGGGAATCGACATTGGCAATCTTGATGAAGTGATACTGATTCAGTCGCCGCCCGGTATCGCAACTACGCTGCAACGCATAGGTCGCGCAGGCCATGGCGTTGGTGAAGTCAGCCGAGGTGTGTTGTATCCGGTGCATGCCGCTGACTTTGTAGAGGCCGCAGCACTTGCCAATGCCACCAACCAGCGCGATCTTGAGCCATTGCAACCACTAACCGGTGCGCTGGATATGCTGGCACAGATCATTGTGTCGTGCTGTGCCACCGAAACATGGCGCGCCGATGATCTTTATCAACTACTGAAACAAGCCACACCCTATCACTCACTGCCACAGGAACACTTCACACTGGTGCTTGATCTGCTCGCAGGTCGCTATGCCGGTGCACGTGTGCGCGAGTTACAGCCACGCATTGTATATAACCGCATCGAAGGCACCATTGAGGCGCGCAAGTCCGCTGTATTTGCACTGTATAACTCGGGCGGCAGCATACCGGACCGTGGCTACTATCAGATACGCCACGCAGACTCCGGTACAAAAATCGGTGAGCTCGATGAAGAGTTTGTCTGGGAAGCCAGAACCGGGGATACCTTTTCTCTCGGCACACAACACTGGCAGGTAAAGAACATCACACACAACGATGTGTTTGTCACTGCCGCCACTTCAGGAACCGCCCCGCCCTTCTGGCGGGCAGATCGCAACAACCGCAGCTTTCACTACGCCGCTCGTATTGGTGAGTTTCTGCAACAAGCCAACGACTGGCTGCACAACAAACAACAATCGCAATTAACCGCCTATCTTTGCGACACCTTACATTTCGATGCACTGGCCGCAGAGAAACTCATCGACTATCTGCAGCGGCAGCGCGAGGTGAGTGGCTGTGCCCTGCCCCACCGTCAACACCTGCTGATAGAACTGATCCACTCGGGCCCTGGTGGCTATCGCGGTCCCGACCAGCAACGCCAACTGGTGTTGCACACCCACTGGGGCGGCAGACTCAACCATCCATGGGCGCTGGCACTGCGGGCCGCGTGGCACCAAAGTTACGCCACACTGCCGAAGGTACACGCCGACAACGATGCAGTCGTTATACAACTCGAAGACGATATTGACCCGGCCGATGTACTGGCACTGGTCAACCCCGTTAATCTGCAGCCACTGTTGCGCCAGTCACTGGAGGGATCGGGCTTTTTTGGGGCGCGCTTCAGGGAGTGTGCCGCACGGTTTTTGTTGCTGCCACGCCAGCGCTTTAATCAACGCCTGCCGCTGTGGATGAGCCGCTTACAGGCAAAGAAGCTGATGAGCGCCACACTTGAGTTTGACAACTTCCCGGTGATGCTCGAGGCGTGGCGTACCTGCCTGCGTGATGAATTTGACCTCGAAAGCCTGTCCCATCAGTTAAACGCTGTGGCCGATGGTGTGTGCGAATGGACGTTTATAAACACTGCGAGCCCAACACCGTTCGCCGCCAACCTGGCATTCGATCAAATCAATCAGGTCATGTACGCAGACGACACGCCTGATCTGTCACAAACAGATACACTACTGAGTGAGTTGTCTGATGATCTGATTAAAACCGCTGTTCACAACGACAATCTTCGGCCGCAAATCAGTGCGCAGATCAATCAGCAGTTTATTAACAAACGACAGCGCCGGCACCTAGACTACGCACCGCAAACAACACCGGAGTGGACAGAATGGGTAAAAGAGCGCGTGTTATTACCTCAGTCAGAGTGGTGGCCAGAATGGCACGATAATCCATCAAAGCATGATAACGCGCTGTGTGAGATTCAAATCGATGAACGCCGCTGGGCAACACACCTTGAACACACACAGTTATTGATCGACTGTAGTCTGGTGCCTGCATCAGCCTTTGCAGATGCCGATCAAAAAAAGATAGCGAAGCTTCCGACACTTGACGACGAGCGCACCGCACAAACGCTGGTTGCAGAAATACTGTCTTTCCATGGCGTGCTATGCAAAGAAGAAGTACATCAGCAGCTGCCAAACCTGCCAGAGAGTTTTTTCGACGACACTGATCTGGTTAGTGGCTATCTGCTCGAAGATGACGAGCGGTTTCTGTACTGTGATGCAGACAACCTTGAAGTTATGCTGCGCTGGCAGCGAGCAGCCCGTCGACCGGTATTCGAGGCACTGAACTATAAACAACTGCCATCAGTACTGACCCGCTGGCAGCAGTTTAATCAGCCCTGCAACGAACAGACATTGCTCGATACGATCGAACAGCTGAGAGGCTATGCGTTGCCGGTGAGCACACTCTTGCAAGACACCTATGCGTGTCGGCTAGATGGCTTTACCGACCATCAACTCGATAGTGTGTTCGTCAATCAGCAACTGGCGTGGCTGGGCACCGGTAATCAACAAATTGCCATTGCCTACCCCGAAGATATTCCTCTACTACAGCAGGAACATCCGCCATCGGTTATAACTCAAGCTTTTACCGACCATAGCGCTCGCTACCAGTTTGATCAGATCATCGGGACTTTGCAGGCGCAGCACCCGACATCGACGGACTCTGCTCCGACCGCAGAACAAACCTGGTGGAACGCGGTCTGGTCGGGGCAGATCACTTCTGACAGCCTCTCGGCGTTGCGGCAGGCGCAACGACTCAATTTCCGCATCGGGGCCCGCGGTGCTACAAATAGTGGTGCTGCGAATAGCGGTGCTGCGAATAGCGGTGCTGCAAATAGCGGCACTGGAAGTTACAGCGGGAGTAGCTTCGGCGCGAGCAGTCACACAAGGCCATCCCGCCATGTGCGTCGCAGCGCAACGCGCCGGGTTCGTAACACATTGAACGCGCTGCCGGGTAACTGGCAATTGCTTCCATCGCCAGCCACTGAGACTGACGCGCTAACCGAACTTGAACACTGCCGCGAACGTGTACACCTGCTGCTGGACCGCTATGGCCTGATTACGCGTGAACTGGCCAACCGCGAGTCAGATGCCATGCGCTGGAGTCAGCTGTTCAAGGCACTGCGTGTGATGGAACTCTCAGGCGAGGTTCTACAGGGACATTTTATCGACGGTCTGTCCGGGCCACAATTTATTTCACAGCGTGCACTCAACCGGCTGATGCAACCCGACTCACAGCAGGCAACGATATGGTTCAGTGCGCTCGACGCCGTATCGCCGTGCGGACTGGGCCTTGACTGGCCGGAACTACCGCAGCGCAGAGTCGGCAACTATCTGGCTTTTCACGCTGGCGAATTGGCACTGGTGGTCGAAAACCATGGCAAGCGGCTGCATTTTCACATCGATGCAGAAGACAATGCGGTCGATCAGGTTCTCGCACCCGTGATACACCTGGCCAAAACCCGCGGGCAGGTTCGCGTTGACACGATCAACGCAGAGCCCGTGCGCACCAGCGCCTACCGTCCGGCCATTGCACGTAATCTGGCGCAGCGTTCCGACCACAAACACGTCTGGTTTGAGCAGAGTTAATTCGATTCGCTTCTTTCTTCAAGCTCTACCCGGTCTCGTCGCTATCATTCTTTAGCCAGCGTGTGCGTCAAATTATTGTTTGTCACACATCACAAAAGGCGAGAGAAATCCCGAACGCCAACAACAACTGAAAATAGATTTGGGTATCAGCGTAATCCGATGAATGTACTCCCGACAACTGTCAGCCGTTGTATACGCGTTGCACTGCTAGGCTGTTTACCAGTGCTTGCGGGGTGCGATGCATTCATAGACGAAGACAGTGACCCAACACTGCTGAACACCGCCCGTGAAATGGAATCGCAAAAGCGTTTCCCTGCGGCGGTGGATGCGTATCGACGCTATATTCAGGGCGAGGGAGGCAATACTCATCACACCTATTCAATGATTCGGGTTGCGGTGCTGGAAGAAACCATTCGCCATGGTGAAGACCCGCTGCTGGATCTGTATCTCATGGCTGTTGATCAGCGCGATGAAGGCAACTGGCCTGACGCGTTGATAACGCTTGACGATCTGCTGGCACAGGGACCGGACAATCGCCTTGCCGACGATGCGCTATACCTTAAAGGCTACATTCACCTGGTAGACTCGCAGCAGTATAACGTCGCCTATGAACTGATGGCAGAGTTGCGCACACGCTATCCGAGTTCGACATACGCGAATACTGCGTTATACAGCCAGGGTCTGGCACAAAAACATCTTGGCAACCTTGACCTCGCGAAGCAACACTTTACCGAGTTGCGCAACCTGCATACCGGTTTAACGGTAGACATCTTCAATATACGCTGGCCACAGGATAACTATATCTCCAGATTGTGGTTCACGCGGGCGCACGAACAACTGTTGTCACTAACCGAAGAAAGTCGCATTGGTATTGCCCCCAGTACCAATGAGATGCAATTGCGTGATATGGACGAACGCGCCAATGTCATATTGGTGTTTACAGATGATCAGGGCTACGCGGACCTGGGTGCCAATGGCGTTGTATCGGATATTCAGACACCGAATCTCGATAACCTCGCTGCAGATGGCGTGCGCATGACCGCCGGTTACGTCACTGCACCACAGTGCACACCGTCGCGCGCCGGTCTGATGACCGGTAAGTATCAGCAGCGCTTTGGCCTTGACGACAACCGCTACACCCCCATGCCCCTGTCAGAACAAACCATTGCCAACCGTCTGCAAAACGCGGGCTACCGGACAGGCATGGTTGGCAAGTGGCACCTGGAAGTCGATCAGAATTCGCGCGAGTTCGACGTTAATTCAATGCCACTGGAACAACGCACACCGTGGTTCCCGAACGAGCGTGGCTTTGAGGATGTGTATTACGGCTACATGAACCGGTGGTGGACAAACTACAACCTGGCTGGCGACACTTTGCCGCCCGACTACCGCGACAACACCGATTACCGGCTCGATGTGGCAACGGATGCAGGCCTTGCGTTTATAGAGCGACACAAGCAGGAACCGTTCTTTTTGTACCTGTCGTACTTCGCGCCCCATGTACCGATGGAGGCGACGGAAAAGTATCTGTCGAGGCATGAGGGTGTTGCGGAAACCCGGCGTCAGTACGCACTGGCGATGATGTCTGCTATCGATGACGGTATTGGACGCATCCGTGAAAACCTGGCCGTTAACGGACTTACTGATAACACGATTATTTTCTTTATCAGTGACAACGGTGCCCCCGTCGGCATTCATCGACTCGACCCGCCAATTGAAGACCACGGTGGCATATGGGACGGGTCATTAAACGACCCCTGGGTCGGTGAGAAAGGTATGCTGGCCGAAGGTGGAATCAGAGTACCTTACGTCGTCAGCTGGCCTGGTACCCTACCTGCCGGTGTGGTGTACAACGATCCGGTATCAACGCTTGACGTAGCCACCACCAGCCTTGCCGCCGCAGGTGAAGAGATTCCGGATGAACTGGACGGTGCAGACCTGACGCCACGCCTGCGCGGTGAACGCGATGACCTCAAAGACAGAGCCTTGTACTGGCGCTTCTGGTCGCAGTCCGCGATACGCAAGGGTCAGTGGAAGTACCTGGCAGCGGGCGATCGTGAGTTTTTGTTTGACATGAACAACAATCACGAGCAGGACAATCAGATCAGACGCTACCCGAATATCGCCAGTCAGTTACGAGGCGAGCTCGATGGCTGGTCGCAGGATCTGTATCGCCCTGGCCTTCGAGTCGATGAGCTAAACAATCAGGAAAAGGGTTGGTATAACCACTACTTTCGCTAGATAGTACGACTTTCGTTACGTAGTGCGATTGCGGGTTTGATTGTGCGAACGCCGGCTTGTGGGGGTAATGAAACGGGGAATGCCATCCATGGCCAAACTTATCCCGATACTCTCTCCCTGTCGATCAGTCCCTGCAACCCCGCTCCCTGAAACACATCTCAACGCCTCCCTGGCGTTCGCGTTTCGTGGTGCATCCCTGCGTACCAGCTGACTTCCACTGCCAGCTTTCCCTGATCGGGCATCATGCCCTCTCTTCCATGAATCCTGTTTTTTCCATTATGAGCATCCCTGCTCAGTAATGCGTCCATGCAATAACTACTGGTATCCTGTTTACCCGTGCCGTTGTCTGGTATTGCCAAGGACCTGAGCTGTACATCACTTCCTGATCCGCAAGCCATTTCCGCGACCGTCCTGTCGCTCCAGTCCTTGGCAATGTCAGACAACCCATCGCCTCTCTTCAGGCACGGTTAAATTTTGCAAAATCCCGATGGCGTTGGCTGTGACGATCGTCACAGGCGATAACATGTTGTTTTTATTGGGTAATTTTACCATAAACGCCGGACATCATAACGGCGCAAAAAGGCACAGTACGCCGGCACGATGCGCACATACGCTTAACCATACAGATCGCTTAGAACCTGACGGTATCCGGATCGAAAATCCGGGTATAAAAACCGATAACCGGTTGAGAGCAGCAGGCGGTTATTGCAGCGTTTGCTACCGGCAATGCGCTTGACTGCAGCTTTGTCTGCGGGCGGTTCAGCTTCGTTATCCGCAACACCGAGTTCAGCTGCCAGAAACGTCTCAAGTGCCTGTCGTGTGCAGGGCTCGCTATCGGAGGCAAGATAGACCGGTTCGAGTGGCACATCCGTCATCAACAGGTGCGCCAGTACGCCCGCACAATCATCGACATGTATTCGATTCGTGTAACCATCGTCTTCTGCGCTGCTGCGAATGTTGTTTTTAACGCGTTCAATCATACGAGTACGCGCAGGACCATAAATGCCACTGAAGCGAACCACGGTGCCAACGGACAGACGTCGCACCAGTGCCTCGCCTTCGAGCACTAACTGACCGTTGAAGCGAACGGGTTGTGTTGGAGAATTCTCATCGACTAACGAGCCATCATTTTGATGATAGACAGACGTCGATGATACAAATACAAATCGTTTGAGTTGCTGATGCTGTAATGCTTCAAGTGTATTCGCCACACCTTCGACATAGGCACTTCGGTAAGCGGCTTCGTTGTACGCCGAAGCCGACAGAATATAAAGCACTGCATCAAACGGCAGAGTAAACACCGCTTCAAGACTTTGTCGGTTGCTGACATCAGCGCTTATCGACTC
>CAYMFQ010000154.1:0-11093 GCA_964389335.1 uncultured Granulosicoccaceae bacterium
CTGCGCTGCGCCAGAATTGGTGCGAGTATCAGTCAACGGACCGAACACGGTCTGTATAGAACCATGCTCACATGGGCTCGGTAGCGAGGGCGTTAACTGATGCCTTGTCTGGCGTGTTCCCTTGACGCTTGGGTTACCTTGCAACAGAATAATCAGGCATGGAATACAAAAATAAAATACTACTTAGCCCGCCACGGATCGAGTGTCAGTTATGCCTCAGAGCGCTATTAAAGCCTTAATTGATACGGCGGAAGAGTATCGGACACCCTGTGGTGACGGGGCTATTGTGTGGCGAAAGTGGGGGAGTGGCCCGCCACTGGTTCTGCTTCACGGTGGGTCCGGTTCGTGGATGCACTGGTTAAAAACCATTCCCGCACTGAGCAATGACTATAGCGTGTGGGTGGTTGATCTGCCCGGGCTTGGTGACAGTACGATGCCACCTGAGCCGCACACACCCCAAACCTGTGCCAAAGTAGTTGCCGATGGTTTCAGGCAGTTATTTGCCGCTGGCCCGCCCGTCACAATGATATGTTTTTCATTTGGCTGTCATGTCGGCACATTGGCGGCAACTGAGCTCAATGATCACCTGGCGAGCCTTTTTATTATTGGTTCTGCCGCACTTGGCCTCGGTCGGGCAGAGAGTATCAGTTTGCCGAAGGAGCGCTCAGGGATGGGAGCCAACGAACGCCTTGCTGTGCATCGCGACGTTCTGGCAAGCCTGATGTTTGCCAACGCGGAGAACATCGATGACACGGCAGTTGAAGTGCAGACGCTCAACATTGCTAATGCCCGATTCCGTTCACGTGAATTTGCCGATACGGCCGACGTTCGTGATGGGTTGGCGCGCGTCAGTGTGCCGGTTAAATCAATCTGGGGCAGTCGTGATGTAGTGGCGCACCCTGATATCGAGTCCTGTCTGAATGCACTGCGCATGTACCATCCGGAACTGCAACATCGCATAATCGATAACGCCGGCCACTGGGTGATGTATGAAGCGGCGGATGAATTTAACCAGGCATTACGAGAGCTTCTGCTGACATAGCGGTTAGTCCAGAAACTGATCCTGCCGCATACCTGCTCGTTCATAGTGAATAGGCAACGCCTTGCCATACAATTGCTTTGCACGCTCCGGGCTGCCAACCATGTTTGGTTCTTCAACGTAAGAAAATATCGCCACGTACCGTGGTGTTTTTCCTGTCAGTGGTGCAACGCGATGCAGTGAGTATCTGCCCCTGAATAACTGCAGGTCACCGGGTTGTAATTCCAGGCTAACAACCTGGTCCGACTTCCCATCAAGCACTCGTTCTACTTCGGGGAAGTTTTCGTCGTGTTTGCGAATATCCGGCGCGTATTCAAATGCACCGCCTGTTTCTGCATTTTGAATGGCGAGCGTCACCGTGAAGTTGTTGGTGTCAAAGTGCCATGGAAAGCCATTGCCTTCTGTCGCCATATTCACTATCACGTCGGCCAGTGGGTCGGCGTAACGGTAGAAGCGCTGCTGTTGCAAACAGTCG
The DNA here is from genome assembly GCA_964389335.1 of uncultured Granulosicoccaceae bacterium. Taxonomy (GTDB): domain Bacteria; phylum Pseudomonadota; class Gammaproteobacteria; order Granulosicoccales; family Granulosicoccaceae. Next base: position 1,515 of record CAYMFQ010000154.1, read on the forward strand.
CTGATAAAAGGGTCGAATGACGGATAGTTGTGAATGGTCCGCAGTGGGCCGTCATCGTGAAAATTATCTGCTGAAATAAAATTGTTGGAGCGGTCATAGAAGCGTCTTCGTGGATCGGTGAGCGGCAGGCTCGGGTCATCACGCGAGAAGTAGGGGTTGGTTCGATTGTGTGATTGGTGGCCGCGGTCTGATACCGCATCTGCCTCGGCGGCGGCGCTGGCGATACCGTCGGTGGTTAGAAAACCTCTGAGTACGGCGCAGCCGTCGCGTGCCAGTTGCTGGCGTACCGTTGCAACTACTGACTGGTAAGCCGAGCCTTCTGTGTTGATCGGATACCGCTCAAGGTCGATCAGTGCTTCTGCTGGTAATGAATTCGACGCTATCATATAGGTTGCCCGTATCGCCTTTCAGAAGAACAGTCCGGTTTGACAGCCGACAGGTTGCTGTCGGTTTACTGGCCGGCACCAGCGTAGTTTCCGCGTAGGTTATGTTCGGTAAGCGCAGTGTAGCTTCATTCTGAACGAATGTCTGGTTCAACGGTATGCATTGAGGCTATGAATTGAAGCTATGCCGAAGCCTCAAGCTGATGTGAAAGCGCCGTATTAATCTCACGCAACAGTTCAGCGACCTCGACCGGTTTGACCAGAAATTCACAACCCGCTTCGATGGATTGCTGCAGCACGTCGGGTGAGGTTTCGCCGCTCAGTATTATGATCGGCAGTGACGGCGTTATGGCCCGCAGGCTTTCTATGGTGTTAAAACCGCTATCTCCGTCTGGCAAGCGCAGATCAACCAGTGCAAGTCGTACCGGCAACTCCCGAGCTTTAATCACAGCTTCCCTTGTGCCTGATGCCTCCGCTACGGTAAAACCGCTGTTCTCCAGTAGTGTGCGGGTGCCGTTTCTGACTTCGAGATCATCTTCGACCAGCAGGATAACAATATCTTTGAACTGGCTGGTGCGTGTGATTTCGCTCGATTTATCCGTGGTGTCTGCTGACACGTCGGTTAATTGTGTCAGTGACGGCAGTGTCATTACATAACTGGTGCCGACGCCTGATGTTGATTTCATTGACAGCGTCCCGTTGATCAGTGGAATCAGCCGCCATACGATCGAAAGGCCAAGCCCGAGTCCTTTCTGTCTGTCGCGTTCCGGATTGGTCAATTGATAGAACTCTTCCTTGACCTTTTCCTGCTCCTCCGAAGGGATGCCAATGCCAGTGTCCGAGAGTGTGATGACACAGTTGCCGCCGTCGACGCGTGTGCTGATCGAGACAACACCTTCGTGTGTATACTTAATGGCGTTGTCCAGCAGGTTGCGAACGGCGCGTTCAAACAGTGCTTTATCTGCCAGTATATAGATTGAATCTGCACCTGCATGGGTCAGATCCAGTCCTTTGCGAGTGGCCAGGTCCCGATAGTTTTGAACCAGCTTGCGGATGGAACTATTAACCTCAAACTCCGATGGCTTTACCCGCATAACTCCGGCATCGAGCTTGGAGATGTCCAGCAGTGAATCGAGTTCTTTTGAAAGATCAGACATCGCGTAGTTCATACGCTCGGCGATTTCCCGACTGCGATCATCGAGATCCCGCAGTGTTAGCGCAGCGCTCAGCATCGACATGGTGTGCAGCGGTTGCCTCAGGTCGTGGCTGGCCGCAGCCAGGAAGCGGGTCTTGGCCGCGTTGGCACTGCGCTCCGACTCCAGCGCTGTCTCGAGTTGCTGCCGCACCAAAAAACTTTCAGAGAATGATCGATACACATCTTTTGACGAGATATATAGCAGCAGTCCCAGTGTCACGATCAGCAGGGCGATACTAAACGTTTGGACAAACGACAATGACTGTGTGTCAGTAAAAATCCATGCAATAGTTAGCACGAATAAAATCGGTGCGGTCAGGCCTAAGAAAATAGGGCGATACCCGTGAGAAGTTGCGATGGTCCCACACACAATGCCAACAAGAATCATTGTGTACAGAGCGCGCGATGTTTCGTCGAGGTAGGGAAAGAAAAAGATAGAGGAGCCTAGGACCAGGCCGTGTACAAGGGACAACAAACCGGCTGATTTGAGACGTTGGCTGGCAGGCTCTGTTGTGTCATTAACCAGGCGACGAATGACCACAAAACGCACAAACTGCATGCTGATTGCGGCACTCAGCCAAACCAAGACTGCCACGACCGGTGCTTTTTGATTGGCGATGCCTGCGATGACGACAGCGGCTACAATCATCGGCACGGGGGCGCGGACTATTTGTTTGCCCAGAGTATCCAGAAGGGCCTGACTTCTTCGTTCCGACAGCGTTATAGAGTGTATTGTAGAGTCATTAGCGGACGCATGCGTCTCTGCCATAGCTCCCTCCAGTGTGTGGCGCTTACGCCGACAAACGCATCATCCGTAAAGGAGGCACGCAGTGCTATCCGGTATCAGATTCTTTAAACCCCAGTTGTGAAAGTGCAAATACGGCTTCTGTGCGATTTTTCACATTCAGTGTTTTAAACGCCGCCGACAGGTGTAGTTTGACCGTACCCTCAGTGATTCCCATTGTATCAGCGATTTTTTTATTTGAATGGCCACGAGCGACAAGCAGCATTGCACGTACTTGTCGTTTGGTGAGACCGTGTGAGTGGTTGGCAACAGCGTGTGTCTGGTCGGTGGTTTTGTGTGAAGACAACACACAGTCTGGTGGTAGGTAGATACCACCGGCCAGGACCAGTTTCAGTGCTGCAACCAGTACAGCTGCCTCGGAGGTTTTCGGGATAAACCCAGCGGCGCCATGATCAATGCAGTCGCGTACCAGGTCGGCATCGTCGTCGCTGGATATCACCACAATAGCGCCTGTGGGCTCGCGTTGTCTGATGGTACACAGGGATTGCAGGCCGTGGCTGTCGACGGTGTGCAGATCAAGGAGGATAAGGTCAGCGCAGTGCAGGGTTTCGTCTGTAACGGAGGTTACGCCTGGCGAGCCATGAAACACAAGGCCTTCACTGAGGTCAGATAACAGATACTGCAGTCCTTCTCTAAAAAGCGGATGATCTTCTATGATCAGTATATTCATTCGCAACTGTCCACTAATAAAATCGACTGACGAATACGTACCAACTTAACTGTGCAACAACACGGTACACTGCGTCGCACTGCTTTAAATTGTAGCGAATGCCTGCATGTGTTTCCATTCGTGGGACGAGTCATAGTTGCGGCCTAACGCGATCATCGAAACTATAACTTTAGTTATGGTTTTTTCCGGCCGGAAAGCGGTGTTGCTATATCTTTGGTCGATGTAACCGGCGCCGGGTAGACTATTGTCATATTGCTTTTTTCCGTACGTTTTTCATCATACGGGGTGCCATTCATCCCTGAATACGGATCAAACTGTATGGACATTAATGACATAATCGATGAAAAACCACAGTCTTTCGCGATTGATGCCAATGCTGTACTGGTTCGGCAATATCGTGGTAACGCTAACGCCAGGCTGCTGCATGGTCTTGGGCTCAGGGTGTGCGAGGGCCGGGTCCTGCCGCTGGACCGGCAGTATCACCAAAACTGGAAGGCGTCTATCCGTCAGGTGGCGACGAAACGCAATTCGCGGCTGGCCGTGGTCAGTTCAGTACCAGGGTTGAAGTTTGTGGCCTTGTCCTATGCCTCTGACACCGATGACATTATCGTCAAGGCGCCAATGCGTCGCGCCTGCGATATAGACACCATTAATGAGGTATCCGATTTGGTTGGCATTACTGATCGCGAAAGACAGGTTTTACTACTGGTAACAGCCGGCTATGAACCGAAGTCAATTGCTCGCATACTGGGCACTGCAACATCAACCGTTAACTCTCAGTTGAAGAGCGTGTTTGTAAAAACCGGTACCAGCGGCATGCGGGATATGATTGTATTCCTGTGCGGCTTGTCAGGGGCCCGCGCTGCATGACGTAGTTTGTGTTTTAGAATGTTTTTCAGGAGCCGGGGTTTGGTGTTCCGTCAAAGCGTCGTTTCAGGCCGCTCCAGCAATCGATGTAGTCATCCTGAATGGTGTCCAGTTCAGCAGCGTAGCTGGTCATGTGCTGTGGATAGCGTGTCTCAAACATAAAGGCCAGTGTGTTGTCGAGCTTGTGTGGTGCTAGCTCTGCGTTGCTGGCTTTTTCAAAACCTGAGTGATCAGGGCCGTGTGGGAGCATCATGTTATGTAAGCTCATGCCGCCGGGTACAAAGCCCTCTTCCTTGGCGTCGTACTGCCCGCAGATCAGCCCCATAAACTCACTCATAATGTTGCGATGGTACCAGGGCGGACGAAAGGTGTTTTCGGCAACCAGCCAGCGCGGTGGAAAGATAACAAAGTCTACATTGGCGGTGCCGGCTTCATCGGTGGGTGACGTCAGCACGGTAAAAATCGACGGATCCGGATGGTCGAATAAAATAGCCCCGACTGGTGAGAACGTCGCGAGATCATATTTATAGGGGGCGTAGTTACCGTGCCAGGCAACAACATCCAGCGGAGAGTGGTCAATGGTGGTCTGGTACAGCTTGCCGCACCACTTAATGGTGACGGTACAGTCGGTCTCTTTATCTTCGTAACAGGCGACCGGCGTTTTGAAGTCACGCGGGTTGGCGAGGCAGTTGGCACCGATGGGACCACGGTCAGGCAGAGTAAGTTTGGCGCCGTAGTTTTCGCAGATGTAGCCGCGCGCTGTGCCATCCGGCAGGCTTACCTTAAACGTTACGCCCCGCGGGATGACACACAACTCACCCGGGGCCACAAGCATGCAGCCAAGCTCGGTAAATATATGCAGTGATCCTTGTTGTGGCAGGATCAGCATTTCCCCATCGGCGTTGAAGCAGTAGTCGTCGATCATATCGGCGTTTGCCACATAGACATGCGATGCCATGCCGGTCTGACCCATCACATCACCTGCTGTGGTCATGGTGCGAATGCCCTGCAAAAAATGTGTGTTTTCGGAGGGCAGCGGTGTTGGGCTCCAGCGCATTTGCTGTAACGGGAGCGTGGCTTCGTGATTGGCGGGTGAGGAACGCCACTGCGGCAGATCAGTTGTGGTAAACCGCCCGGTGTGGCGCACGCTGGGCCTGATGCGATACAGCCAGCTACGCTCGTTAGTACCGCGTGGCGCAGTGAATGGAGAGCCGGAAAGCTGCTCGGCGTACAGCCCATAGGCGCATTGCTGCGGGCTGTTCTGGCCCTGGGGCAGTGCGCCAGGCAATGACTCGGTTTCAAAGTCGTTGCCAAAGCCTGGCATGTAGCTCGGTTCTGTGGTCGCGCTGCTCAAAAGGGTTTTCCGGGTCGGTTAGTGACTCCTGACAGTGTAGTGAGGCCGGTGTCAGTATTGCAACTACCCGTGTTTCACAGACAGCTCGCCACTGCGGATTTGTTCTTCCTCGATACTCTCGAACAGGGCCTTAAAGTTGCCCTCGCCAAAACCTTCGTCGCCCTTGCGCTGGATGAACTCGAAGAAGATCGGTCCAATCACGGTCTTTGAGAAAATCTGTAGCAGTATGCGTGTCATGCGATCGCCGTTTACTGTGTCGATTACACCTTCGCCGTCGATCAAAATGCCGTGTTTTTTCATGCGGTCGATTGGCTCGTCGTGACCGGAGACACGCTCGACACTCTTGTCGTAGTAATTGTCAGGCGGGCCAGGCATAAAGCGCAAACCGCGCTCGGCCAGCTTGTCCGTGGCATCGTATAGCTGCTCAGAGCCAACGGCAATGTGTTGAATACCCTCGCCATTGTATTTGTGCAGATACGCTTCAATCTGGCTTTTATCGTCGGTGCTTTCGTTGAGCGGAATTCGAATTTTGCCGCACGGCGAAGTGATAGCGCGACTGACCAGCCCGGTCATCTTGCCAGCAATATCAAAGAAATGAATCTGTTCGAATCCGAATAAATCGCGGTAGAAATGCCACCAGGTATCCATATTGCCGCGGTAGACGTTGTGCGTCAGATGGTCCAGATAATAAAAGCCCAGCCCGGCGGGCTTCGGGTCGCGCTTGCCTAGCCAGTCAAACTCGTGATCGTAGGCGGAGGCACTGTTGCCGTTGTCGTCGGTACCGTATTGATCCACAAAGTACAGCAGCGATCCGCCAATACCGACGATGGCAGGTACGTCGAGCGAGCGATCGTCGCCCGTGTAGGGTGTCGCCCCTTTTGCAACCGCGTGCTCGAACGCCTGCCCGGCATCAGCCACTCGCCACGCCATTGATGGCGCACAGGGCCCGTGCTCTTCAGCGAAGCGCGCCGCGTGCGACGACGGTTCCGCGTTCACCAGGTAGTTGATGTCTCCCTGACGCCAGACGCTGATGGCTTTGTGTTTGTGCCTTGCTACTTCACGGTAGCCCATCTGCTCGAACAGGTGCTGCAACTGTTCAGGTTCCGGGTGGGTGAATTCAACAAACTCAAAGCCGTCAGTGCCGACTGGATTGGTCTCGCTGATGACAGAGCGGGGTGCCTGGTGAGGAAAAGGTCCCATACTGGACTCTCCGGGTAAACAATTTGACGCAAAGATATCGTCAAAAACGTACAATGTGCGTGAGAATTTTGGTCAAAATGGATAGAAAATACATGAATCATTCATTAATATGCAGAAAAGTGCAAAATGCATGAATTCGACTCTGCAGATAAGCAAATCCTTACAGCATTGCAGCAAGATGGGCGCCTGACCAACAACGAACTGGCAGATCAGGTCGGCCTGTCGCCGTCGCAGTGTTCCCGGCGTCGCACGCGCCTGGAGGAAACCGGCGTTATCTCCGGCTACCACGCCCATCTGGATATGTCGCAAACCGGTGTCGGCATGGTATGCATCGTGTCGATAACGCTCAATGCGCACAACGCAGACAACGCCCGTTTATTCGCGCAACTGGTTGACGAGTTGCCCGACGTCCTTGAGGCTTATTCGTTAACTGGTGAAATGGACTATCTGCTCAAAGTGATCACGCGGGACCTGAAGTCGTTCTCCGAGTTTATAAACACGGTGTTGCTGCCACACGAATCTGTGGCCAATGTGAAGACTTCAATCGTGCTCGACACCCTGAAGCAGACATCGGCGCTGCCGGTGGCCTAGCTGATAGTTTTTTTAACGCAACGTTACTGACTACGGCAGTCGCTCCACCTCCTGTTGTGCAAACTGAAGATGCCCTGTTTTTATCCAGACACGCGCACCTTCATCACCGGTGATGGCGGTAAAAGCATAGTTTACTGGCACACGCAGCCATGACAGGCTTTGTAGTTGGTCGCCACCCTCAGTGAAATCTCCATCCAGTACCAATAGTTCAGCACCCTGGCTTGCATCGAGGGTTATAGTCGAATTAGGTGCCCACCGTTCCAGTTGTACGTGTTCACGACTGTCTGCGAACAATGTGCTGACTTCGACGTTACTGCGGTGGGCATCCGCTACAGTGCCGGCCTTGTCGATGTGAGCTCGAACATGTGTGCGATCCTGCAGGTCGAATTGCCACAATTTCACAAATATAACGCAGCCATCATCGGATCCGGGGGTGTGGCTGCTCTGCGGTGGGTTGCGAATATAAGAGCCTGCCGGAAAGTCTCCGTGTTCGTCCTGAAACACGCCTTCCAGCACAATAAATTCCTCACCACCGGTATGAACGTGTGGCGAGAATTTGCTGTTTGGTGCGTACCTGACAATCGATGTGGCGCGTGCTACTTCACCGCCGACGCGGTCGAGCATGCGTCGGTGAACACCCTGCATCGGGGATTCCTGCCACTCCAGGTCGTTGGTATGCACAACCGCTCTGGCGGAAAAATCAGCGTTTATTTGCATTGCGTGAATCTCGTTTCGAATTTAATGTGTCAGTAGCCGGCGGTTGCACGGACCGTTGTTGTGTCGCACCGCCGGTACTGTCATCACGATTAATTATGCGGCAATACTGGGCCGGGCAGCCACACGTTGTCTCCAGGCGGACAAGTTACCGAGCGCTGCGGGTATCTCGATGTTGGCAAAGTCTGCGAAAGATAAGCCGGCAAACAAAGTGATATCCGCCATGGAAAAGGCATCGCCCGCGACATAGTCGGACTGCGCCAGTACTGAGTCAAAGTATTTCATTCCGTCCAGTGCACGTTCCTTTTGTGCTTCACCCCAACTGGCATGCTGGTTTGTTTCAAGCGCGGGCCCGAGGCCAGGTGTTGCGTGGTGAAAGTAGTTGCCAACCGCGTCCATAACGCCTTGTTCCGCACGCCGTTGCATCATGTGCACAATGGCTTTCTGCTTTGGGTTTTCACCGGTTAAAGAATTGCCCGGGTAGGCGCCATCAAGATATTCGGTAATCGCTGTGCACTCGGAAATGCAGGTGCCGCACTCAAGTTCGAGCACTGGTACGGCGGCAGATGGATTCTTCGCCAGAAATTCCGCTGACCGGTGTTCGCCGTTCGGTACGTCGACAGGTACGAACTCTACCTGATCAGCAATGCCTTTCTCCGCGACCGCAATGCGCACACGTGCCGGATTTGGAAAGCCCTCTGTGTCGTAAATTCTCATCGTGTTTGTCCTGGGTTGTTCGTGTTTTTTGGCCAGTTAGAAAGCTGTGCCATAGCTGCAGTAACTTGCAGGCAATATCTATCTATCAGTAGATAGATAAAGATATCTTAAGGTGATTTGGCTCAATGTCAAATGTTATTTTTATCGAGTGGTGTCAGAAATGGTGTGTATGCAACTCTGATTGTTTTATTCGAACAGAGGAAAGATGCGTGAAAACAAAGGGATAGAGTGGCTCGTGCACAGATTGCCAGGAAACCATCGCATGAGTAAAAGGATTGCTATATTCTATCTATCGAGTGATAGAGTAGCTGAGTAGCGGAAATGTCAGACAAGCGCGAGCATTTACAAAACATAGCGCAGGTGCATGTGCAGAAGGGCGGGCTCAAGGGTTTGAGCTTTCGAACTCTGGCTGATGAAGCCGGCATCAAGTCGTCGAGCGTGCACTACTATTTCCCTGAAAAAGCAGACCTGGCTGAGGCACTTATTGCACAGTATGCGGATGCACTGCTGGCCAGGCTCGACGAAATTTCTGCCAAAGATAAATGGTCATTAAAGAAAAAGCTCAGCGCATTTATTGGCATCTTCGAATCCGTGGCGAAGGATGATGCCGTATGCCTATGCGGTATGCTTGCGGCTGAGTTCGATAACCTGAGCGCTGATAATCGAGCGCAACTCAGTGAGGTGTTTCGTGGCATGGAAAAGTGGCTGGCAAGCGTATTCGCGACGCATCAGGATGAGTTGCAGACCTCACTTTCAGCAACGCAACTGGCGCGCTCCGTCGTCGCTGGGCTCGAAGGCGCATTGTTGATTGATCGCGTTGCCGGTAACACTCAGTATATGGCTGCGCAGAAAGCGCTGGTTATTGGCTTGTTGAAGTAGCGTATTTGCCGGTGGGAGTTGCTCTCCGATCGGATAGGTGGGAACGCGTATTGTTTGAGTCGCAGTTACTGGGGTGTACGAATAGCGAGCATAAAAACATCATAAGCGACATGTTCGTGCAACGGAGTTGTCCTCCCACCTGGCTCGAAATTCTTCCGGTCAGTTAGTTTCGCCGGTGGGAGTTGATCCCCGATCGGCGAACTA
>CAYMFQ010000154.1:11193-13012 GCA_964389335.1 uncultured Granulosicoccaceae bacterium
ATAAGTGGGAACAAGTATTGTTTGAGCGGCAATTACCTGAGTGTGAATAGCGAGTAGAAAGCACCATAAGCGACATGTTCGTGCAACGGAGTTGTCCTCCCACCTGGTTCAATATTCTTCTGGTCAGTTAGTTTCGCCGGTGGGAGTTGATCCCCGATCGGCGAACTTTATAGGTGGGAAACCAGTATTGTTGAGTTGCCGTTCGCGTAGAGACGCTATCCTTCCAAACTCAATATATCATCAACCACCAGCTTGATGATGCTGATAAGCCGCCTCAAGTTCTGCACGCAAAAAATCACCGAAATGAACAGGCTCAAATTTAGCTGACTGGCCAGCGGCTATACATTCGTCAAGCGGCGCTACTATGGTTTCAACATAGGGATCAAAAAAGAACGCACATGAGTAGCGCTCAAGCCCGGAATGGTTAATTACCCGGTGAGGTGTGGATTTTAAAATACCATTGCTCCAGCGGTGCAGCATGTCTCCGACATTGACGATGATCGTATCGGGATCCGGCTCGACATCAATCCACGCACCCTCGTTGTCTTTAACTTGAAGCCCCGCCACATTGTCCTGTGCAAGCAGCGTCAGGCAGCCAAAGTCTGTGTGGGGTGCAGATCCATAGCCATCATAGTCTGAGGGCTGTGGCGGATAGTGCAACAGACGCAGCCACGTGGTAGGGCATTCAAACGCCGGTAGCAGCCTTGAGGGCGCTACATTGAGCGCGAGACAGGCGATCCCCAACAACGTACGGGCAAGTGATGCAAACGCGTCATTGGCTGCAACCAGTGCAGTGCGAAACCCTTCAAGCTCCGGCCATTGATTGGCGCCTGCCAGGTATGCCTGCTGCTGTACAGGTGCCGAGTCAGCGGCATCCTCTCGCATCATCATGAACGATTCAGACTGGTTGGGCTTAGTGACATCAGCAAGTGTGGAATTGACATCGGTTGATGTATCGATCGGAATATATCCACGATGTACGCTATTCAGCTCAACCTTCATTTTGTCTGCCAGCGGCAGCGCGTGGAAGCGCCTTGATGCGTCAAACAGGCGGTTAAGCAAGTGCCGATCAATGCCATGATTCACAACCGCGCCAAAGCCAAGGCCTGCGTAAGCGCTGCGAAAATCGCGAGCAATAGCCCGCTTGCCATGCGATTCAGTCAGTAACGCAAGATCAATTTTGGGTAGTGAATTGTGCACGGGGTAGTCGGTATTCAGCTGTGCGAAGTTCGTGGCATTATAGGCATCAATCGGCGGTGTGCCTATCAACTCATAGGATAGTGGTGGGGCAGGCGCTGGGTCCGTGCTGATGAGTAAACCGAGGAGGGTCTTCATTGATACTTAAACAACCGGTCACCGGTCCTGCTGCGTGGAAAGGTGCTGAGCTTGCTGGCGACAATTCGTGGATACACCAGCTAACTGAAGTTGAAGTCACCGAGATCGACGCTGCACTTCAGTCGCTTACGTCACGTGGAATTGAATTCCCCGGTTTCAGCGCCGTTGACTTCGAGCTGCCAACGTTGCGGGCCAAGCTGCAGACAATCGCAACGGAACTGGAGACAGGGCGCGGCTTCCTGCTGTTGCGTGGCCTACCGGTGCAGCGTTACAGCGATGATGAAATCAGAATCATCTATTATGGCCTGGGACTGAATATGGGGAGCCCTGTGGGGCAGAACCCGAAGGGGGATCTGATTGGCCTGGTGGCGAATGTGGGCGACTTAAGCAAAAAGACCACACGCGTGTACGAGACCAACGCCTATCTCCCGTATCACACGGACCCGTCCGATGTAGTGGGGCTGTTGTGTTTGCGCAAGGCGCG
>CAYMFQ010000155.1:0-12761 GCA_964389335.1 uncultured Granulosicoccaceae bacterium
CAATGCAGCACCAACTTACACTGCTGCTACGCTAAAGCTATAATGAGCTAGCTAGCGCCGCATGTTAATCACTGTCTGCGTCACTGTATCATACGTGCTGATCACTTGGGCATTCGCCTGAAACGTTCTCTGGGCGCTTATCATCGATACCAGTTCTTTTGTTACATCGACGTTAGACTCTTCAAGTGCCCCAGACCTTATCCGCCCCAGGCTACTTGATCCAGGCTGCCCCAGGAGTGCAGAACCCGAACCATATGACTCTCTCCAGGCAGTGCCGTTGACCTGGTGAAGGCCCTCACGGTTTGCAAAGTTAGCGAGTATTACCTGCCCCATGGTTTGAGACTGGCCATTTGAATAGCGGCCCTGAATAGTTCCATCCTCCTCAATACTTATGTCGTTTAGTCGACCATTCGGATACCCATCCTGCACGATCTGATTAACTCCGAAAATGCTATTGTACTGGCTCATCTTATCGATCTTAATCTCGATATTTAGCTCGGAGCCGCCTGTATTCGGCAAAAAAGGAGGAATGGTTACTGTCGTATCCGTGGTACCGTTCACCGTTGCAACCTCACCCTGCTGGCCAAAGACTATCTCATCGCCGCCAGCCTGGCTGATTTCAACCCCCTCTAAATAAGTAAATGCCGTCCAGGTGTTTTGCGCTTCTTTTCGATAATAGATATTCAGCGCACTCGGGCTGCCTAGCGTGTCATAAATAGTTTTTGACGTGGTGAAGTTGTATGTACCGGCATCGTCTACATCAAATGGCGGCATTACTTCAGCGGTTGAGTGTAAATTGACCCCAAGGTCAATAGAGGAAGTCGGGTTGGGTTGCTGGTCAGCCGGGTCCACAAACAACTCGGTAATCGTTGGCGACAGAGCACCATCGACTGTGCGTCGGTAACCTGTTAACTTTAACCCGTCAGCATTTACGATAAACCCTTGACGGTCGACAGCAAACGCACCGTTTCGCGTGTAAGAGACGCCGCTGTCATCAACCAAACGGAAATAGCCACTCCCATCAACAGACAAATCAAGTGCTTTACCGGTATCAGTCAGATTACCAGACGCATGCTTTTGCCTGACGATTGCAACCTTGTCCCCCTGTCCGCCAACACCCCGTTCATTCATTGCTGTGTACACATCGGTAAACTCAACCCGGCTTCTTTTAAACCCGTTGGTCGCGCTATTTGAAATATTGTGCGATATTACGTCCAGACGTGTCGAAGAGGTATCAAGCCCGGACAATGCAATTGCAAAAGACATGTAAAGACCCTGTTACAGAATATTATTGTGACTGGCATGCTTCAATCTTTGTTCCATTTAAAAGCTACCTGAAATTCCATATTCTTATAGCTTCCGGTGCCAGTCATCGCATTGTATGATACCGCCGTGTGCGGATTATTTATCGAGTTGCTCTTTAATTTTCTGGATGATAGCGAGGCGTAGAACAAACTCTATCGAATCGGTTTCCGATTCAAGGGCGTCCAATATCACTTGCAAATCTTCTCGGCTTAGATTCAGTTTGATGTCGTCCATGACAAGTGTATTAACAAGCAGCCTTATTAATTCTTACCTATCTGTTAATTTGCCGCAAATATCGAAAAGTCACTATTTTTCTTTGAAAGAAAATCGAGAACGCAAAACATTGCCTTCATCGTCCTGGGCTCTACAACCAATAGTGTCTGTATATTGAGCCTGTGATTATCTCGATCCCACAGTGACAATAAAATATGACGACATTCAATACAGTCTGTATGAGTATTATCACTTGCCATTTCATAAAGAAGAAACAGGTTTTCTTTAATATCCATCTGATGCACAAATCAAACGTTGGGTTATAAATTTTTAGAGAATGTTTCGATGAGGAATGACAGCCGGAGATAAGCTCTCCGGCTGTTAAATCGGACAGGAAAGTATCGGTGGTTCGCCTTTAAATCATTCTGGGTTTGTAATTATCTGGGGGTCAACCAAACAAAGAAACCCACGGGGAAAGTTTTAGCAATGATCCAGGACGTTGATTGCCTGTCCGCAACAAAACTAATACAAGCAACGAGCCAATTTCCGGCATGTTACTTTCTTTAATAAAACTACACCTTTTATAGCAAAACATGGAACGTAATGGTCGATTTAAAATTCATAGACGAAAAAACCAGTCTCGCCGGCACGAACAGAATGGAGATACTGATGTTTATGCTCCAGGATAAAGCGTCGGTACCGGATGCGCCGCTGTTTGGTATCAATGTTTTTAAAGTCCGTGAAATTATTGTGGTGCCTAAGCTATTTGAGGGACCGAATAAAAAAGATAGTATTGCCGGTACAGCAAATATCCGAGGCAAAGCTGTTCCTGTCATTGATTCAAACGAATACTTTGGCTACAACAGCGACTGCCCACCCAGTATTCTCGTCGTGTCTGAATTTAACGGAAGCACACAAGGGTTCCTGGCCCATGAGGTTCATGATATTTCACAGCTCAAGTGGGCCGATATGATAGAACCTCCGGAACTGGTGACTGAGCTTTCCGGATACGTTCTTACCGGAAAGATCAAAGCGGATCCACGCTTCGATGGCGTACCTGTATTAATGCATTCATCGCTCTCTGCCAGTGAAAATGAGCGATTAGCAATGAAAGTGGGTGCGGATGCCTATAGCCAAATTAAGACCCAAGGAGTTTTCAGAAACCCTTAGTCAACTTCTTCTCACTCCATTGAAAAAAGCCGCTTCACGTTTGCTCGCTACCCAAGGCGTCTATCTCATTGGGCCACAATTTGCATCACACGCGTAATCCAGAGGAAAGCCGCACGACCAGCGAGATAAATCAACCTGAGAAGTGGTAATGTGTCTATGAGCATTGAGACTCATTGCGTGAGTGTTTATTGTCTGTGCAATAATAAAGATCATCCCGGCAAAGCCGGGGGGACTCCCGCTGTTGCTTGCTTTCATTCCGTTGATTTCTGAATTTATGCCTACCTATAACAGCCCAGTAAGCGTTGATTGAGTAGACACTGAATCTATCGGAGGCAGCAGTGACGATTTAGAGCACACAGCAACAATTTACGTCAGTTCTGTGACAAAACCGAACGAAGAGATATTTAGTGGCGGCAACTACCGTGTCCATATTAAGGTTGACATCAACTTGGTCAATTTAGTATTCAATCCGTACTCGACGTACCGCTCTAAATGTCAAATAGTAGATTAAATGTCGTCACGGTGTCGGTGTCCGAGCTTAACGGGTTTGTGGGATCAGTCAGCCCAGTATTGTTCCGCAGAAAATGACTCACTTTGACTGACATCTTGTCCGATACCTTGAAGGTCAATCCAAGGCCGATCTCAGTAAACGTGTTATCACTACCAAAATCAGATTTGAAATCGGCGTTAAACGAAGTTGTACTGGACAACCGATTCAGAAAGTTAAACCCAACATAACCGATTCCGCCGTCGAGGTTGTCACCAAATACGGGTGTTAGATTTTTGTTGCCCACGCCTGCTTCTGCACTGAAGTATCCTGAGTTGCTTCGCCAGAATGTGTGGCCAATACCAAAGATCTGCCGAGTGGCTGTTTTAATATTTGCAGGTCGGTCCCGCTCCCAGTCCAGAATGCCAAAAAGATAAGTATCTTCTTTCCACTGGTAGCGTGGCTGGTAAGCCAGCGCATAGCGCTCCGCGTTATCGCCTTTGATGATATCCCGAATTGGTGCGTTGGTGGTTGGATCAATTTCCACCTCCCCCAGTTCGTTTCGTCGTTCTACCAAAATAGTTGATTCTCCGGTTAATACCGATCCAACTATAATATGACGCCACTGCCCGACCGTCTTACCCAAACGGATGCCAGCAGATAGACTTCGCGCTCGCGAATTACCTCCCGCGTTGGTCATGCCCACGTTGGCGGTACCACTCCAACCGGAAGTGAGGTCACCTAACCCTTGAGCCAGTGCCGACGTTGTAAAAACGGATGTTGCTAAAACAACTGATATTCCGAAGGGGAGAATGGTTTTATTCACAAGTTGCTTCCTGATTTTTACCGGGAGTGTATAGAGAACGCTTCGTCGCGACTGTAAATAAATTAAAACTGGATTTTACTTTTATTGGTTACTGCAGGAGTGTGATAGCTGTGAACTGCCTAGTGCTCTGGCAACACTAAAATTGGAGTACAGTCTGTCTTTTGATATGCCACAAACGAAGTACAAACTCTTTGCTACCGAGCCCGGCATATCAAAAGCCATCCCCTGCGGGCGAGCGTAGAAGCGGCCATCACTGCGTTGGGCTCACTCAAAAGGGAACAACCATTCCTCGATCGCCCGCCTTGCGCTGACCACTTCTACACACGCTGTACCCCAACTTTTAATATTGACAAAGCACTAGTCACAATTTGTTACTTAATACGTTTCCCATGTTTCCGCTATACCTGTCCGCATTTAATGTTTACGGAGTTTGATTAATGCCAAAAAAACCGCTGTGTTTCCTCGATTGGTTCCCCATTCTCGCTGGTCTTGTGACAGCGTGCCTTGTGCTGACTCATATTTTTGGCTCATAAAATTGTATTAGTTACACTATCTTTCTGACTGGAACAGAGTCGTTGCGGCTGTATTGCAGGAATCGGCCGGATATGGAAGCCTAAACATGAGCAAGCAGTGCTCATTTATTCTTAATTAGCAGACCAGGCTATTAATTTCGCAGGCCTACTTTGGCAACACAGCTATTTGAAACCAATATTCACGCAAACGAGTGATGGCAGTAAAAAATCCGTCGATATCTACCGGCTTGATCACATAGCTGTTGGCACCCATAGCATAGCACGCGTCAACGTCTGTCTGTGCACTGGAGGAAGTCATGACGATCACCGGTATTCTTTTAAATCTCTCATCTGACTTTATCTGTTGCAGTACCTGCTGTCCGCCGGTACCGGGCATATTTAAGTCAAGCAGTATGAGCCCCGGTAAATCGTGTACAGCGTCGGCAAAGTCCCCTCGCAAGCACAGGTAGTCGAGCGCCTCGTCGCCCGTCTGGCACCACTTTATCGGGTTTTTAAGGTTTCCATCCTGAGTCAATGCAGTAAAGCAAAATTCATAATCATCCGGACTATCTTCTACAATTAGAATTGTCGATACGGGCTGCATACTTACGTGTCTCTGTCTCGTGTTGTGGGAAGTGTAAAAAAGAACGTTGTGCCACCACCTGGCTCAGATACAAAATCAATCCAACCGTTATAGCTTTCTATTATCTTTCGCACCACCGACAAACCGGCACCTGAACCTGAGCCGTAGGTGTCATGGGCGTTCAGACGCTGGAACAGCTTAAAAACATTAGCCCGGTGCTTCTCGTCAATGCCAATGCCATTGTCCTTCACACTAAAAACATCGTTCTTTACACTTGCGTTGACAACCGCACTTTGGTGGAAAGCGATTTCTACCGACTTTGTAGCAGAGTCGTTGTACTTGATGCCGTTAACGATCAGATTCTGGAAGAGTGACCGGATTCTGGCTGGATCTCCGAACACTGAAGGCAGCCCGGTTGCTACGGTAATCACCCCGTTGCGTTCCTCTATCCACTCGCGTAATTCACTGCTGATCGTGCCTACAAGCGCTTCGACATCTACATTGACTATGGTTGTTTCGTCGCTGCGACCCAACCGCGATACGTACAACAGATCCCCGACCAGCCTCTCCATACGTTTGGTTAATTCAATGATACGGGATACCCGCTTTTGACCATCCGCAGTCAGCGTCTCCCTGGCGAAAAAATTCGCATTGATGGAAATACCTCGCAATGGTTCCTTCAGATCATGAGAGGCTGTATAGGCAAACTCATCCAGGTCCCTATTTGAGCGTTCCAGATCTGCTACAAGCGCCGCCAGGTTGGTCGAATATTGTTTTTCCCGTTCCAGATCCTGTTGTTGCCGTTTAATTTGCTTTTGACGTTGCCATAAAATGTAACCAACCGGCACCAGTAATGACAATGCCGCAGTTAATGCCAACGATGAATAGATGCGAAAAGGCGTCCAGAAAACGGGATCGCTAAAGTATTTGTTTTGTAGGCGCTGATGCTCTGCTGAGGCCAAAAAGCCCGGTATTACGGCATTCAGGTTTTCTCGAACGATACCCAGGCCAAATCGTACAGCCGGCGCTGCAATGGCAATGTGAAACGGGGGTGCGACTTCATAGATCTGGTCAGCCATACCCTTGTCCTCTGCCAGCGCCTTGAAGTTGCTCGCCGTGAACAACGCGGCATCAACATCATCGCTCACTAAACCATCAAGTAACGCAACCCGAGATCGAAAACTCTTCAGCGTAAGACCACCATGATTTCTCGCAACCGCCTCAGCAAGGTGACCCTCTACAACACCGACGCTCCGTCCTGTCAGGCTATTAAGATCAGACAGATTAGCCGCCCCTCCGGTGCGGGTAAAAATAGACAGCCTGGACTCTAACGTCGGCAATGTGAAATCCATGCGCTGACGCTTTTCGGGCGAAATATTTGCGAGTGTCAGCATATCGAATTCCCCTTCGCGCGGGCCGCGCTCCCACTCAGTCTCGGATATGGGTATAAAGCGAAACTGCAGGTCAGCTCGAGCTGCAAGGTTCTCCAGTATTTCTACCGAGTAACCGCTGGGTTTTCCATCTGTATCGGTAAATTTGTAGGGTGGAAACTCGCTGTAGCCAATAGTCAGAACCTCGGGTTGCCCCTTTGGCAGTTGAATAAAATTGCGCTCTATCAATGCACTCATTCGCCCATCCGCGTGCATGGCGGCTATGACTTCGTTGATACGAGGCAAAAGATCTGCGCGGCTTCTATGCACCGCTACATGGCGAGTAATCTGTTTTATTGGCGGGTCGACAAACCCGATCAGATGATCGATCGATGCGGACCGCGCGATGTCAAATGCGACCGGATTGGGTATCAATGCAGCATCCAGGTCTGTTGTCAGCAAGTCCATTAACACCGCTTCAGGCGAGGGGTATTCCACGGCAGTGTTAACCAACAATAGCTCCTGCACATGTGAGCCAAGCGCGGGTGGCACGATGCCGATTCGAAGATCCTGGACCGGCGATTTCGATAGACCCGCGACATCTGTCGTGCGCGACACCAGGCCAAACTCCTCCGATGCCGCAACGTCCGAAAACACGTTGCTATTCTCAAGTGGAGGCAGCCGCACTATTCCAGCGACGATTTGCGTCTTACCGCTAACCTGGTTTTCGACGAACTCTTTGGATGTCCGCGCCTCAATAAATTCCAAAGCCAGGCCAAGTTCAGCGGCAATCTCTTCAACGAGTTCGACCATGAACCCGGCCCGGTGGCCGCTATCATCCGTGTACATGTAAGGGGGAAAATTAGCGAACGCCGCCACCAGAGGCGAACTGCCCGCCGCATTGTTGACCGGGTTACCCTGTGTGTTCCCGGCATCAGATGCGTTTTTGCTCGTGGGCACATCGTTATTTGCGGACACTTCGGTATTGGGTTGTGCACTAACGCTGTCGAATAACGCAAAAGCGTACAGCACCACTAAAAGCGTCAAACCAGCCAGATTTCGCATTGTGACTTCTCCATGCAACCACCTCCGTGACGAAGACGGTCCTGGGTATTCCCTCAGGGTTTCTGCGACTTTGACCACAATACACTAATTCAGGCTACGCTGCGCAGAGACCGAACGTGTAGGCGAAAAACATCGCGAGCTGACGAGGCAGTAAATCAACCACAAAGTGGTGAGGTTACCTGCTAAATGATCAGCCAGGTATGCCGATACCCTGCCGATTGGAGAGGCTGCGCACTGGCGCAATTCATTTATGATCGTTACCGGCTATGGAACAACTGGTTATCTGGCGACTTCTGGCGCTAATTATCAATCTGCCAGCTCCTTGAGCAGAAACACGCAGAGCAGCTTCGGCGAACAACGACTCACCCTGCATTTGTCTCGCGTTCTACAACAACTGGAAAACATCGAGACAATATTGGCATCAAGGACAGTTGCCCGGAGCAATATTACTCAGCCAATCGTTTCCACTAACGATATCAACATTCAAACGGAGCCCCGCTCCACTGAAATTGAGTCTGCTGACGAAATCACACGGTTTGTCGCTACCTATAGCCCGGAAAACCCCACCTGGCAGAATCTGTCCTCAGCCCAGCTCACGGTCTCAGGTCACTATGACGGAGGACTTGGGCAGGGTGAATTGGCATTCGAAGTTGTTCAGGGGGGAGTAGCAGGCATAGATCCGATTAGTATCTCTGTTACAGCGCCCGATGGCACGAACAGAGGAACCTATCTGCTTACAAGCACAGACGACCCAGTAGCTATCGGAAATGGCTTGTCTATAGCACTACAGCCTGGCCTGGTCGCCAATAGCGATACCGCAACAACTAATCTGACTGTTGATACCGATGTATCACCTAATATATATGGTGCATTCAATCAGGAGGGCGCTGCCGGCCCTGGATTCGAGGCAGGCATCGAAGTGACCAATGGCAGCTTTACTGTCAATGGGGTCGTCATCGAGGTCGAGGAGAACGATTCCATTGTAAACGTATTACAGTCGATAACAGCCTCTGCTGCGATGGTGACTGCTTCATATGACGCGTCCTCTGAGCGTATTCGGTTGATTCATAATCTTTATGGTGAGCAGGACTTAGTTCTCGACAATGATACATCTGGATTCCTGGATGCCACCAAGCTATCCAGTGCCATTGCTAATCCAGGCCAGTATGACGAGTCACAAAGGCCTCTGAGCACACTCAGTGCATTTTCGAATGTCAGTAATGGTACGTTTTCCGTCAATGACGTCCAATATCAACTCGACACATCGACTGACTCGATTCAGTCAATTGTTGAGTCATTAGCGGCACCCGTTCAGGCGTCACTGATTTCAAATAAGCGGAGATTATCGATTGCATCAAATGGTGATGTTGAATCTATATCATTGCAAAGTGGCAGCACCCAGCTGTTCCCGTCTCTCCACATATCTGATGGCAAGTACGACGTCTTTAGTCAATCAAAAAAAGCTGGAATATCGAAGACTCAATCCTATCGCGCAGCAGATGCAATTGAGAATATTAACAAAATATTGGAGGCTTCAGACCTCACTAGTGTACGATCACTGGACACTGCGATTGCTGGAATAATAAGCGAGGTCGACCAGTCGCTATTATCTCGGTTAAAAGCAAAGGGCCTGAGATTGCAAAATCTTGATGGTGGCCTGTTTGATTTAACCCAAGCTGATCGACGTCGATTTACCAAAGCAATACAAAACTCTGATCGGGACGTGATTCAGTTTTTGCTAGGAACAAGGGACAGTGATGGCTTTATTGAAAAAGCTCGGCAGGCAATTATTTCTACCATTAGAAGCAATGGTGGATCACTCGATATATATGTGTAGAAATAACAAACCTGCGATCAGCCTTACTATTTGACCAATCGCATTTCCCCTAACCAGTCAGGTGTGCCAGGTACAAACCTACGCTTTTCTACTTTTTCTTCTCAGTAAACAAAGGGATGACAGAAGAAGTAGTGACAACAGTAGCGGATCTCGACTAGCACCAGATTGCACCGAGCAACCCGCACCTCCCTCCAGTCCGGTCAGTACCGGCCCGGAAGCGGCATTGAACGCAGGTTCCGCATTAATTTCATCGCCGTTGTCTGCTTCACCATCCAGTCGGCCATCACCGTCGCTGTCGGGATCTGCCGAGTCGACAATTCCATCACCGTCCTGATCACCTTCTGACGAGAAGTCGCTGTCGAACGCATCGTCAATCCCGTCATTGTCATTGTCGAGACCACCCGTAACGTCTACATCAACGGAGTCGAGGATGCCGTCGTTGTCCCGATCCGCTGCCGAATCCAGAATGCCATCGTTATTCTGATCTGCATTCCCTGATGCCACGATATCGAAAACCCCGTCGCCGTCACTATCGAGATCAAGATAGTCCTGGGCGCCATCGTTGTCGCTATCGAGTGCTGCATTGGGCGATTGCTCAACGCTGTCATCCACGCCATCAGCGTCATCATCGACGAAGTTATCCACGACACCATCGTTATTAGTATCGATACCACCACTTTCAATTAAGTCGGACAATCCATCCTGATCGGAGTCGCGATCAAGGTGGTCAGCGATGCCATCGTTATCTGTGTCAGGTGGTGCGATGCCTTCAGCGCTGTCGTTTGATCCATCAGCGTCACTGTCAACAAACCCGTCCAGACGCCCGTCACCGTCTGCATCAGCCAGAAAGCCGGCC
Source organism: uncultured Granulosicoccaceae bacterium (assembly GCA_964389335.1). GTDB lineage: Bacteria > Pseudomonadota > Gammaproteobacteria > Granulosicoccales > Granulosicoccaceae. Next base: position 10,225 of record CAYMFQ010000155.1, read on the forward strand.
GCCTCGAATGCATCGGTGAGCCCGTCATTGTCGCTGTCGCCGTCACGAAAGTCGGCAAGAATGTCATCATCACTGTTTGGCGGTATGTTACCGGCGGCCAGTGCCAGGCCGGTATCATTCACAGACGCATCGTTGAACAATGTCGCATCCAGTGGCAGTTCGTCGATAAACCCGTCAAAGTCATTATCCGGGTGCCCTGACTCTGTGGTATCCATCAGGCCATCGTTGTCACTGTCGTGATCTCGATAGTCTTCTATACCATCACCATCGACGTCCTGCAGCTGGTAGTTGATCGTGCCGCTTTCACTACCCAGCTCGACAATATCAGCCAGTCCGTTCTCACCCGAGCTGAATCGATCAGGATCGATGATGCCGTCGACATTGTCGTCAAGCTCAGTTACCTCACTAATATCGATGCGGGATTCGATCAGATCGAAGATGCCATCGTTGTCGACATCAAGATCACGATAATCTGCGACGCCATCGCCATCACGATCCCCGTCTCCCTCTATCGCATCCGGGATACCATCGTTGTCCGCATCAATGTCCAGAAAGTCGAGAATAGAATCATTATCGCGATCAGAAGGGAGGTCGCTGTCAAAGAATGCTTCGTCCCGATCGGTGATGCCGTCGCCATCGCTGTCAGAATCCTGTGTGTTGGGTAGCCCGTCTCCATCCGGATCACCAGTGCCCTCAATTTCGTTATTGAGACCATCGTTGTCGGTATCGAGTTGCGAATCAGGCACGTCCAGATAGTCTGCAACACCGTCACCATCAGAGTCTTCAGTACCTTCAATACCGTCGATTACCCCGTCGTTATCAGCATCCGGATCCAGGAAGTCCGGCAGTCCATCGCCATCTGTATCCACCTGACCACCAACGCTACCCGCTTCAATGCTATCGCTAAGCCCGTCGCCGTCACTGTCGAGATCCAGTGAGTTCGGAATACCGTCGCCGTCGGCATCTTCCTGTCCCTCAACGACGTCCTCAATGCCATCGTTGTCGCTGTCTGTGTCTATGCTGTCCGGCGTGCCATCACCATCACTGTCACCGGTGTTCTCCTGTCCGTCTTCGATACCATCGCCGTCACTGTCGAGGTCATTGTAATCAGCAATACCATCACCATCGCTGTCAATCGTGCCCTCAAACTCATCCGACAGGCCATCGCCGTCAGAGTCCACATCGAGGTAGTCAGCGATGCCATCCCCATCGGTATCGATCAGCGCGTCACCACCGCGACTTTCAACAGCATCCGGTATCGAATCGCCATCGCTGTCGGTATCCAGATAGTCCGGTATGCCGTCGGCATCATTGTCACCGATCGACTCCAGTGAGTCCGGTAGTCCGTCACCATCACTGTCCAGATCAATAAAGTCGGGCACACCGTCCGCATCACTGTCGACGGTCGACTCATCGCTATCGCTGATACCATCACCGTCTGCATCGGTGTCCAGGTGATCAGGTATGCCATCGTTATCAGTATCAGTCGCTATGACTGAATCATCAATACCATCACCGTTGGCATCGGTGCCATTGGTCTGATCCACATCAATAGAATCATCGATGCCGTCACCATCGCTGTCGCTGCCAAGCGCAGGCGGTAACCCGGAATTTTCGAGTGCATCGTCAATACCGTCGTTGTCCGAGTCGGTGTCGCGATAATCCGCAATGCCATCACCATCGGTATCCAGTTGTCGCTCGAGTACATCCGGCATGCCGTCGTTGTCACTGTCGCCATCCAGGTAGTCGGGTATACCGTCAGCATCCTGATCAGATGGCTGCAGGCTGTCGTCGATGCCGTCACCATTACTGTCACTGCCGTTGGTCGAGTCGACATCAATCGCATCATCGATACCGTCCGCATCACTGTCGAGCCCGCTAAGCGGTGACTGTGCACTCAGCTCTTCGCTGTCGCTGATACTGTCGTTATCGGCATCGGTGTCCAGGTAGTCCGCATTGCCATCACCATCGGAATCCAGTGCTCCCTCTATGGCATCAGCGATACCGTCCCCATCTGCATCTGCATCAATGTAGTCCGCGACGCCATCGGCATCGGTATCAGTAGCGCTTTCCGTCGCATCAGCGATGCCGTCATTGTCAGCATCGAGGTCAAGATGGTTGGGTACACCATCGCCATCTGAATCGATATTGCTTTCTACCGCATCGGCAATGCCGTCACCATCAGCGTCTTCATCACGATAGTCCGGTACTGAGTCTCCATCCGTATCAACGGGCTGAGCGCCATCGGCACCCGCTTCAGTCGCGTCGGCAATGTTGTCGCCGTCGGAATCAATATCCAGATAGTCGGCATCGCCGTCGCCATCCGTATCCACCGCCCCTTCAATCTGATCGGGAATGCCATCGCCGTCGCTGTCGGCATCGGCAAAGTTGGGCACACCATCACCGTCGGCATCGACCGAGTCGCCGGGCAGCTCGGCCGCATTGGCAATACCGTCACCATCGATATCATCATCGAGATAATTGGCGATGCCGTCACCGTCGGTGTCCGTATTAGTTAACGTGCTGATTACGCTGTC
>CAYMFQ010000156.1:0-5013 GCA_964389335.1 uncultured Granulosicoccaceae bacterium
GCAGCAGATTACCGAAAAGATGCAGCGCGAGAAGAATGCCGGTCGCTGATGCTAACTAGCACGACATTCAGGGTTTGGTAAGACGCAACGCCTTTCTAACGCCTGCCAAAGAAAATACGATAAACACCCAGCTCCACAGCGGTACACCGAATACTCGGCTCAGATTCTCTGAGCCGAGCAACAACACCAGAATTGCAGCGATAAACAACGCCGATGCACACAGTGCAATTACAATTGCACGCGCCTGTCGCGCGGCCCGCATTGTCTGCGCTGCATAAGCCGCCTGCGGTGCACCGTTTGCCGATTGTAGAAATTGCTGCACCAGTCCCGGCATCTGCGGCAGTGCCCTGCCCCACTCGGGTATGTTGCGTCGCACCTCTCGTAACACTGCTTTGGGCCCGGCCTGATCAAGCATCCAGTGTTTGAGAATGGGACGTGCGGTTTTCCATATATCGAGTTGTGGATACAGTTGACGACCGAGCCCCTCGATATTCAGCAGTGTCTTTTGCAGCAATACCAGTTGTGGCTGCACCTCCATGTTAAAGCGCCGGGCAGTTTGAAACAGACGCAGTAACACCTGTCCGAAGGAAATTTCCGCCAGTGGTTTTTCAAAGATAGGTTCACACACTGTGCGTATCGAAGATTCGAATTCCTCAACCCGGGTGTCGGGTGGTACCCAGCCGCTGTCAACATGCAGTGCTGCCACACGACGATAGTCTCGATCAAAAAACGCCAGCAGATTTTGCGACAGGTAGTGACGATCCTCATCGGTGAGCATACCGACGATGCCAAAATCAACGGCGATGTAGCGCGGGTCGTGCGGTTTTTCACGACTGACAAAGATGTTACCCGGGTGCATATCTGCGTGAAAAAAGTTATCCCGAAACACCTGCGTAAAAAAGATATTCACACCACGTTCGGCAAGCTTCTTAATGTCGACACCAGTCGCACGCAGCGCATCAATGTCAGATATCGGGATGCCATCAATGCGCTCCATCACCAGCACTTTGTCACGGGTGTAGTCCCAGTGAATTTCCGGGATATAAAGTTCATCCGATGCATCGAAGTTTCTGCGCAATACCGCCGCGTTTGACGCTTCGCGCTGCATATCGAGTTCGTCGTAAATGGTTTTTTCATACTCGCTCACTACCTCCGTTGGTCGCAGGCGCTTGCCTTCAGACCAAAACGTGGCAACCAGTGACGCAAGCAGATACATCAGTGACAAATCACGTTTGATTGTGTCTTCGATTTCAGGCCGCAACACTTTCACTACCACCGCTTCGCCACTGTGCAGCGTCGCCGCATGCACCTGTGCAATGGAGGCGGCTGCTATCGGTATCTCATCAAAGCTTGCAAACAGCGAATCGACACTCGCACCGAGGGAGCTTTCGATGGTGCGTATAGAATCTTCGGTGGAAAACGTTGGTACCTTGTCCTGCAGCAGGGCCAGCTCGTCTGAGATATCCTGCGGAAAAAGATCGCGACGGGTGGATAACATCTGGCCAAACTTAATAAAAACCGGTCCGAGTTCTTCCAGTGCGCGACGCAGCCGTTCGCCACGCGGCAACTCGCGGGTCGTCGCATTTCCCCAGCGCGAGGGAAAGAGTAAAAACGCACTGCGCAGCCACTGTGCGGATGTCAGCTCAATGAGTAACTCGTCGATTGCATAGCGAAACAACACGCGCTGAATTAACAGCAGCCGCGACAGACGCTCAAACCATTTCACGGTGTCTGATCGTCCGACGCCTGAACTTTCCGCAACAGGCGTTCAGTGCGATCACGCAGATCATCGACATCGTGAATAAACTCATCCATCTCCCACTGATGCAAAAGATGCCCGGACTCGTCACGCAGATAGTCCGCTACGTTATCCTGCGCGCGACGTTGCGCCTGACCGACCCAGCTGCCGGCACTGCGTGCCACACGCGACAGCAGGTGTGCCGGTGTATCCCCGACCAGTGACGCAACATGCTCTTCCCAGTCGATATCAATGGATTTGAGAAAACGATTAAATCGGTTAGCGATGTCGACATCGCCTTCAACAACGACGTCTGACTGCATCATTGGAGTGCGGCCACTGGCTACCGCTGCCAGCGAAACCGGCGCACCGCGAATGGCAGCATCCGGCTCGGCACTAAACTCACCACACAGTTCAATGCGGTGCTCGTTAAAGATAAAGTACAGCGGCAGCCCTGGCGGGGTCATGTCGATCAGCACCACTCTGCCGCGCAGAGACTGTTGCCTGGCAGCAGCATCGGGATCAAGCGCAATGGCACCGTTAAATGCTGTTTCCACTGCCTTGTAAATTGGCAAGGCAAACAGGGAACCCGCAATCATGGAGGGTGACTCTTTCCGCTCAGACATGGCTACATTACGCAGGCCGCAACCGATAAGCCCACCAGACACAACATCAGACAGACCATCAGAACTTGAAGCCCCGATGCAGCGCGACAATACCGCCGGTCAGGTTGTGATAGTCACAGCGCTCAAAACCGGCTGTTTGCATCATGCCCATCAGCGTTTCCTGATCCGGATGCTGTCTGATGGACTCCGCCAGATACTTGTAGCTTTCTGCATCGCCAACCACCAGCCTGCCAAGCGCTGGCAGTGCAGTAAATGAATACGCGTCGTAGGCTTTACTCAGCAGTGGCAGCACAGGTTTTGAAAACTCCAGTATCAGTGCTCGACCACCGGGTTTCAGTGTCTTGTACATAGAATTCAACGCGGCCTGCTTGTCTGTGACGTTGCGCAGTCCGAAAGCAATGGTTATGCAGTCAAAGCTGCTGTCGGCAAATGGCAGTGCCTCTGCATTGGCAAGTGTGTAATGAACGTTGCTGACCAGACCCCGATCAATCAGTCGATCGCGCCCAACCTCGAGCATTGAGGCATTGATATCAGCCAATACAACCGACCCTTCCGGCCCTACCCGCTGAGACAACTTTGCCGCCAGATCACCGGTGCCGCCGGCCAGATCAAGTGCGCTCTGTCCGGCGCGTACTCCACACTGATTGATGGTGTATTGCTTCCACAGCCGGTGAATGCCGAATGACATCAGGTCATTCATGACATCGTATTTTTCCGCCACCGAGTCAAACACGGCGCCGACCAGCTGTTGCTTTTGTTCGGTTTCGACAGTGCGATAACCAAAATGCGTTTTGTCGCTCAAGTTCTTAGGCCATTAATGTGGCGCGCGCTGATGGCGGGCGCAGTTGGTTGGCGCACGGGCATGTGGAACAGGTACAAGCAGCCACGCCCGACGAGATCATCTACTGTTTAGGGATATCAGCCGATCCTTTGCGTGTATGTCCTGCGGCCTGCAGTTTCTCGAGGTAGTGCTGCCATTTGGTTTCGTATTGCGTGCCGAGCTCGTGCAGATAGGACCAGGTAAAGATGCCCGAGTCATGGCCGTCGTCAAATACGATTTTTATTGCGTAGTTGCCGGTTGGAACAATCTGATCAATGCCGACATCCTCTTTGCCAACCTGCAGCTTTTCCTGCCCTGGGCCGTGACCCTGGACCTCAGCAGACGGTGAGTGCACACGCAGGTACTCGCAGGTCAGATTGCACTCGAGGCCATCGTCAAAGTGAATTTCCAGCACCCGGCTGCGCTGATGAAGTTTGATTTCAGTCGGTTTTGCCATCGTTTCACTCTACAGGATATATCGACTCAGGTCTTCGTTCTGCGACAGCTCGGAGAGATAACGCGAGACATACTCTGCGTCTACTTCAACGGTTTGCCCGGCGCTGTCCGACGCTTCAAAGGAGGCGTCATCAAGCAAACGCTCAAGCACTGTATGCAGACGCCGGGCGCCTATATTCTCGGTTGTCTCATTGACCTGCCAGGCGACTTCGGCAATCTTTTTAATGCCGTCGTCAGTGAATGTCAGGGTGACTTCCTCGGTCGCGAGCAGCGCTTTATATTGCTGTGTCAGCGATGCATCCGGCTCCGTTAATATGCGCTCGAAGTCTTCCACCGACAACGCTCGCAGTTCAACCCGAATTGGCAGTCGACCCTGTAGTTCCGGTATCAGATCAGAAGGCTTGGTCATATGAAATGCACCAGAGGCGATAAACAAAATATGATCTGTTTTAACCATGCCGTATTTAGTGCTGACGGTACAGCCTTCAACCAGCGGTAACAGATCGCGCTGTACGCCTTCCCTCGACACATCTGCACTGCCCTGAGTATCACTGCGACGCGTGACCTTGTCGATTTCATCGAGAAACACGATGCCATTCTGTTCAACGTTGTGCACCGCCTGTTGCTTGAGCTCGTCTTCATTGACGAGAGTCGCCGCTTCTTCGTCAGTCAGCAGCTGCAGCGCTTCGGCCACTTTAACCTTGCGGGTTTGCTTTTTTTCGCGCCCGAGGTTTTGAAACATGCCCTGTAGCTGCTCGGTCATATCTTCCATACCCGGTGGCGCCATGATCTCCACACCCATTGGAGTCTGGTTTAGCTCAATTTCTATTTCCTTGTCGTCGAGCTTTTTCTCCCGCAGCATCTTGCGAAACTTCTGTCGTGTGTTTGAATCCTGATCGTCGCTGCCACCCTGCGCCGGTCGCAGCATCACATCGAGGATTTTTTCTTCCGCCGCATCCTCGGCACGGTGCCGAACTTTTTCCATTTCGCTTTCGCGAGTCTGTTTAATCGATGCGTCTACCAGATCGCGCACAATCGACTCGACATCGCGTCCGACGTATCCGACCTCGGTAAACTTGGTGGCTTCCACTTTGATAAACGGCGCATTTGCAAGCTTTGCAAGGCGTCTGGATATCTCGGTTTTACCCACACCGGTGGGACCGATCATCAGGATGTTTTTGGGTGTTATTTCATTGCGCAAATGCTCATCGACCTGCTGCCGCCGCCAGCGATTACGCAACGCTATCGCAACCGCGCGCTTGGCATCGCTCTGGCCGACGATATGTTTGTCGAGTTCCTGCACGATCTCGCGGGGTGTCATGGTCGACATGGATAAACCTGTAAGCTGAATAAGGGTGAAAGGAGTCCGCCGA
>CAYMFQ010000156.1:5113-10967 GCA_964389335.1 uncultured Granulosicoccaceae bacterium
CATGGTCGACATGGATAAACCTGTAAGCTGAATAAGGGTGAAAGGAGTCCGCCGAGACTAGTGATCGGCTTCGCTCTCCAGTGTTTCTATGGTCAGATTGCCATTGGTGTAGATGCAAATATCCGCGGCAATGTTGAGACTGTTTTTTACAATTTCGGTGGCACTCATCGATGTGTGCTCCAGCAGCGCGCGAGCAGCAGACTTGGCAAAGTCGCCGCCAGAGCCAATAGCGATCAGCCCGTGCTCGGGTTCGATGACATCACCATTACCGGAAATGATCAGCGAGTTTTTGCTGTCAGCCACAGCCAGCAACGCTTCCAGCCGCCGCAACATGCGGTCCGTTCTCCAGTCCTTGGCCATTTCGACTGCCGCTCTGGTCAGGTTGCCGCCATACTCCTCGAGTTTGCCCTCAAAGCGTTCAAACAGTGTAAATGCGTCGGCGGTACCACCGGCAAAACCCGCCACTACCCGATCTTTGTACAATCGGCGCACTTTGCGAGCATTACCTTTCATTATGGCGTTGCCCAGCGTAACCTGACCATCGCCACCGATGACAACTTCTGTCCCTCGACGGACAGAGACGATGGTCGTACCGCGGAATTGTTCCAAGTGGTGTCTCCGGTTTATCAAACGGGCCATATTGCACTACACTAGGCGAAGGGTCTAGGAGTCTGCGTAGCAAAACCTCCGCGATCGCGAATGCGTCGAATTGCACCCGAAAATGCTTCTTCATGTAAGAACATTTTCAGGTAAAACCGGCCACTCTCGCTGAGGCGAACTTCTGCCACACTGGCACCTGGCAGGAACAGTGAGTGCGGGATGGTTAGTGGATTAGTAAACATCGATACTGCCTTTTGCCAGGCCTGACACAGTGCGCGCGGACAGTGAGCAGTACCGTAAATTGTTATAACGCCGCTGCGGACCCACAACCGCACGGCTTCGAAAACTATGTGGGAATAGATGGGTAAAGTTCAAGATACAATCAGCAAAATTGGCGAGCGTACCCGGTTGCGTCCGTTGCGCAGCGATATTGCATTGCTGGTGCCGGAGCAACGACCCGCAACCGACGGCAGTTTTCCCACTTCAGCTGCCGCAGTCGCCGACTATCTAGACACATTGACCAACCAGTCTGTGACCACTGATGTCGATGATACCGACACACCGCGCAGCGGCGCCAACGCCACCGATCTGATCCGAGCACTGCAGCACACTAACCGTCTGGTCAACACACCGGCCATGCGGCTAAAAATTGCACGGCTGTTTGAGCCATTGGTACAACGCCAACTGGCTGATCTTGACGCGGGCTTCACCGGCGTGGATCTGCCTTATCCGGGCCGCGCCGCAGATGACTTTGAACAGGCAACCACGCTGCTGCAGGAAATGTCGGTCAGCTACAAGGTAATTTTGCTCGATGTGCTGCGCCGTCGCGGACAACTGGCAAGGAAACATCGGCTGCCGGTGATTTTTCAGGCCATGAAGCATTTGTCTGAGTGTGCACTGCGCTACTCGCAAAGCTATCGCCCGTTGCCGGATCGACTGTGGCGCGACCTGAATACGCTTTATCTGTGCGCGGAGCGCGAGCAGGGTATCGATACGGTTCTGCGTCAGTCCGAACATCCGCAAACCATCAGACAACTGTACAGCCAGTGCTGCGCATTCGCTGCGTGTACCAATGCACATTTACCTGCAGCCTATCAATCACAGCTGTATCGACAGCTAGGCAGACTCGCTGCCGCTGTCAATTTGGGCGACGCCAGAGATCGCGCAGAGCGCGACGACATCTACAGTGTCGCACTCGACTCATCCCATCCGCCGTGCATAGCTCGTTACAGTCGCTACCAGGCCGGGCAGCCGGTGCGATTTTTTAGTATGCAACCACTGCTGGACCGACTCGCTATTGATGAAGCGCCGATACAGCGTACCCATCACGCAACGGACGCCGACGACGCACTATCCGCCAACTCACAACTGAGTCAGATGCGTGCGGTGGTCAATGGCAGCGCACAGCGCGGTCACTCGCGCTCAGTCAGACAAATCACACTGCATACCGAAGGCGGGTTAAAGGAGATTCATGCATCACTGCAGACAGCCAGTCATTCACTGCACAAATACGGTACGCGCTGGCTGGTGGAAAACCGCAGCAAAGGAGGCCTTGGGCTCAAGTGGACCGGCAGCGGAACATGCCGCGTAAACGTTGGCGGACTGATCGCCCATTGCGAACATACCAACGCAACCAAAGTTGCAAGCCCGGCCTGGCACATTGGCATCGTCCGCTGGATACAGTGTGATGGTCCGGAATTGCGCTGCGGTGTCGAAACCCTTGCCAACTATGCAGCGGCCGTAACGGTGTGTGCCAAAACCGCCGCCACCGTCACCACTGCAGAGAAAGCCGCTGTTGCGGCGATAGACCGGAGTGCAACCGAAGCACTGCTGTTAAACGACCACCCCGCTGCCAGCCGACCTACGATGCTACTGGTACCAAAACAGCGTTATCGCCTCGGCGAACACCTGCAGGTGGACAGTATCTCTGAAGCACGGATCATCAGGCTGACGGAGCACTTTCCGGTAGGGGGCAACTTCCATTGTTTTGGCTTTCAGGCGATCTGACAGACATCACTGTCCCGATCGATTTTAACCCTTGCCGCGTTTTCTGTTGGCGCGAGGATGCGCACGCTCGTAGACTCGCGCCAGATGCTGAAAGTCGAGATGGGTATAAACCTGGGTCGTGCTGATGTCCGAGTGCCCCAATAACTCCTGAACCGCGCGCAGGTCACCACTGGACTCAAGCATATGGCTGGCAAACGAATGCCGTAACAGGTGTGGATAAACATTGTTGGGAATGCCGGTACGTCGCGCCAGTACTTTTAATCGCTGCTGTACACTGCGCGCCGACAACCGCGACCCTCGGCGGCTGATAAACAACGCTACGTCTTCGGTGTTACCGCGCATAAGCTCACCGCGTCGCGCAAGCCACGCCTTAACTGCGTTTAGCGCGTGGCTGCCCACCGGCAGTACGCGGGTTTTAGAGCCCTTACCAGTTACGCGCACCTGACCGATTTGCATATCGATACTGTCCAGATTCAGCTGTACCACCTCAGCCAGACGTAGTCCGGACGAGTAAATCAGTTCGAATATCGCACGATCACGCAGCAGCAGTACGTCATCTCCTTCAAGCACAAAAAGTCGCTGAATATCCTCTATTTGCAGCGTTTCCGGCAAACCACGCTGATCCTTGGGCGCCGGTACCTCGGCCACAGGGTTCACATCGATACGGCCCTGTTTGATAAAAAACCGAAACAGCGAACGCACTGCTGACAGACGCCGTGCAAGGCTGCGGCCTGACAGACCATCGCCGTGCTGGCGCGCAATTACGGTTCTCATATTAAAGGGATTGGCCGCCGACCAGTCATCAACCCCAATGAGTTGCAGAGAGTTTGCAACCTCGGTCAAGTCGCGTCGGTAGCTGCTGATGGTGTGAGCGGAGTAGCGCTTCTGCACCAGCAGATACTCACAAAATTCGTCAATAGTTGGCTTGAACGACAGCGTGCCTTCCTGATGACTGAGTGTAGCCTGAGTAGATGCCACCGGAATCCGCTCGCTAGCAGCCAAATGCCGTGTCAGTCAAAAAATACCGCCAGTCTGGCACTCAGCAGTGAACCGAAACGCGCCAGAAATTCTGTTCCCATATGCGGTGCAAAGCGCGATCGATTTTCACTGGCCAATGCCAGGTAACCGATATCAACACTGGAGACAGGAGTCTCGTGCACCAGCCGTATAACCGAAGCAGATCGAATATCGAGCACAGTACCCGGGAAAAACTGTCGCAGTCTGGGTGCTGACATGTAACCGCAATAGACCGGACGACGTGTGTGCAATGCAGCCACGCTGCGCGCAAATCCGGCATCTGCGAGTCTGACACTGGCGGGTGCATCGTCGAGGCAGGCTTCAAGCAGATCATTTTCAAACAGCACCACTCGCATCTCTTCACAATCGAGTCGGCTGCGCAGCGTGCTCTGGGTAAACTGCAGGACGTCACCAAGTGAATCGGCGCTGATTAACCCGAGTGAAAAGTAGTGCAGCAGTTCGGCCAGATTGTCGTTTTGCTGTGCTACGTTGACAATTTCATCCAGCCGCTCGCGCAGTTCGCTGCACTGTTCGCGGTGCATGGTCAGACGTCGCTCGACCAGCGACACCGCACCTCGCTCATGGTGCGGAACTTCTATTTCAAGCAGTAGCTCAGGGTTTCTGGCAAAAAAGTCAGGACTGGCCCGCAGGTACTCTGTTATTTGCTGATCGCTGTCATGGTAGTGAAAGAGATTTTCTTCCTGCAGCGCTCTTTTTTTATGACCTATCATTATTCAAGTGTGCCTTCGTATACTGTTTCACACGGCCCCGTCATTGCCACTGGCTTATTATTGTCGGGCCATCCAACCCGCAGATCTCCGCCTGCAAGGTGTACCGTCACTTCTTTGTCGAGCAAACCTCGATTAATGCCTGTCACCACAGCAGCGCAGGCACCGGTGCCACACGCCATCGTTTCACCAACACCACGTTCAAACACTCTGAGCTTTATCTCATCGCGATCAATGCGCTGCATAAATCCGACATTGACGCGATTCGGGAAACGCTCGTGGCGCTCAAGCTGCGGTCCGAGTTGCTCGAACTGACAATGCTCAACGTCATCCACAACCAGCACTACATGCGGGTTTCCGACCGCAACCACCCCTGCTTCGATTTCAATACCGCCTACATCAATCAGATAGGAAGACCGCTCGGTGTCAGCCACAAACGGCACCAGTGCCGGTTGAAACTGCGGTGTTTCCATTTGAACGGTTACCTGCCCATCGTCTTCAATTGACAGACGCATCAGCCCGGCACCGCTTTGCACCGTGATCTGCCGATTTTGCGTCAGCCCCTGATCGTGGACGTAGCGCGCAAAGCAGCGAGCACCATTGCCGCAGTTTTCGACTTCGCCCCCGTCGGCATTAAAAATTCGATAATCGAACTCTGCACCGTCTACTGACGCCGGCTCGACGATCAGCACCTGGTCAAAACCAATACCGAAGCGCCGATGCGCCAGCGCACGAATCTCATCGCGTGTCAGCGCAAACGGTTTCTCAAGCGCGTTGACAACAATGAAGTCGTTGCCCAGACCATGCATTTTTGTGAATATAAGACGCATCGCCGGGATGACTTCTCTGTTGTTTTGATCAGCTCTATTTCGTGAGAATGTTAAAGTAAAAAATCATGTAACCGAACTAGATTACTGTTTTTTTTACTTTTTGTAAGAAAACAACAAGCATCGCGACACAAAACTGACACACGGCGCAGGCAGAAAATCGTCACGGTCTTATTCAAATGTAGACGAAGAAATAGTTTTAGCTGTTACAACCGCAACTTAGTGACTGATATTGCCGAACAAATACACAAACACTGATTGATTCAAACCAGAGCGCGGCAATCGCCAAATTATTGGCGAATTGGTTTCTCGGCAGAAAATACGCTCGGGGGAGTGAGCGTCGGGAGATAAATGCGGCCGGCGGCGGGAAAACACAGGGGGCGTGCCCATCGGAACGACGAACCCCCAAAAGGGAGTTCGCCGGCAATTCGCCCAGGCTTACGGGAGCACGGCCTCGTCGGCAAACAGCGACGCGATGGTTTCGCGCTGGCGCACACAGTGAGCACGATCACCGTCAACCACGACCTCGGCAGGCCGGGGGCGAGAGTTGTAGTTTGAGCTCATGCAAAAGCTGTAGGCACCAGCCGACAGCACAGCCAGTAAATCATCCTGCTCAAGGCTCAGAGGCCGATCTTTGCCGAGAAAATCCCCACTTTCACAGACAGGCCCCACCAC
>CAYMFQ010000156.1:11067-12747 GCA_964389335.1 uncultured Granulosicoccaceae bacterium
TCAGAGGCCGATCTTTGCCGAGAAAATCCCCACTTTCACAGACAGGCCCCACCACGTCGTAAGCTTGCGTGTCGCCGTGCTCTGAAACATTGAGCTGGTCGGACGCCGGGTTACTGCGATCATGCACCGGTACAATGTCCTGCCACGCACTGTACAGCGCCGGTCGAATCAGGTCATTCATGGCGGCATCAACCACCGCGAAGTTCTTCGCATCGTTGTGCTTCAGGTAGTTGACCGTGGTTAGCAGCAGTCCGGCATTACCAACGATACTGCGACCGGGTTCAACAATGATCTCAAATGACCGATCACCGATCACATCATCCATAGCGCGCGCCCAGGCGTCGAGGTCGAGCGGCTGTTCGTCACGGTAGCGGATACCCTGCCCGCCGCCGAGGTCGAGATGATCAATAGCGATACCTTCCGCCTGCAGCTCATCACTCAAACTGATGAGTCTGCGCAGCGCATCGGTGTATGGTTCGATGGTAGTCAGCTGCGAACCGATGTGGCAATCCATACCGACCACCGCCAGGTTTGCGTTGTCCGCTACCTGATGGTACGCCGCCCGCGCGCGCTCGAATTCAATGCCAAATTTGTTCTCTTTCAAACCGGTGGATATGTAGGGATGAGTCTGCGCATCGACATCGGGATTAACGCGAATCGATACCGGCGCGACCACGCCGTGACTGGCCGCAACCTCAGCCAGAACCGTAATTTCAGACTCTGATTCAACGTTGAAGCAGCGAATACCCGCTTCCAGCGCGGTGGCCATTTCATCGCGACGCTTACCAACACCTGAGAAAACCACTTTGGACATGGCACCGCCAACTGCCCTTACACGCTCGAGTTCACCGACCGACACAATGTCAAAGCCTGAACCGAGACGCGCGAGAATGTCGAGTATCGCCAGATTTGAGTTGGCCTTCATGGCGTAACACACCAGGTGCGGCCGCGCGCCAAGGGCATCATCATAGGCGCGCCAGGCGTGCTCTATCGCGCGCCTGGAATAAGCATATAAAGGCGTGCCGAACTGCTGCGCCAGACGTTCGCAGGACATCTCCTCGATATACAGCTCGCCATGCGAGCGGTGCACAGCCGGGGTTGGGGGCATTAGCGGAATTCCATGGTATCTTGTATTTCGGTATCAGAGTTAGGCACAACCGGTCACACTCTCGCGACGCGGACTGCTACCGCGCTGACTCTCAGGGTTTCTTACGTTTATTGCTGTCTTGTGTATCTGGCAGTTCCACCACCACACCGTCGGACGCAACCGTAGCAGATTCGGTATCACTGGTATCGTCCGATTCCTGAGTTCGACTCTCCAGCTGTTGCAGTGTTTGCTCACCGAGTTGCTGCAGATTTTCCCTGTCGTACTGATGCAGTTTTTCAGGTTCATCAGGCAGGAATAAATCTGACTTGTAGCCACACGATGAGACGACCAGCAAACCGCTGATAAGTGCTATTTTTCCCGCGTTCTTACCCGTGTTCATCAACACAGAATTAATTGAAGCAGTGTTGCCCATGACAGCAGCCGGACTCCGTGCATTACTTTTACCGCATTATAACAGGCACCCCGTCAATAGTCGGTAGTGACCGTGTAAACTCAAACCACCGCGAATCCGGTTTTTACTAAAGCGAGTGTGCAATATGACAGCAACTTTCGACGGCGTGGAAATGACAACG
>CAYMFQ010000157.1:0-2498 GCA_964389335.1 uncultured Granulosicoccaceae bacterium
GGCACTGGCTACTCACTCAACTCCAGCACAAAGTACACACGCTTGAAGCCCGCCTCGGTAACGCGCCTGGTTTCAGTAAAGCCGAGGCGAGTGTACCAGGCGATATTTTCAACCATGCGTTCGTTGGTATAGAGCTCAATGCGGTTGCAGTTGTGAATCTTCGCCTGTTCGATAACTGCATTAATTAACAGTCTGCCAAATCCGGAACGCTGGCTGGACGGATGCACCGCAATATTTTCCAGAAACCAGGCACGCCCGGTATCATCAGCCGGTTGCGGAAAGCTGACAAAAAAACCATGCAATTGAGAATCTGAAACCAGCACGGCCACCTGGTTTGCAGCAATTTGCGTAGCAAAGTCCGCTACCATGGGCGCCGGTGGTTTACCAATGCGATCAATGTAAATACTGTATGCCGCCTCTGCGCAGGCGACAATCGAGTTATAGTCGGCAGGCGTTGCAGGCCTGATGGTTGCGTTCTGTGCCTTGCTTTCAGAGCGGCTTTCAGAGCGGCGGTCAGGCTTGCGGTCAGAATTGTGGTCACTGGTCACGACTAGCTCCGTCAGCCGCAATACCATGATTCAGAGATTGCCAGCCCTCACGATAGTATTCAAGGATAGGCAATGACTGACTGCGATTGATCTCGACCTGCAGCGGTGGCAGATCATCGGGCAGCGTCAGCACCTGCGGTAGCGACTCTGCACTAAAAAAAGACCCGTTAAAAGGCGTCCGTGCCGGCTGCTCAAGTGCATGATCAGCAGCAATGAAAAAACCCCACAGACCAAACGATGGCACATAGACTGTTGCCGGCCGCACGTGAGTAAACACATCAGACAGTGTGGCGCCGATACTCCAGAACGCCCGTCGCGAAAACCACGGTGACGTGGCCTGAGTTACCATCGCCCCACCGACTGATAAACGCCGTGCAACACGCTGATAAAACGCCACACTGTAAAGCCTGGCGGTGGCTTCGTTCTCGGGGTCGGGCAGGTCAACGATTACAAGGTCAAACAAATCACCCTGCTGTGCCAGCCATTGCCATGCGTCGGCGTTAACCACAGTCACCGCCGGATGTGCCAGCGCGTTGTGGTTAAGCCGTTGTAGCTGCGCATGTGCGCGCGCCAGTGTTGTTACCGCCGGGTCCAGATCAACCAGCGTGACTGACTCGACTGACGGGTATTGCAACACTTCACGCACCGCCAGACCGTCGCCACCGCCGATAACCAGTACGCGCTTTAACCGCTGCACAAACGCTGCCGGCAGATGCACCAGCACCTCGTGGTAACGGTATTCATCAAGGCTTGAGAACTGCAGATTGCCATCCAGGTACAGACGCAGGTCATCACCACGCTGAGTCACAACCAGCTTCTGGTAGCGACTTTGCTCGGTATGCATTACCGGATCTTCGTAGAGTGCGTTTTCGAAAATCTCTGCGGCCGGATTGGCCCATGCGGCTGCCAGTAGTACCAGTGCGGCCGACGCCGCAGCGGCAAGCCCCACAATCGCGCTGTACTGTTGCAGTTGGTGCCTGAAAGTCCACGCCACCAGCAGCGCCACCAGCAGGTTAACCACACCAATAATGCTGGCCGTTACCAGATGGCCAAAATAGGGCAACAGAATAAACGGAAACAGCAGTGATGCTGCCAGCGCACCGAGATAGTCAAACGTTAGTACCTGGCTAATACCGCGACGCAGACCACTGTGTGATTCGAGTATGCGGGTAAGCAGCGGCAGTTCCATACCGACCAATATGCCGATAACCCCGGTTACTATCAGCATCACCGGGTAGTAAAAATCACTCCAGACATAGGCTGCATACAGCACCAGCGCACTGACGCCCCCCACGGCGCCAATGGCAATTTCTATCCCGACGAACGCCGGTATCAGCGCCTGCCTTATCGACTGCGCAAGCCACGCACCCACACCCATGAAAAAAAGAAACAGGCCAATGGTGATCGAGTAGTGAACAACACTGGAACCCAGCAGATAAGTTGACAGGCTACTGATTAATAATTCATAGACAAGACTACACGCCGCAATAATAAAGATGGAACCGGACAACAACACAAACTGTTGTTGTGTTACCGGTGTGGCTGCAGTTTGTTGCATAGCAGGGTGCCGGTTACGACAGTAGCCGGTCTAACAGGGGCAACTGGAAGCCTGGTGCTGGCTAGCTGATCAGCACGCTGGCTATGATAATGCAGACACCAACCATCATTGAACCTGCCAGCACCGCCAGTGCACGATTCTCTTTGTGCGTAACCTCTTCGGCCAGATCTCCGGGGGTCAGCCAGTCAACCACTTTGAAACCAATAACCGCCATTACAATCCCCACCACGGAATACAATATCGTTGAGCCAAGTTCGGCGGCAAATGCCGACAGGTCACTTTGCGCATGGGCCGGATTTGCAATCAACAGTGCTGCAATCAATAGAAGCGCCGACGCTGCGGCATGCTCACGATTTGTCACTTGAATCTCCAGTTTGAATCCGTGTTTGAAT
>CAYMFQ010000157.1:2598-12738 GCA_964389335.1 uncultured Granulosicoccaceae bacterium
ATATGTCACTTACCTTGCCTTCGTTTACCGCGTGTTACTTACCCTGTCGCGGGCCACCGCCAACATAGGTGCGACCGGAATTGGAGCGCAGTACTTCCCGATTGCCCTCCCCCGGTACCGGCTCCGCCGAACTGCCACGCACCGCATACCACGCTGGCAGCGCTACCAGTGCAACAATAACCAACAACAACAGTGGATAGTGTAACCGCTTCACCGAGTATCCCCGTGCTGTTTTCTATTGGCGCGCTGGCCTGATGCGGCAGCCTGCGCTTTACCGGCATTCTTGTTCAGACGCAGGCCCACTGAAGAACCACTGGCGCGTATGGAAGATGCTTTGGAGCGACTTAACATCACCAGCAGCAGGGTAAACACCGCACCAATAATAAACGGCATTGTAGAAACCCGATTGGGCTCGGCTGTCAGGGTAAAGTCAGTGTTGGTGGTGGTGGATTCCGCATCACCATCGATCATCACCCGATAGGTATCGGGCTGATCCATACGCACAAACCAGCTTATGTTGCGCTTGGCCTCGGACCAGGCGCCATCACTATCGACACCGCTCTCGCGCCAGAACTCCAGGTACTTTGAATAAACTTCTTCGTCGTCGCTGTCGAGCAGCAGGACATCAACCCCGAACCAGCTGTTGTTACGCAGGCTGCGCACGGACCCCTGCAGCTTGTACACCTGCCCCTGCTCGGTGGCCTGCAGTTGCAGTTGTTGCATGGGTACCTCGGTGTCAGCACTGGTAAGCGCTACCGTTTGGCTAATGCGATCGCCACCGCGGTCGAAGTACAAAAAGGCAGCACCGAGCAATGGCAGCGCAACCAGCAACGATCGCACAGTGCGCTTCCAGCGCTGGCTTTCAGTCAGCTCGGTGGCCTTGTTCAACCCCTCCAGCACAGTTTCGTGCGGCAGCATACGCGATCGAAAAAACTCTATCTCACTGATTTCACCGTCGTACAGTCGCGATTCCACACTGTTGTAGTAGCTATGCTGCGAAGCCCCGTCGGCGCTTTCCGGCATGGGTCTGCGGCGCGTGCTCTCTGCGCTGAGATGTTTTTCACCCTGAAGCGGCTGATAGCTGAATTCACCGGCAGCGAATTCCAGCGTCCAGCTGCCGTGTTCGAATTGTTTGTTTTTATCGTCGGGTAACTCGGGCTCATGCGGTATGTACTTTTGCGACCAGTAACGACGCTTGCCATCGTCAATAAGCCAGGCGAGCTCGCGCTGTTCGTTGAGCATCCACCAGCTGGTATAGCGCGAGTAGCTCGACTCCCAGCCATCCTCGTTGTCATATTCGCGCACGCGTCCGCTAAACAGCTGTACACCCACCGCCTGCCAGCGCTTTCCCTCAAAGGTAAAGAAATCGCCAATGGTAAAGTTGGCTTCCAGATCAATTGAGTTGTTCCAGCGCTCCAGTGCAATATCGTTGGCAGGGTGCTGTGCGTCGCAACCGCAGTAATGGCAGATCACATGCACGGTTTCAGGCGACTGTTTGGCCAGACCGCTACCGCAGTTCAGGCAGCGAAACACCACCGCGCGATCACGGTTTAAAACTTTGACATCATCGAGCAGCTTGTCACTGAGCTGTTGTTTAATCCGCTCAAGCTCATTGTGGAAACCCGGGTGCCGCAGTTGCAGCTCGGGAATGGCCTGCAGTGCAGCCTGCTCGTGTCCAGACTCAATATGCTGCTGCAGGGTACCGAGCACCTTATCCGGGTGCAGCTTTGACAGTCGACGGGATAACTGCATCAGCTGATCCGCATCGCGTTGCTGCCGCCAGTACAACCCGCGCCAGGACTTGTGCCGGAACACGGGCAAAGACCCGTGTTAAGAACCACCCTAGGACCAGACAAAATCGTCACCGGCAATCACCCGACTCTGCGTTATGTGAACATCCAGATCACTGGATTCGATGGCGTACTTTTGCCCGGCGAATATCGCGTCGATACACATGACGGTTTCTGACGGTGACACAGCCGCCGGCAGACTGCCTTCGGCGCCGACGATTTGCGCCTGAATCGATTCGGTGACAAACCACGCCTCGCCATTGACCGATAACTTCTGACCGGGCTTTGCGGACCTCGGGTCCGCTATGTTCGCCGGTGTGTCTATGGATTGATGCAGGCGATAGCGACCGTCGTCCTCCTCGAGCCACTGATGCTGACCATCGTCAAACTCGAGCCACCATTCATCCCAGTAACCTCGGCTGTACGCCAGCCGGATACGACCAGCCACCACAAAGCTCCGGTCTTCCAACTTGCCGCTGCGTCCCAGTTGCACAAAAGAAGGTGCATCCAGCGCGTGCTCAAATGCCCCTGCCGCAGCCCAGCCGTTATTGCCGAGATAAACCCAGTTGTCACAATGCGGACACTGCAGGCTTCGGGTATGCGCAGAAACCGACTCGATGGCAACACCGCAGGATGGGCAGGACACTGCCGAATTCATTTATGCATTACCAATCTATGCACTGAAAAGCTGTGCACTGAAAATATGTGCACTGCCAACTGTTGTGTACTACCACCATGTTGTAGTCACCGCCTGTGTTTATATGCCGCCATTCCAGACTATGGCCGATTGTAATTATGCGCATTGCAGTCACCCGGGACTCGCACAAGCGCAAATTATTCACGGTTGTGGCAGCATGTCCGTTCCGGGTTAGTATAATCGCAAAACGCCAGACCCTGTGCTTCCTTGCGGAAACACCACTCCGGTCTGCGACTAACAACGACAACTATTGTTGCAACCTCTACAGAAGAACCTGTTATGGCCCTGATGAATACACTCAAGTCTCTGTTTGGTGGCAAGCCGGCCGACTCGGACAGCGCTGGCGTGCCGGCTGCCAAACCGGAGGAAAACGTCGAGTACAATAACTGTGTTATCAGCCCGACCCCGATTAAAGAAGGCAGTCAGTATCGCACCGCGGGCACGATTTCAAATCCGGCCGACAACCGCGAAACGCAGTTTATTCGCGCCGACAACCACTCCAGCCGCGATCAGGCTGTCGAGCACAGCATCACCAAGGCCAAACAAATAATCGACGAGCGCGGCGCCAGCCTGTTTGACAGCGAGCGTTGCTGAACGAGTCAGGCCTCTTTTTGCCAGCGCCACACGCGCAGCGGCGGCACATTAAGCCATTCCCATGAAACACTTCGCCGGGGCGGCGGAAAATACTCATTGAGTTCGTCGACCCGTGCACTCACCTGATACGCAACAAAACGACCACCGGCGGTGAGTTCATCGTGCACGCACTGGATGATGGATTGTCCGACCGGCTCATCCATGCACGAAAACGGAATGCCTGAGATCACCACATCGGGCTGGCCGACACCGTATTGCTGCAATATCGCCGACAGCTCGCTGGCATCACCGTGGTGCGCGGTATAACGAGCGTCAGTAATACCGGCACTAAGCTCATACAAACCGGCGTTAAGCTCGATACTGATCAGCCTGGCAGTGTCTGGCATCGCCGCGAGAATAGCGCGTGTCGTGCCGCCATTGCCGGGGCCCAGTTCCACCACCACCGAAACATTGTCGAGTTCCGCGGCGGCAATAATGCGACGTTTTAAAAAACCTGAACTGGGAATGATAGAGCCGAGCTGACGCGGGTTGCGCAGGAATTCGCCGAGGAAGATGGCGGCGCCCCGGAATGCACTAGCCAATGTGCAAGCCCTCGCGGATAAACGGAAATTTCACTGATTGCTGCACGTGGTAAGCCTGCACGTTGAAGGGCGAGAGGCAGAGTGTTTCTGCCGAATGGCTCGGCATGATACAACCTATCGAATTACCCGGAAAGTCCGTCACACCCGGTTAAAGTTCCGCATCCCTGTGCCGACCTCAGCATATTAAATCCAGTAAAGGCGGCAGAGTATGTACCGTGGCAGCGCTACACTTCTGGCAGCTGTGCTGCTGTCGCTTCCGGCCGCCGCTGCGGTGACCCCGACAAATTCGCCGGATAGTACCGGTCACATCGACTCTGTTAGCAACACACTGGCACAACGCCCATCGACCCGGCTGGTGGACACCCTGCTGCAGATGACCGGATTGCAGCAGCAGTTGCCGGAAATCCGCCGGTTGTTTCTGCAGGCGCAAAACCGCCACATCCACCGCTGCGGATTACAACCGGCTGACGCAGCTGATCAGGAAGCACGGCAGGACGGGCCAGGCAGACCTTACACAGCCGAGGCACTACAGCAGCGGCTAAACAGGCAACTGCAGTTGCGGCTGCAGGCTGACGCCGTCAGGCAGATGGTTGACTGGTATAACAGCCCAATTGGCCAGCGTGTGCGGCACAGTGAAAAGAAGGTGCGGTCGGCCGAGGCCTTTGAACAATTCGACACGACCCGCGAAGCGCCGGCACGAGCAGCGCACATTGCGACAATTGAACAGCATACGCGAGCCAACCGACTGGGCACCGTCGTGGGCGTTGAAACAGAATATGGCGGGCTGATATTCAGCGGCTGCATAGAGTTCGACCCGCAATCAGCACGGGCACACAGTGCTGCGTCGCGTATCAACCGCTCTTTGGCGAAGGCCGTCCGATCGGACCAGAAGTCCTACGAAAAAATATTCTACGCCGACACCCTGACAGGTATTGCGTTCAGTCTGCAGGATCTGGACAACACAGAGCTGCGGCGCTACGCCGACTTTGTCAAAAGCCCTGCCATGAGTCAGGTATTTGCCAGTCTGGTGGCGGCTGTTACAGACACACTCAGGGATGAGGCTGATCGACACAGCGAGGCGGCCACACAACAGCCACTCAGCAGTGGACTGGACGGACCGTAGACCCGTATAGAAGTCCGGCGAGTAATTTAAAACGGCAAAATCGCAAAGTTCGGTACGTTTTTTTCTAGTACCGGACAGGATCTATCCCTCCATAGCGTTTCAATCGAACCAAACACACGGAATGTAAATGGTCGACTTTAAATCCATAGACGAAAAAACCAATCTCGCCGGCACCAACCGCATGGAGATCCTGATGTTTATGCTGCAGGATCAAAATAAGGTACCGGATGCTCCGCTGTTTGGCATCAACGTATTTAAAGTACGTGAACTAATGGTGGTACCGCAACTGCTGGAAGGCCCCAACAAGCGCGAAGCGATTGCGGGCATGGCTAATATCCGCGGCAAGGCGGTACCGGTTATCGATTTAAACAGTTACTTCGGCACCTCCAGCGACTGTGATGGCAATATTCTGGTGGTGTCGGAATTTAACGGCAGCACACAGGGCTTTCTGGTCCACGAAGTACACGACATAACCCAGCTCGAATGGATTGATATGCAGGAGCCGCCTGAACTCGTAACCGAACTGGCGGGCCAGAAGCGCGGCAATGTACTCACCGCCATGAGCAAACTCGAAGACGGCCGTATGCTGCTGATCATCGATGTTGAGCAGGTTATCTCTGAAGTACTTGGTTCAAGCTACGAATCCATCGAGGCCACAGAGATGCCCACCGATCATCAGGGCAATACGGTGTTCTTTGTCGACGATTCAAAGGTTGCCAGAATGCAGATCGGAAAAATTCTGGAGAAGATGGGCCTGCAGTGCGAAAGCGCCAACAACGGCGATGAAGCATGGCAACGACTGTCAGTACTGGCCGACGAAGCAGAGGAATCAGGCGTCAAGCTTTGCAAAACGCTCAATGCCGTCGTTACTGACGTTGAGATGCCGGTAATGGACGGCTATGTACTGACCGGCAAAATTAAAGCGGACAAACGCTTTGATAATGTGCCGGTACTGATGCACTCTTCGTTGTCAGCCAGTGAAAACGAACGACTGGGTATGAAAGTAGGCGCAGACGCATATGTACCGAAGCTTCGTCCGAAGGAGTTTTCGCAAACACTGAATGGCCTGCTGAAAACCAACAAGGCCGCTAATCAGTAACACCACAGGTTTTATTAGCCGGGAAATCTCAGCCCGGCTTCTGCACACACGCAAAGCGAAACCTATCTGTTTCGCTTTTTTTGTGCCGTAATTACACTGCTGGTTGTTAACGACTCACAAACATGTGAACAGGCGAGTCGTTCGGCAACAAATAGTTTTTCGACATGGCATGGAGGAGTCTTAAGTACTGTATGAAAATCCATCCAGAAGTTCGTATAGCACTCGCACTAGTGCGGGGTTATGCCGAACCCCCATGCCATGAATAATGCCGACTAGCTGCGGAGATTAATAACGGTTTGTGTGACCGCATCAAAGGTACTGATGACCTGCGCGTTAGCCTGGAAGGAACGTTGCGCGCCAATCATCGCCACCAGCTCCCTGGTCAGATCGACATTGGACTCTTCCAGCGCACCGGCTCTGATACGCCCAAGGCTACTGGAGCCAGGCTGGCCAATCAGTGCTGACCCGGAAGCGTACGATTCCTTCCATGCCGTGCCATTCACCTGATGCAAGCCTTCCGGGTTGGCAAAGTTAGTCAGTACCACCTGTCCCATTTGCTGCGATTGTCCATTGGAATACCGGCCGAGCACAGTGCCATTTTCACTGATCGATATATCATTCAGACGCCCGTTTGCGTAACCGTCCTGCACAATCTGATTGACGCCAAAGATACTGTTGTATTGACTGACTTTGCCGACCTGTATGTCTATATCAAGTGCCGCACCGCCAGTACCAGGCTGAAACGATGGCAGCGTGATGGTGGGATTGGTATTGCCATTTACCGTTTCT
Source organism: uncultured Granulosicoccaceae bacterium (assembly GCA_964389335.1). GTDB lineage: Bacteria > Pseudomonadota > Gammaproteobacteria > Granulosicoccales > Granulosicoccaceae. Next base: position 9,272 of record CAYMFQ010000157.1, read on the forward strand.
ATTTCACCCAGTGTATTGAACACCAGTTCATCGCCGCCAGCCTGGCTTACTTCGGTACCATCCATGAAAGCATATACTGTCCAGGTACTGGGTGCTTCCTTGCGGAAGTACATCGTTAGCGTATTCGGACTGCCCAGCGTATCGTATACGGTTGTAGCGGTGGTAAAGTTATAGGTATTGGTGTCATTAACATCGAATGGAAACACCACATCTGAATTCGCATCCAGATTTACACCGAGATCAATCACTGTTGTCGGATTGGGTTTTTGATCAGCCGGATCGACAAACAGGTCTGACAAGGTGGGCGACAGCGAATCATCGGAGGCACGCACATAGCCGGTCAGCTTTTCGCCATCAGAGTTGACGATATACCCTTCGCGATCCACAGCAAATGCGCCGTTGCGAGTATACGTATAGCCACCCGGACTGCTGAGCCGAAAATACCCGTTGCCATCAACCGACAGATCGAGCACCTTGCCGGTATCCGTCAGGTTACCCGCGGCATGTGATTGTCTGATCTGTGCAATTTTGTCCCCCTGCCCCACAATGCCCCGGTCTGTGATAGAGACATAGACATCAGTAAATTCGACACGACTGCTTTTGAAGCCGGTGGTGGCGCTATTGGAAATATTGTGGGCGATTACATCCAGTTGTGTGGCAGATGTATTAAGCCCGGAAAGTGCAATATCGAATGACATGTGACTATCCTTGTAACATGCTTTCTATTCTGATTGAGAATAAAACATTCCATAGCCAGTTCCCCCTTTACTATAAGTTACCAGCTATGCAATAAAAACCGTTCAAAATTTATACCTGCACAGGCTTTAAGCCGTCGTTTTCAGTAGCGTTGGTTATTCAGTTATTGGTGGGCGCCTATTGATGGGGCAATAACTCCTGCGACCAGTTCAGCACCACATTAAAAGATACCGAAATTCTTGCTGTCTGTGACAGATTCGGATGCACAAAGTGATGTAAGAACGAAGGCCACAGTAAAATCATCCCGGCCTTCGGCAACACAGTGTGCTCCGCTTCTATTTGCGGGTCATCTCTGATGGCCGTCATGTTAGCCTGCGGTCTCGGATCGTAAAAAGATATGGCGCCGGGACGGCGATCGGATCGTCCTGGCAAGTCGGCATGATCAGTTGGCACCTGCACATAGTAAGTGCCACTCAGATAGCTGTGTGGATGGTTGTGCAGATCGTGGTAGTCACCAAACTGGTTAATGTTTGGCCAGCCCTGCAGATTCCAGCTTGTGCGATAGGTTTGCCCCAGTGCGGCCAGATAGTCGACTGTCGTTTTATTGATGCACTGAGACAGCCACTTAATGGCAGGGTGATCGTGCTTCAGTAAATCGGCGTCGCGGTACTGCGTGGTCAGATCCGTCGCTTCAGCATCTAGTTTTTCAATCAGCGCGGCCAGTACCGGATTGGCGTTGTCGGCTCCGGGCAGTTCTCGCTGCATCAGGTGCGTTGGCCAGAGTGCAATCATGCCCTCACCGCGGGTTTCACCGCGACCATCGGTGCCTGGTTGATTCATCGATTTGTCACCCCTTGCTGATTAACAGATGCCGGCAGTGTACTGGCCATACGTAATTACGACCTCTGCAACAACAACCCATGCAAATACTGTCCGGCAGGTTTATAAGTCTTATTCATTTTACGTCTGACTGCCAGTACCCTGCCTGTGCCTGATTCTCTTCCCCCATTACCCACACACGTTATGCCTCGTGGCCGCGCGGTGACGCTCGTACTGCTGGGCGCTGTGTTTATGAGTTTTGCCGCATTGCTGGTGCGTGGTCTCGAAACCACCGATGGCAGGTTAATACTGGCGTATCGCGGGCTGTCACAGGGCATTATGGTCGCCTTCGTCGCGTGTCTGATTCGCCGCGTCACTCCATGGCGTTTTCTCGCATCGCTCGATCGCTATGATGCACTGGCGGGGATTGCCATGGCGTTTGCGTTCGGTCTGTATATTTTTTCCCTTTTAAACACGTCAGTGGCATCGACACTGTTGATTCTGAGCATCGCACCGGTGTTTGCAGCCATACTGGCGTGGCTGTGGCTGGGTGAAAAACCTACGTTAATTACCTGCCTTTCAATTCTACTTGCGCTGTGTGGTGTAGGCGTTATGGTTGGTGCTGGCTTTGATCTCGGACGCACCACCGGCAACCTGTACGCCATTGGCTCTGCGCTGTGTTTCGCGCTCATGCTGGTCATTGCCAGATCGTCCGGCAAGCCGGACCTGCTTGGCGGCAACTTTCTGGGAGCGGTACTGGCGATGCTGGCCATGGGCATACTGGCCTGGCACGGTACCGAAGATGGACTGCGCGTGTCGCGCTACGATCTGTTGCTGCTGCTGGCGATGGGCGCCTTCACTATTGGCCTCGGAATCGCGCTGGTCGCGTGGGCCGCACCCAGCCTGCCATCCGCCGAAGTCAGTTTGCTGATACTACTGGAGAGCGCGCTTTCGCCAATGTGGGTGTGGATCTTCATTGGCGAGCATATGTCACTGTATGAAATTGCGGGAGGCGCGATGTTAGTCACCTCAGTGGCGATGCTGGCTTCCATGCAGCGTACGCGCTAGATTTCAGCACCTGTCAAACAAAACACTCCTGCAAAAATTCAGTCATCGCATGCCACGAGCGCTTGTCTGCCGCTTCGTGATACACGGTGCCAAAATCAGGGTCATCTGCAGCCGGATTGGTAAACGCGTGCATGGTGCCGCCATAGGCATGTATCTGCCAGTCTGCCTGCGCTTCGGTCAGTTCACTGGCCAGCGCCAGCATTGCATCCGGCTGCGCCATTGGATCATCGTAGCCGTGCAGTACCAGCACGCGCGAGTGGATTTTGCGCCCCGCGGTATTACCCGGCGGGGTGAAAAGGCCATGAAAGCTGACCACCCCGGCCACCTTGGCACCGCTTCTGGCCAGATCCAGCACACACAGACCGCCAAAGCAGTAACCAATCGCGGCGACCTTCTTACTATCAACCTCGGGCTGCTCGCAGGCGGCGGTGACAGATGCTTCCATGCGCGCCTGCAGCAACAGTCTGTCTTCCAGCAGCGGCGCCATCAGTGCACTGTTTTCTTCTTTGCTGCTGCCCAGTTTGCCGCCGCCATACAGATCGAGTGCAAAGCCTGCATAGCCAAGGCGCGCAAGGTCTCTGGCCTTTTGAACCGCGAACTCATCGCGACCACCCCAGGCATGTGACACCAACACCAAAGGTCGCGGCTGCGAGGACGCGTTATCAAATGCAAGCACGCCTTCCAGTATCGTATCGCGATGTTTGTATTCGACAACTCTGGTTTCTACGGCCATATGAACTTCGCTCCAAATGGTTAGGCGGTGACAAACGCGTAGCGTGAATAATAGTTCAGTATTGGCAGCATAATTATCAACGCAAGGTTACCGCAAGCGTTGGAGGAGTTCCCAGGGCCCTCGAACTGTGTCGCTTTGATAGCTGGTGTGG
>CAYMFQ010000158.1:0-4297 GCA_964389335.1 uncultured Granulosicoccaceae bacterium
TTCAAAAAGGTTTCTGCCTGAAAACAGTGAGCAGAAATTCGTCTATTTATAAATATAAATCTGTGATAGTTGAAAAAATGCATTGTCAGTTATCACCATAGCGTGAAATCCAACGGGCTGGGCGCTGGACTGGCCATCGACTGAACATACGCAAGCAGTTTTCAGCGTCTGTTGCGATTTCAACTGTTATACAACTGCTAAATGCGCTCGTGATCCGAAACTCGTATTTGATTCGGCATTGTCCTGTTTACTGGTACAAAAACAGCCAACAGTGGCCCACTAGTTGTACGCGAAGGATGCTCGCATCCTTTAGCAATGCGCTACACTCTATCCAAATAGTTGATACACGGTCTTATGAAAAACATTTTCAGCCTCACTTCGTTGTTGGTTTTTATTGGGTTGGTTGTAGCGTTTGAATCGACCGTGTTGAATGCCAGCACCGATACGCGAGAGGAGATAACGGTTCCGATTGCCGTTTATATATTGGTCAGCGAAGATGAGTCTATGTCCAGTCAGCGGACAATCGACAGTATCGAGAAACACTTCAAAGCGGTGAACCATATCTGGCGGCAGGCAGACATTGTTATGCAGCCTGTGGTCAAGCGCACAGTCGTAGCGCCGGAAGATTTGTTGGTAGGACTCAGTCATCGCCGCGGGCGTGGCGGTCTGGCAGATTTCTTTCAGGCCATTAGAAGCGGGCGCATTGATCTCGGTGCGTCAGGCGGGCGTACGATGCAGGCGTTTTATGTTCGCTCATTGGGTGGTCCCAACGGATTAAAGCCAATAGGCCGATCTGCCCTGTTCGTGGCAGATGATACTTCTGTTAGCAGTGCTCGGGTGACCAGCCATGAGATAGGCCATAACCTGGGTCTGTACCACGTCCGCAACGACCCTGGTCGATTGCTGTCGTCCGGTTCGAACGGTGTAACACTTACCGATGAGGAGCAAACGGTGGCACGTTATAACGCGAAGCAACTGTTGTGGTCGTGGTCTGTTAAATCCTTTGAGTAAATGTGATCCTGTTCACGCTGACTGTTCGCCCCAATCTGTTTGGAACCGGTTCACGTTTCTGCGAGCATTGTTTTAACTGCGCCACATAACGACTGCCAACGATAATTGTTGTTATGAAATCTTTACAAATAGTGATTCATTGTTCCTTCTGATTCACATCATCGCGCGCGAATAACAGGTTTATTACGGCCCACAGGATTTACTGGGCTGAACCATGAATAAACCGATAACCGGTTACACAATTTTCTCTGCAACAGGTATGGCGTGTGTCTGGCTTGGCGCTGCAATGCTTGTGCTGGTCGGGTGGACAGCGCCTGCCGGTGCCGGGTCGGCTGAACTTTCCGAGCGTACAAACTACGGTCAGTTGTCACTAAGCTCACCCAAACTAAATTTTGGGCTGGTGGAAGTGGGTGACCGTGCTTCACAGCGATTAACAATCAGCAACTCCGGTAATACAGCAACAGGCAACTTGCAGATTAATACCCTGTTTCTCGACGAGCGTGATGCAGCAAACTATGCCACCGACATCAGTGGCAATATCACTTTAAAGCCTGGTGAGAGCCGCGATCTCAACATCTACTTCGATCCGCGTGCCGAAGGTATGACACCGGGCATGCTGTTTATAACGCATAGTGGAAAAAACACCGTCGCTATAGTGCACCTTGAAGGTATTGGAATCGACTCTTACGCGGGCGCGGGTCTGGCGCCTCCAGTACTCAGTGGTGCTGTTGGCGAAGGATCGGTTGCGTTTGTGAAAAGCCAGTTAAGCGGAATTGATCCGGTCAATGCCACCTCTATTCAGTTCGGACCTGACAACCGTCTCTACGCGGCCGGGTTAAACGGCGATATTCTGATCTACGATGTGCAGCGCGATGGTATTAATCAATACAGTGTCACGCAGACAGAAACCATTGACCTGGTTAAAAACATTCTGAACCATGATGACAACGGTCAGCCCAATCTGACGGTCAACACACGTTTGGTCACCGGCATCGTGGTAACCGGCACCGCGACTGACCCGGTAATCTATGTTACCTCGAGTGACCCGCGCATTGGTGGCGGTGGCAGTGGGCTAAGCACGAATCTCGATACCAACTCCGGCATACTGTCGAAACTGACAACCACTGCTAATGGCTGGCAAAAGCTTGATCTGGTGCGTGGCCTGCCGCGTTCGGAAGAAAACCACACGGCCAATGGTATGGCGCTCGATGAAAACAGCGGCAAGCTTTATATCGCCATGGGTGGCAATACCAATCAGGGTTCACCCTCCAACAACTTTGCCGAGTTGCCGGAATATGCGCTAAGTGCTGCCATTGTTGAAGTTGATCTGCTGGCCATTGGCGACACAACCTACGATCTGCCAACCCTTGACGACGAAGACCGCCCTGGTGTTAACGATGCTAACGACCCGTTTGGTGGCAATCGCGGTAAGAACCAGGCCATCGTTACAACGTCTGGTCCGGTACAGGTTTACTCTCCGGGTTTTCGCAACGCCTACGATGTATTGATTACCGAAAGCGGATTGATGTACTCATGGGACAACGGTCCGAACGGCGGCTGGGGTGGTTATCCGGGTGTGTGCAGTAACGATATTGTTGAGCCAGGCGAGACTCGCTTCGATGCGTTGCATCTGATTACCGGCAGCGGTTACTACGCCGGTCATTCAAATCCGACGCGTGCCAGTACCGATATCACCTTTAATGACAGTAACCCGCAGTCGCCGGTGCCGTTTGGCAACGCGATAGAGTGCGAGTACTTTGGCCCTCCCGGTACCGGACTCGAGCAGCATCCGGAAAACCTGGCGCTGATGTCAACGCCTGCGTCTACCAATGGCCTGGCTGAATATACTGCGTCGAACTTCAGTGGTGCCATGCAGGGTGATCTGCTCGCCGCGGCGTTTAATAATAAAGTGTATCGCGTCAAGTTAACCGATGATGGCAGTGCGGTTGATTTTAGCAATGCGCTGTTCAGTAACGTTGGCGGGACTCCGCTTGATGTAATTGCGCAGGGCGATAACGACATTTTCCCAGGCACCATCTGGGTGACAGATTTTTCTCAGCAGTCCATTATTGTGTTCGAGCCGCAGGACTACGAGCAGAGTGGTACCGGCACTCCGGTTGCCGTTTGTACCGCTGATGATCCGCAGGCCGATCCGGACGCAGATGGCTTTAGCACCGATGACGAACTGGCCAATGGTACCAATCCGTGTTCTGCCGCTGACTTTCCCGCAGACAGTGACAGCGATGGTGTGTCAGATCTGCTTGATAACGACGACGACAACGATGGTCTGCCAGATACCAGTGATCCGTTCGCACGTGACAGTGCCAACGGTGCTAATACCTTTGCACCGGTCAGTTATCAGTGGGAGAACGACAGTTCACCCGCCGGGTTTATATCAGAACTGGGCTTCTCCGGGCTGATGACCAATGGTGTCACTGACTACAGTAACCTGTTTGATTTAAACCAGATGACGGTGCGCGGTGCAGCGGGTGTCGTGACCGTTGATAACGTTTCCGCCGGCGATGCTATTGGCGGTGACAATTCGCAGGAGTATGGATTTCAGTTCGGTGTCAACGTTACTGACAGTGATTCGCCACTGGTTGCCAAAACACGTATTGTTGCACCGTTTGCCGGTGTGCAGTCTTCCGGTTTTCAGTCACTGGGTTTGTTTGTTGGCAATGGCGATCAGGATAACTACATTAAGCTGGTGGTGAACAACACTGGCGTCAACGGTGGTGTTGAAGTGCTGGCCGAAGTGGCGGGCGAAGTGAATCTTACTGATAGTCTGAGTACAAATGTAGTCGGTGCGGACCATGCGGATCTGTATCTGCTGTTGGACCCGACAGCACTAACCGTTAGTGCGTTCTATCAGTTAAGCATCGATGGTGTTGAAGGTGAAGTTCAGAGTCTTGGTGTAGCCGCGGATCTGCCGCTCGAGTGGCTGCAGAGCGGCACCAAGTTGGCAGTCGGGATTATTTCGACATCCAATATGGGTACAGCCTTTCCGGGCACCTGGGATTTTATCGAAGTTAATAATGAGGTTGATGTGCTGGCAAATGCCGTTGCTACCAATACCAATGCTGGCAACGATTCTGGTGCCAATACGGGCACCAACGCTGGCAATACGACAGGCACTGACACGGGCTCAGATACTCAGGGCTCACAGCAGGACAGTGATGCCAAGGTGGTACTGGGCGGTGGTGGATTGTTTACCCTGCCGGGTGTTTTATGGCTGATGGCGTTAGTGTTTTCAGCATCATGGCTTAGAGCGCGCCGTCTTAAAGTC
>CAYMFQ010000158.1:4397-10821 GCA_964389335.1 uncultured Granulosicoccaceae bacterium
GGGCGCCTTCGACTCTCCACTTGACCTGACGCGGGCGCAAGCGTCAAACTGACAGCAGGACGACCCGCGCGGATGTCAGCGGTGTCGGACCACAAACTCTGGAGAGGAAAACAGTGAAAAGATTATTGCGACCGGCCCTTGTTGCGTTAACCGCTGCGGGCTTTTTTATGGCGAGCATGGCAGCGTCTGCTGCGGACCTGACAATGAATGTCGGCTTCGGTGCGCCGGAAGAATCACTCTACGGACGCTTCGGCAAGTTATTTCAGCAGCAGGTAGAAAAGCACAGTGGCGGGTCTATCGAAGTAAAGCTGCGCTGCTGTAACCAGATCTCAAGCGAAGACGAAGCCTTTAAGGCGATGCAGCTCGGCACCGTTGACGGCTTCTTTATCACCGCCAATAACATCTCCCCGCACTGGCCGCTGATGGACGTCACTGTGCTGCCCTACATCTTCCAGAACGCAGAGCACCTCGACCGGGTTTTGAATGGTGAAGTCGGTGCGCTGATGAAAGAAAAGCTGCAGGCAGACACCAGCGTGCATTTGCTCGCGTTCGGCCCGGCACTCTATCGTGACTTCTACAACTCGGTGCGACCGGTCAATACCATGGCTGACATGGAAGGCCTGAAAGTTCGCGTACCGAAAAACGAAGTGATGATCGCTACCTTTGAAGCGTTTGGTGCTAACCCTGTACCGCTGGCCTGGTCTGAAACTCCCACGGCACTACAGACCGGTACCGTTGACGGTGGTGATAACGGCACCTCGTTTATTCGTGATATGAAATTTTTCGAGTTTGAGCCGCACCTGGTCATCCTTGAGCACTTCGTGGCGTTTTCACCGCTGTTCGCTTCAGACAACTTTATGAAAAAACTGAACGATGAACAACGTGCACAAATTCTTGCCGCTGCTGAAGACGCGGGTAAAGAAATGGCGGCTCAGGTAGCCAACGAAACCGAAGAAGTGCGTCAGTGGCTGGTATCCGAGGGCGGTATGGCTCGCACCGATCCCGATAAGACTGACTTCATCAAAGCTGCCCAGACTGTACAGCAGTCGTTTGCTGAAAAGCGCGGCGATGACTTCGTCGAACTGGTTAATGCCATTCAGGCTGCTGCACAATAATCCTGTCTGTTAAACCTTCACAGTGGCGCATGTCAGCGCCACTGTTTTTTACGCCGCCCGGCGTATAAGGGATATCGTCTATGCCCGTGCTCGTGTGGCTCGAACGCCACTTTGAGGAGCTGATCTGCTGCGTCTGTCTGGCGATCATTGCAGTGGCTGTGTTCTCGCAGGTAATTGCACGCTATATTTTTGAAATAGCTCTGCACTGGACTGAAGAGACTGCCGCCATCTGTATGGTGTGGGCGGTGTATATGGGGGCCTCGCTGTGTGTCAGAGAGCGCTTCCACATTCGCATCATGGTTGCGGTGCAGGCACTGCCAACCGGTTTTGGTAAGTTTGTTATCTTCCTGGCTGACATCGCCTGGGCATTCTTCTGCCTTTTTATGCTCAAGGTTAGCTGGCAATACCTTACGGTGTTCTGGAAGTTCCCTGAAACCAGTCCGTCACTCGGTATCAACCAGTTCTATCCGCAAACCATTTTGATTATCGGCTATGCGCTAATGCTGATCCGGCTGGCGCAGACATATGTCGTGTGGTGGAGGCAGGGTGCCAATGGTTTGCCCGGTATGCTGGAAGAGCAGTGGGAGACCACCACCAAAGATGAGGAGCATCAGCTATGAGTCCGCTGATGATCCTCGCTATAACGTTCGTGGTGCTCACCATCATGGGTGTGCCGCTGTTTGTGTCCGTTGGTCTGACCACGGCACTGGCACTGTTCCTGATCGATATACCCTATACACTGATGGCACAAACCGGTTACGGCAGTCTGACGCCGTTTCCGCTGTTAACTATTCCATTGTTTGTACTGGCAGGGCGGTTAATGGAAGTGGGTGGTATGGCCAGCCGCATGATTGCCATTGCCACCAACCTTGTTGGTGCCTATCGCGGCTCTATGGGGCTGGTTACGGTGTTTGCCTGTATGTTGTTTGCGGCGCTGTCCGGGTCTGGCCCGGCCACGACCGCTGCCATTGGCTCTGTCACTGTACCTGCCATGAAACGCGAAGGTTATGACGTACCGTTTGCTGCCGCCATTACCGCCAGTGCCGGTGCACTTGGCAGCCTGATACCGCCGTCGAATCTGTTGATTATCTACGGGTTGGTTTCTGAAACCTCGATACCGCGACTGTTTCTGGCCGGGTTAATTCCAGGCTTGATGGTCACCATTCTGCTGATGATAACCACGTACATTATCGCCCGGCGTCGCGGTTATGGCGGAAATGGCGAACCCTTCTCGTGGCAGCCGTTCCTGCGCGCAGCATGGGATGGCAAGTGGTCGATCGGTGCGCCGGTACTGATCCTCGGTGGTATCTATGGCGGTGTTTTTACGCCGACTGAAGCCGCCGGTGTCGCTGTGTTTTATGCGTTGTTCGTGGGTCTGTTTGTCTATCGCGAACTAACACTGCAAAAGGTCATTGATGCACTGCGCTTTACCGCACTGCTGACCGGTATTTTAATTCTGCTGACACCTACACTCGCGTTTGGACAGCTCACGGCGTTTTATGATGTACCCACTGCAGTGCAGGACGGTATTACGTCCATCACTGAAAACAAATATCTGGTGCTGTTGCTGATTGGCGTGTTTTATATTTTCATCGGCACCTTTATGGAGTCACTGGCGCAGATTGTTTTATTTACCGCGGTGTTTCTGCCGCTGGTGTCATCGCTCGGGGTTGACCCGGTGATGTTTGGAATCTTTACCGTGATCACCTGCGAGATAGGCTTTCTGACACCGCCACTCGGGGCCAACCTGACGGTTGCGGCGCGTATCTCCGGTATATCTATTGAGCGTATCTCGGTGGCGGTGCTGCCGTTTATTCTGGCTTATATCATTGGCATGGTTGTGCTGATTTTCTTCCCGGACCTTACTGTGTTTCTGCCTAACTGGCTTTATGGACCTGCGAAATGACCGGTGGCCAGGTGACGGATAATTCAATCAGGAGGCGAACGTAATATGCAGGACTCTGTCGATACACTGCTGACCGGCGCCACCGTGTTCGATGGCAGCGGCGACGAAGGCTTTCTCGGTGATATCGCTATCACCGGTGATAAAATAACCGCAGTTGAGCGTGCGGGTGTTTTACAGCGCTCTACCGCAGCCGAGGTCATTGATGTGGCGGGTTTAATGGCAGCACCCGGCTTTATTGATATGCACACGCACTCAGACTTTACACTGATAGCTGACGGGCGCGCCGAAAGCCAGGTGCACCAGGGCGTCACCACCGAGGTGATCGGCCAGTGTGGTGTCAGCTGTGCACCGGTAAACACACCGCAGGATATCCGCCGCGTGGCACCGTGGTTTACCGAACACGCAAAGCATGATCAATGGCTTGGCTTTGGTGAGTATCTCGATGTGCTCGACGCTAACACTCTAGGTGTTAACGTGATGGCTTTTGTCGGCCACGGCACCATCCACCGTGCCGTGCTTGGTGGTGAGTTGCATGCCGGTGAACCCGATGACATTGAAGCCATGGCGCGTCTGGTAGACCGTTGTATGGATGAAGGGGCCGGTGGTTTTTCCACAGGCCTTGAATACTTCCCCGGCATACTGGCAGCTCCTGAACACCTGGTGCCACTGTGCGAGGTGGCGGCGAAATATAAACGCCTGTACGCAACGCATGTACGCAACCGCGACACCCACTATGACCTTGGTTTTACCGAGGCAATCGCCACGGCGCGGCAGTCGGGTGCAAAGCTGCAAATCAGTCATATACAGCCCAAGTTCGGTGCGCCCGATCATGCGATGAACCATACCCTGGAGATGATAGAGCTCGCCCGACGGCACGATGTCGACATCGCCTTTGATGTGATACCGCACGACTGGAATCACACCTTGATGGCCGCCATTCTGCCGAAGTGGGCGCAGGCCGGTTCCATTGACGATGTACTATTGCGGCTGGCCGATCCGGAATGTCGCGAGAAAATTATTAATAACCCGCAGCCCATGTGGCTGATGGTTAAGGCCGAAAAGTGGTCAGACATTGTGCTGCTGAACGCCACGCACAATAAAGACCTCGTCGGTGCAGACTTCGCGGAAATAGGGCGCATGCGCAACTGCCATCCGTACGATGCGGTACTCGATATTCTGCTGGAGGAAGGGCAGGACCTGATGTCCTGCATGTGGTCGTCGAAGGCGTTTCGTGATTCCGATGTTGATCTGTGTCTGGATCAACCGGAGTGCGCTGTCATATCAGACACTGTGGCTATCGCCAACGAGGGCATCCTCAAAGACCACGTCGGGTCACTGTCTGGCTATGGATGGGCAGCCCGTTTTCTACAGTACTACGTGCGTGATCGACAGATACTGTCACTGGGTGAAGGTATTGCCAAACTCACCTCCATACCGGCTGACCGACTCGGTCTAAAAGATCGCGGTCGCCTGTTACCCGGGTATCAGGCTGACATCTGTGTGTTTGATCAGGCCAACATCGCCAGTAATGCTACCGCCGCAAACCCGAGGCGCTATGCGTCAGGCATAGCGCACGTACTGGTGAACGGCAAACTGACCATGCGTAACGGAGAACGCACCTCGGTGAACGCCGGGCGGGTTATACGTGACTTCGCGGCTTAGGCCAGTGCCCGCAGATAAATCAACCGCTTCGGTCAGACCGAATGTTGTTGTGATACTGGCTGACGATATGGGCTTTGCTGATCTGGGTTGTACCGGCTCGGAAATTCAAACCCCCAACATTGATGCACTGGCGAATGACGGGGTGTTGCTGTCGTCTATGTACAACTGCGCGCGCTGCTGTCCCACCCGCGCGTCTTTGTTAACCGGCTTATACCCGCATAGCGCAGGCATTGGCCATATGGGTACCAGCCTCGGCACACAAGCCTATCAGGGCTATCTTCGCAACGACGCTGCCACTATTGCCGAGCATCTGCGAGCGGCCGGCTACCGTACTCTGATGTCTGGAAAATGGCATGTCGGAGGTGACTTTAAAGCGCGCGACTACGACAGCTGGAGACCCGGAGAGGTAGAACACCCGACGCCCCGGCAGCGTGGCTTTGATCGCTTCTACGGTATTCTCGACGGTGCCACGCATTTCTTTTCGCCGCACTATATGCTCAGAGACGACAGCCGCATTGAGGTGGTGCCGGACGAGTTTTACTTTACCGATGCGATCACTGAAGAGGCCATTGGAATGGTCGGTCAGGCGGTGGCAGATGATCAGCCATTCTTTTTATACCTGGGGCATGCCGCACCACACTGGCCTCTGCATGCACACGCCGAAGACATCGCGCGTTACGACGGTGTTTATAGAAACGGTTGGGATGCTGTTCGCACTGCTCGTCACGAAACCATGAATGCAGCCGGTGTGCTACAGCAAAACTGGAGCATTACGCCTCGCGATAATAGTGTTCACCGCTGGTCTCAGGAAAAACACAAAGACTGGGAAGCGTGCAAAATGGCCACCTATGCGGCCATGGTTGATCGTATGGATCAGTCTATTGGCAGGCTGGTGGCGTTACTCAAACAACTGCAGGTGTTCGACGACACGCTGATTCTTTTCCTGTCTGACAACGGTGGTTGTGCAGAGTTTATGGCCGAAGATGGCTGGGCACAGTTTTACCCCGACAGAACACACGACGGGCGCAGCATCGTTATGGGCAATGTGCCGGATGTAACTCCGGGTGATGCCCAAACATTTCAAAGTTATGACAAACCATGGGCGAATGTATCGAATGCACCGTTTCGGTTGTATAAGCACTATGTGCATGAAGGGGGTATTTCAACGCCGCTGGTAGCGCATTGGCCAAACGGCTTTGCCGCTCGCAGCACCGCCCATGAGGTCTGTCACGTTGTTGATATTTTGCCTACAGTGCTTGACGCAACCGGCGCTAAAGCGCTGACTGAACTTGATGGTCATGCCATACAAACAGTGCAGGGTGAGAGCTTTTTACCGTTGTTGCAGAACAAACACTGGCAGCGACAGGAGCCGATTTACTTCGAGCACGAAGGCAATGCAGCGGTGCGTGATGGTGCGCTTAAGCTGGTGAAGCTGCACGGCGGCGACTGGGAGCTATACGACATGGAAGCAGACCGTACCGAGCTCAATAACATCGCCCATGGCAACGGCGCCATTGTTACAGCGCTGCAAAAACGGTTTCAGCACTGGGCTGACGAGGAAGGCGTACTCGACTGGAATATTGCATTGCCGATGCTTTTAAATGCATGGAACCTGACCAGTGCAGATGGATAGCACCCGCGGCGTAACAGCCGGTGTAAAACTGCGGGTGCTGACAATCGAGCCGGTAACCTAACCCGTTTGCATAAAGATCTGCTTCCAGATCGATACGTGATCAAACAG
>CAYMFQ010000158.1:10921-12714 GCA_964389335.1 uncultured Granulosicoccaceae bacterium
TCCTTGTGCATGATGCGATTTAGAATGCTCGCCAGTCGCTCGCCCCATTCGTTATCATTGCCGCGCCCTTTGTACGGACCCGGTACATCGTTTTCCGGGCTGAATGGTTTTACACATTGCTCCGGGCCACCCTCACGCTCGATAAGATCACGTGCAAATTGCTGTGTTTCAAGGCCCAGTTGCCGCACGATACCGGCGGTGTCGCGAATCAGCCACTCGTCGTTGATCTGATCGTTTATCGCAGCACAGTCGGCGATGGCGCGAATGGTAAAGCGCTTGCCGGTCGGTGGTCCGAAATAACCACCGCCGGTGTGTGTGCCCATGGTCAGCAACCGGTGCGATGATAAAAATCCGTCGTCTGCATTGCCGGACCAGATGACATCTTCTCCGGTTAGCTGTCGGTCGGGGAACTCGGCAAGCGTTGCCAGGGTGCCGTTTATAGTACGCTGATTACCTATCGATATGCCTTCCGGAAACCGCATCGGGATATCAGGGGTATAGTAGTGGTTAAGCGTATCCAGGCCGCGTGACTCCCAGATCTCATGAGTAATACCGAGAATATAATCCGGCAGATCTTTCCAGCGATTGGAAAAGCCTTTCATTGCATGCCTTCTTGTAGAGTGGTTTGATGAGAGTTTGCACGGAGTATATCAAGCATGTGGAAACAGCGTATGCTGCAGGGAGCCGGTTAACTAATGACGCAGACGATCAATCAGAATGCAATCACCAGCATCAGCCTGAGCGTGCCCACACTCAATGGGCTGCGCGAGTTTTATCAAACAATACTGGGTATGCAGAATAGCCACGGTGCTGATAATACACTGTCGTTTGCCTATACCGAGAACAGCTGTCGCGTGGTGTTTGATGTGCAGCCTGTGAGTTCTTATACAAACAGGCCCAACGACCTTTACTGGAAGATTGGCATTACGCTGAAGGACCTCGATGCTGCTGTCGGTTATCTATTAGAGCAGGGCATCAGCGTATCGGCACCGCGGCAGTTTCAGAATATTGGTTACATGAGCCACCTGCAGGATCCGCATGGCTTTACCATTGAGTTGTTACAACAGGGGTTTGAAGGCAGACAACAGCACGTGCCCAATGGTCATCCGATCGGTGCCCAGGCAACCCTCGCGCACATTACGCTGCGGGTGACAGACATCGAAGCCGCACAACACTACCTTGACGGGATGGGTATGCGGCTGATGTCCGTGCAGCCGGTCGACGACTACCACTTCTGTCTGTACTTCTATGGCTGGAGTGACGAAGCACTGCCAAACCCCGACGTTACATCCGTTGCGAACAGAGAGTGGCTGTGGGCGCGTCCGTACACGCTGATTGAATTGCAGCATCTGCAGGCGACCGAAGACGACATCTGTCATCGACAGCCGAACGAAGCTGGGCTTAACGGTGTAACTTACCGGTGCGCTGGTCATGAACGACAGCTCGCGCTCGACGCGCTGGCGCCGCAGGCACGGTAGTTTGATTCGCCGCCGCAGCATCGGCTTCGCAACGGTGCTGCGATCAATGTACCGTCAGGCCACACACGTCCCAAACCCATGGGCAACGGCCTTTTTAAGGTCTGCAACCGGTTGCAAAAAATGCTTGCAACCGCTCCGGCGCACTCGCATAATCATCGCCAGAGGCTAAGACACACGGCAGTCGCGCCCCGCGCCTGCCTTCGGGAGGACTGTTGCTCAGGTTCGCTGTCAACCACATGACCGTCGCCAAGGCGTCGTACCAGACTCTGTTAGACACCGCCGTTCGCTGCGGCTGTGTCGGGGTTGAGGTGCGCA
>CAYMFQ010000159.1:0-1084 GCA_964389335.1 uncultured Granulosicoccaceae bacterium
GCCGGTGGTCCTCTGGATAAAAACTGGCTGTTATTGCAGGGCATGGCAAAGCAGGAACACGGTGTTGACCTAAGCGCTGACAACGAAATTGCATTCGGCGCACCGCCGCTGCTGGCAGAGAAAACCCGCCAGGGAGAACTCGACGCGATGCTTAACTTCTGGCACTACTGCGCACGGCTTGAAGCAGATGGCTTCAAGCGCCTGGTGAGCGCAGAAGATGCCGCCGCAGCGCTGGGTGCCAGTGGCCCGGTATCAGCTATCGGCTATGTGTTCTCCGATGCCTGGGCTGCGGAAAATCCGGAGGCAGCAATGGGCTTTGTGAAAGCTTCTCGTCAAACCAAAGAACTGCTTAAACAATCAGACGACGAATGGCAGCGGCTCGGCAGTAGCGGCGCAATCAAAGATAAAGGTGCCGCACTGACCACATTGCGTGACCGCTTTCGCGAAGGTATTCCGCACCGACCGGTTGCCGATGAAATCGCTGATGCCGGAAAACTCTACGAGGTACTTGGCAAGCTTGGTGGTCCGAAGCTGATCGGAAAATCTCCGGTAATGGTTGATGGTACCTACTGGCCCGCGTTGCAGGGGATGCAGTAATACCCTCAACCATGCGTTTACCGGTGTGGCTGTTGTCAGTGGCCACACTGCTTATTCTTTGGCAGTTTTTCGCCTGGTATCTGCAAAGCCGGGCACTGCCATCACCTGCGATGGTGATGAGTGCCGTTGGCACCGAATGGCGCTCCGGTGATCTTGTCTACCATACGCTTGCCACCCTGGGCCGCGTGACGGCAGCATTTATCGTTGCCATGGCGATCGGGTCCGCCGCCGGCATTGCGCTGGGTCGCAGCGAATTGCTGAATCGGGCTTTTGATCCCTGGGTGATTTTGTTTTTAAACATCCCCGCACTGGTGATAATTGTGCTGAGCTACATCTGGTTCGGTTTGAATGAGGCGGCCGCTGTTGGTGCCGTTGCCCTGAACAAAATCCCCAATGTGATCGTCACCGTCAGAGAAGGGGCAAAATCGCTCGATCCGCAGTTTGGAGAGATGGCGCGCGTGTTTCGCTTTTCGCGCTGGCAGGTGTT
>CAYMFQ010000159.1:1184-12484 GCA_964389335.1 uncultured Granulosicoccaceae bacterium
GTTTGAATGTAGCGACCGATCATTTACCTGCATTGTGGGGCCGTCCGGCTGTGGCAAGACCACCACGCTGCGCTGCATACTCGGCCTCGATACCGACTTCGACGGTGTGGTAACGGTGGCCGGCGGCAGCGGCAGGCAAAAATTATCTGCCGTGTTTCAGGAGCCACGTTTGTTGCCCTGGCGCAGCGTCGAGCAGAACGTAAGACTGGCACTGAACGAGGTTGATGAACAGTCGCTGGATGCGCTGTTTGAAGAACTGGGCCTGACGGCGCATCGCAGTTTTTTTCCGACCGAGCTGTCCCTGGGGCTGGCGCGGCGTGTCAGTCTGGCGCGCGCTTTTGCGGTGAACCCGTCGGTACTGATACTCGACGAGCCGTTCGTCTCGCTGGATGAAAGCACAGCGGTGCGATTGCGCAGTTTATTACTAAAAGTCTGGTCGGCAAGATCCTGTACCGCACTGATGGTGACGCATAATTTGTCCGAAGCGGCAGTGCTCGCCGATCGTATTCTGTTTTTAAACGGTGCGCCCGCGACCGTGCAGCACGAATATCCGATTGCGGTGCCGCATGAGGACCGTGACGCAAAGACGGTGATGTCGATTCTCGACGACATCAATACCAATGTTTACGGCGTTGTTACTTCTCATCATCAATGATAATCCGGTACTGGAAACCTTTGTTTCAATCGATTACCTTAATGCTCCTTTTGAATCATCTGTCAGAAAAGTACTACCCGCCCGAGAGCACTAGCAGCCCGAGAGCACTACCATCGTGAGAGCAAAATGAGTAAACACACAAAATCAAATACCAGCATACTGGTCTTGGCGGTTGCCTCAATGGTCCTGCTGGCAGTGGTCAGCGTCGTTTATGGTCACGGTGATGTGCAGCCGCAAGCGGTTGATACTGAAGGGCTTGAGCCGCTCGGAGAGGAGTACGCAGAGGAAAATCCCTATCGCCTTGCAGGTGGCGAGCAATATGAACTGGCGATTAAAGTTGGTGCATCCGGCTACAACCAAAACTGCGCACGCTGTCACGGGCTGGAAGCCATTTCCGGAGGCATCGCACCTGACTTGCGTATGCTGGAAGACGGCATGTTTGGCGATGAATGGTGGCTTGAGAGAGTGCGCAAAGGCTACAGCCAGAATGGTGCTTACAAAATGCCGCCATTTGAAGCGCTGTTAAGTCAGGAGGCGATCTGGGCCATTCGTTCCTACGTTGAAACCAGGCCTAAGTAATTGCCCGCAAGGCACGTAATGGTTACACCCAGAGCCCAAATTTACTGACCCGTCCGATAACTGAATGAAACTCGCTTTTGCACTGCTGGCCGTGTTGCTGGCCTCAACCGGTTTTGCGCGGCCTATCGATGAAGTCATTGATAGTGGCTATATCACTATCTTTGTCTATGAAGACTACGCACCATATTCGTTCGAAGACGAAGATGGAAATCCGACTGGCATTGATGTCGATATAGCAAAGAAGTTTGCTGAAGACCTCGGGGTCGAACTTCGACTGCTGATGCGCGGTGCCGACGAAAACATCGATGACGATCTGCGCATCAATATCTGGAAGGGCGACCTTATCCATCGCAAGGTCGCAGATGTAATGATGCACGTGCCGTACGACAAGGAAGTTGATATACGCAACGAACTCGCGGTTTTGATGTCGCCGTACTTCCTTGAAGAGATGGCTGTCGTCGCTGATTTGGCGGTATTCCCGCAAGTTGAAACCTTCGCCCGGTTTATTAACAAACCAATAGCGGTGGAACTCGATACCGCCGGTGACTTCTTTTTGTCCAATGCGTTTAGCGGGCGGCTGCAACAGTCCGTACGTCGCAGCAGAACTTTCGATGATGTAGTTAGTCAGTACAAGAATGGAGAAGTGTCGGCGGCCATGGGCTCCAAGGCTCAGGCGCAGTGGATTGCTCATCAGGCTGACACGATAGATTCTGGTATTTTCCAGCCACCCATGCCTGGAATCGTGCGCAGAAGCTGGCCGGTAGGGATTGGTATCAAACATGATAGTCGGGATCTGGGCTATGCACTCTCTGACGTGGCGTCCGGCCTGATACAGTCCGGCGAGCTGGAGGCGATCACAGCCAGGTATGGCGTAACATTCAAAGCCCCCGAATACTAAGCCGTCGCATACACCTGGATAGACGCCGGCAACAAGCGGAGCGGAGGAAAAATGATAGTAAAGCAAGCGCTGAAATACCTTGGATTGGCTGCAGTTGTCTCTGTAACGGCCAGCGTCAGTCAGGCATTTGCCACCACTGACCTGCCAGATGACCCGCTCAATTCGGTCATGTGGGAAAACATGGCCACTCGGTTCTTTCCCGGTGAGGTCGTGATTGATCAGCGTGTAATCGTCAGTGCACCGCATGATGCTGAAGATCAGATGCAGGTGCCAATCACCATTGACGCCACGCAACTCGACGATGTCGTCGAGGTTGTCGCACTGGCTGATCTGAACCCGATCCCGCATATACTCACACTCAGGCCCACCAGAGCTCAGGCGTTTATCGGGTTTCGGATCAAGCTTGAGCAGGCGTCCCCGGTGCGTGTTGGCGTAAAAACCAGTGATGGCATCTGGCACGTCAATGGGGTCATCGTTAATGCTGCCGGTGGTGGCTGCACCGCACCAGCGCTGGCTCACGGTATGTCAGACTGGTACAAAACGCTGGGCGAGACCCGCGCCATAACCCTGCGCGAAGATTCTCTGTCGACCCGGCTTTCCATGCGTATGCGTCATCCGATGGACACCGGGCTTGCACCTGGCATTCCCGTATTTTATATGAGTGACGTTGAGGTAACCTCACCTGATGGTGAGAAGCTCGCACATATCGAAATGTTTGAGCCGGTCAGCGAGAACCCGACGCTCACACTAAAGCCGCTGGTGGACGACAATATCGACGAGTTGCTGGTATACGCTCGTGACACTGAGGCCAATGAATTTCGCTTTTCGCTTCCTGTACCAGCGACTGCCGATAACTAATGCCGCCGGTGACTAATGCCTAAGACAAACACGGGTTACCCGCGCCTCGATAATCATCTCGCTAATCACCGCGCAAATCACCGCATTAATCGTAGAGATGCCCTCAAACTATTGGCCGGAGCATCGGTGTGCGCCTGCTGTGGTTCGGTACACGCAAACCAGCTCGCCTACAATCTTGCCGCCACCGAAATCGCCACTGGCACCTGGGCAGTGCATGGTAGCAACGATTACTTCACGCTCGAGAATGGTGGCAATATTGTCAACATTGCTTTCGTTGAAGTCCCCGATGGCGTTGTGGTTATCGATACCGGTCCGTCGAGACGTTACGGTGAGGCGTTGCTGCAGTTAATCGAGAAAACCATACCTGGTAAACCAATATTGCGGGTGTATAACACCCATCATCACCCGGATCACTTCCTTGGCAATCAGGTCTTCGACAGCAGCGTTATTGCAGCACCGCAGAAGGTCATTGATAACATCGGGTTTGAAGGCGAGGGCTTCACCGACAACATGTATCGGCTGGTCGGTGACTGGATGCGTGGCACTGCATCTACACCGCCTACAGTAGTGCTGGAAGACGAAGCGGAAGAAATCGGTGGCAGGCAGTTTTCTCTGTTTTACCTGGGCGGCCACACCAGTTCGGACCTTGCCATTCGCGATGATGCGACCGGCGTCGTCTTTACCGGTGATCTGGCTTTTTACAACCGCGCGCCAACCACGCCGCACGCCGACATCGACGTGTGGCAGCAGTCGCTGCGGACCATTGCCGGTCTCGACCGGGAATTGATCCTGCCAGGTCATGGCCTGCAGGATAATTCCGGTGCATCACTGGAGCAGACCAGTGACTACCTCGACTGGCTGCACCGATCGTTATCTGAAGCGGCTGCATCCGGCTTAACAATGAACGAGGCGATGACGTTGCCTATTCCCGCCAGATTTCAGTCACTGGATGTTGTAAACAGTGAGTACCAACGGTCTGTGGTGCACATGTATCTCTCGCTTGAAGACGAACTAATGCCTTTGATCGAGGTGAAGTAACCAGCTGATATTTGTCATCGGGAAAGGTTCTCGATAATTCATATATAAAGCATTCCAATTTTACCCTCTAATGCGTTAGCATTGAGCATTACAGCGGTTCACGCGCCACTGTTCTGTAGTCCACATCTAAAACCATGTCAGGGGGAATTCTGTGTTGAAAAAACACCAACTTCTAACTGTTGCCGGTGCCATAGCATTCGCGATCGGCACAGCCGGTCAGGCGACTGCTGATGTCGGCATCGACGATATCGTCTCGGATCAAACATCGACCGGCGACATTGTATCCTACGGTCTGGGCCCCAGAGGGCAGCGCTACAGCCCGCTGGATACAATCAACAAAGAAAACATCAAAAACCTGTTCCCGGTTTGGTCGTTCTCCTTCGGCGGCGAAAAACAGCGCGGACAGGAATCACAGCCACTGATCAAAGATGGCGTCATGTATGTAACCGGTTCCTACAGCCGTATGTGGGCAATCGACATCGCCACCGGAACAGAACTGTGGCAATACGACGCACGTTTGCCGGAAGGTATTCTTCCGTGCTGCGACGTAGTGAATCGTGGTGCTGCCATCCTTGGTGACAAGGTCTACTTCGGCACACTTGACGCGAAAATCGTCGCCCTTGACGCCAAGACCGGTAAGGTAATCTGGCGCAAGACCATTGGTGACTTCGAAGCGGGTTACTCTTACACCGCGGCACCGCTGATCGTTCCGACTGAAGCACATGGCCCGCTGATCCTCACCGGTAACTCCGGTGGTGAATTCGGTATTGTGGGCGAGGTGCAGGCACGCAATCCTGACACCGGTGAACTGGTTTGGTCTCGACCGACTATCGAAGGACATATGGGTACGCTGAACGGTGAAGAGACAACTATGACCGGTGAGGTTAACGAATCCTGGCCTGGCGATATGTGGAAAAACGGCGGCGGCGCGACATGGCTCGGCGGCACCTATGACCCGGCTACCAAGCTCGCCTATTTCGGGGCAGGTAATCCGGCGCCATGGAACTCATACCTGCGTCCCGGTGACAACAAATGGACTTCCGCGCGAATCGCTATCAACCCTGAAGACGGCGAAATCGTCTGGGGTTTCCAAACCACACCACACGATGGTTGGGACTACGACGGCGTCAACGAGTTCGTAGCGTTTGATATGGAAAAAGATGGTAAGACCATCCAGGCCGGTGCGACTGCTGACCGAAACGGCTTTTTCTATGTTCTTGATCGAACCAACGGTGACTTCATCTCCGCCACTCCCTTCGTGAAGAACATCACCTGGGCCAAGGGCATTGATGAAAACGGTCGTCCTATCTGGGATCCTGAAAATCGTCCGGGTAACCCGGCTGAATCTGCCGACGGCAAAAAAGGTAAGTCCATTTTTGCAGTACCGAGCTTCCTCGGTGGCAAGAACTGGATGCCAATGGCTTACTCGCAAGACACCAAGTGGTTTTACATCCCGTCCAACGAGTGGGGCATGGATCTGTGGAATGAGCCGGTCACCTACAAGAAAGGTGCTGCCTATCTGGGTGCAGGCTTTACCATTAAGCCGATCTTTGATGACTACATCGGTTCTTTGAAAGCAGTTGATCCGGTCTCTGGCGAGATCAAGTGGGAGTACAAGAACAAGGCACCTCTGTGGGGTGGCGTACTCACTACTGCTGGTGGTCTGGTATTCACAGGCACACCGGAAGGCTTCCTGAAAGCATTTGATGAAGAGACAGGTGAAGAGCTCTGGAAATTCCAGACCGGCACCGGCATCGTATCCTCACCGATCACCTGGGAACAGGATGGCGAGCAGTACCTGACCATCGTTACCGGTTGGGGTGGTGCGGTACCACTGTGGGGCGGCGAAGTGGCCAAAGTGGTTAGCTACCTGAATCAGGGCGGATCAGTCTGGACCTTTAAGATTCCGGAGCAGCTCGCTTCTAAGTAATATCGAAAGCAGTAACGTTGTTACAGACGCCCGGTTCTGCAGAGCCGGGCGTTTTTTGTTTGTGCCTTCCGTTTTATCGCCATCCGTTTTCGGTGGAATGGGTTAGTCGAGTTGGAACCCTTTGTCTCTGATGAATTTTCCAAAGTCAGCGCGCTGAACCACTGTGTACTGGCGTGCCTTGTCTTCTGACCAGCCATAGTTCGTCGATTTTCCGAATGCTTCGGTTTCGCGTTGTTGTGTATAGGGCTGATGTTGTTCCCGACGATGGTCGTAATCGTCGATGAGTGACTGCACATTCGAATCATTAAACCGGTTGTGATGCACAGTAGCTTCCAGTGGCAGTCTCATACTGACCTGCGGCGTTTGTGCCGGCCAGCCAAGTGCCAGACCAGCGATCGGGAAAACGTGTTGCGGCAACTGTAGCTTTTCGCTAATGGCAGTGCAGCGATTGCGAATCTCGCTGATTGGGCAGCACCCGAGTCCAACGGATTCGGCGGCAGTAACACAGGCAGACAGCGCGATACCAGCATCCACACTGGCGTTAAAAAAGGCGTCAAGATGGTCGTTCGGAAATGGCTTGTCACGCCAGTCGCTAATCTGTCGCTGCCGGCGGTTGTTACCGCAAAAAATGAGCAACACAGGCGCCTCTGATATCCAGCTGCGCTTATCAAACAAGCCATTAATTTCCATGCGCAGACCCGGATCATCAACAATGACGATATCTCGCTGTTGCAGATCGCTCTTTGTGGGGGAGGCGAGTGCTACCGCACAGAGCGTTTGGACCAAAGCGCTATCAACAGGCTTCCCATCGAATTGTCGACATGAACCACGGCTCGCCATTCGATGCAGTTCAGGGTTGGCAAGCGGCACTTTGAAATTCAGTGTGCCAAATCGGTTTATCAGGCTATTGCAAAGCTGCTCAGAGTCGTTAGTCATGCACTCGGTTCCCACAGGTCAACCATGACTCGTGGTACCTGAATCGAGCCATCGACTTCCACCAGTGTCAGTGATGCGAGGTACTCTCCGGTTGCTTTTGTCATGCGCTGCTTCCAGTAGACGCTAACATAGCTCGGATGCCTGATGACTCCCATCAGCTCGCGCTCGGCGAAGTCTCCGTGGCTTGATTTGTACCAGTCACACTGACGCATCAGCTCTGCTTCCGGTAGACCGGCGCGCGCTTTGTCAGTGAAATCCCGCGTGTGTTTAGCCCAGTTTCTTTCCGTTGAGCCGTCCATCAGGTTGTCCATGATCGGTGTGGCAATTCCGATCAGTTCATTGTCTGATTTTTCGTGCAAAGCCATTTGTTGGTACCAGTTATTTGCAAAGAAATAGAATCAATGCGGCTACATTTGTCTCCGCTGATAAAGGCCGTCAACCACAGTCGCGAGCTCCACGGCGACACCTTCAGGTAAACCCAGTTGCTTGGCAGACAGTTGCAGGATACGTTGATTCTGATTCATGGCGTAAGGCTCGAGCAACGATGCCAGGTCGCCTTCACCACCTGCGTGCACGTCTGTGATCTGATAAGTGGCGTCGGCGCTAAAATCAATGCGCTCAAGGCTTAGCTGTCTGATCGTGCGATTTTGGCTGCTGGTTACCTGAACGGTTTTGGCAACGGGATCAAACACAGTGCTCCAGGCTGTCACGGTACCTTGTTGCCCCTGATTCCATGGAAATCCCCGATCATCCATAGCCTCGCTGTTTACCGCATCCAGAAATTCAAAGCCGTTGCTGGCAACCGTATTCTTATGCAGCATCTGATACAGGCGTTTAAACCGTCCGGTTGAGCTACCCGATGTATTGATATCAATGTCAGTCTTTGCCTGGGCCGCAGCCAGACAGATGTTATAGCTACTGTTTGTCAGTATTGGGAAACCCTGGTTTTGATGCAGCACCAGCTCGCCATCAATAAACTCGATCAATGCATGATCACCGGTGGCATCGAGCGCGGTAAAGTGCAGCGGTAATGGCCCACGCTCCGGTCGAATTGTGTGCAGTGCGTTGACTACTTCGGCGATGTTTGCATGGTTATCGAGCTGATACTGTATCCATTGCAGTTCATTCAGCCTTGTGTACTCTTCGTCGTCACCAAAGTCTCCCTTGTCATGCCACATCAGTGCTATCGCCAGTCCGGCTTCGTTCATACCGGAGACCGGAAATTCAAGAGAAAACTGGTTAAACGTGACACTGCCATAGCTGACTGTCCACTCGACCCGTTTGTCCGGTGAGGGTGCACCATTACTTTTCTTAGTGCCGCGAAGGTTGGTTGCTATCAGCCCATGGTCCTGAGCGTAGTCGTAGTTTGCGGCAAGGCTTTTATTGGTGTCGCCAAATATAATGGTGGAACACACGGGCTCAGTATCCTTCAGTCAGGGGGATCAGCTTTTGTTGGCAAAGCCACTGCCGCTCAGGCCCTTTTGAATTTCATAGATGGATGTGGGCACATCGCTTTGCTTCTGTGGTTGTGGAATGCGAATTGGGATGTCTTTCAGTCGAGGGGTAAGCGTGGGTTGGCCGCACAGCATGCGAGTATTGTAGTCTTCTATGCCATCCCAGCGCGTTAGTGAGCCTGCAATCGGGAAAGCATCGGCTGCCATCATTTCGTAAAACAAAATGCGACGCGAACGGCTGGAGGTATTCTGCGCCGATCCGTGCACGATGCGGCCGTGGTGAATGGATAGTGAGCCGGCAGGGCCGGTCAGCTCAACGGCATCACCGGGATTTAGCCCCACATCAGTGGGTATAAAACCGCCTGCAAACACGCCATCGATATGATGATCGTAGACCGGGCCCTTGTGGCTGCCCGGGTACACCATCAGCGGGCCGTTCTCACTTTCCATATCATCGATGATGACGCCAATCGCAAGGATATCGTCATTGGTATGAGGATAAAAAGCGTAGTCCTGGTGCCACTCGATGACTGCTCCGTTTTCAGCAGACTTCATGTTCAGCTTACTGGTGTGCAGCCGGATGTCAGGGCCGATCAGATCTCGGGCAGGTGCGAGTATATGATCAGAGAGCATTAGCTCGTGCATGACATCGCTGATACTGTGCGGCAACCGGATGCGCCTTATACGCGGTTGTTCAGCGCTGTGCCCGTCCTCGAGTTCCAATCGTTCGCTGGACGATGTCATGCTGCTCGCTTCCGTTTCGAAACGCGCTATTTCATCGCGTATGCGATTGATTGTGCCAGACGGTAAATGGCTTTCGAGCAGCAGGTAACCCGTGTCGTTGTACGATTCAATCTGGGACCGGGTAAGCACTTCCGGCATCTCTGTTCCTCGTGTTGCGATTTGATCGGGCCGCACGCAGGCTCGGTGTTAATTGATGTTGCGACCGGTTTATACAGAGCGCTTGGATGCCCCTGCCTGTGCTGGCAGAATAGCACCGAATGCAACACAGTGGCTAAAGCGAAGGGTGAGCGGGTGAATTCAGACGATACAGGGCGCGTGATTATCGCCGGCGGTGGCATTGGCGGGCTGGCAACCGCGTTGACGCTGCATCAGATTGGGGTGCCCTGTGTGGTGGTGGAAGCATCGCGTGAAATGCTGCCACTCGGTGTTGGCATCAATATTCAGCCCAACGCGGTGCGCGAGTTGGTTGAGAGTGGTATTGAATATGCCGCTCTCGATGCGATCGGTGTACCGGCACTGGAGTGGGCGCTGGTTGGGCTGAACGGCAAAGAAGTATATGCAGAACCAAGAGGGCTTGAGGCCGGCTACCGCTGGCCGCAATACGCGGTGCATCGCGGTGAATTGCTGATGCTTTTGTATAACCGCGTTATCGAGCTGCTTGGTGCTGATTCAGTGATCCTTGGAGCGCGTGTCAAAGGCTATGAAAACACCGCCGATGGTGTGGTATTGCAAATACAGCATGCGGACGGCACGGCAACTTCTATGCAGGGGCGGTTGTTAATCGGCGCGGATGGTATTCACTCAGCGATACGTGCACAGATGCACCCCGAACAGCCACCCATTCACTGGGGTGGGGCGGTCATGTGGCGCGGTACGGCCAGAGTCAAACCGATGCGCACCGGCTCATCGTTTATTGGTCTCGGGACACATCAGCATCGCATGGTGATCTATCCGATCTCTCACACTAGCGACGACGGCACCGCGCTGATCAACTGGATTGCCGAAGTCACCGTCGACAATTCTGATGGCTGGCAGCAGGATGGCTGGTTTCGCGCTGTCGACATCGAGCATTTTATTCATCACTTCGAGCATTTCAAATACGACTGGCTTGACGTGCCAGCCATGTTGCGCAGCGCTGAATGCGCCTATGAAAACCCAATGATCGACCGCGACCCGGTGCCCACCTGGGTTGATGGTGCAGTGGCGTTGATGGGTGATGCCGCGCATGCCATGTACCCGACCGGGTCCAATGGCGCCAGCCAGGCTATCGTCGATGCGCGTGTGCTGGGCTCGAAGATGCTGCAACTCGGTGTTAGCCCTGAAGCGCTGAAAGCCTACGACGATGAGTTGTGCAGTAAGGTATCTGAAGTAGTGTTGCGCAACCGCGGCTCCGGGCCGTTTGGCTTGTTGAACCTGCTTGACGAGCGCTGCGGTGGAGTGTTCGACGATATCGAAGCCGTGTTACCTGACGCCGAGCGTCGCGAGTTCATGGCGCGTTATAAACAGTCAGCGGGCTTCGCGATGGAGCAGTTGAATGGTGCTGAGCCTACAATTCCAGCTGGAGCGACGGTCGGTTAGCTGTAGCTACTGGTGGTTGCGGGAATTCAGATTGCGTGCACGCACCTGAATTCAGTGCACAGTCTTCAAGTGGGAGGACACCTCCTATGCACGAACATGTCGCTTTGGGTTGTCGCAGTATTGGTAGCTTGAGCGGCATGCTAAGTAGATAGAGGAGTTCGCCGATCGGGGATCAACTCCCACCGGCGAACTAGAGTTGGGTGCATGAATCTGAATTGCCTGCACACACCTGAACTCAGTGCAAAGTCTTCAAGTGGGAGGACATCTCCGATGCACGAACATGCCGCTTTGGGTTGTCGCAGTATTGGCAGCTTGAGCAGCGTGCTAAGTAGAGTAGTTCGCCGATCGGGGATCAACTCCCACCGGCGAACTTGAGGTAGTTGCGGGAATTTGGATTGCGTGCACCCACCTGAATACAGTGCACAGTCTTCAGGTGGGAGGACATCCCCGATGAACGAACATGCCGCTTTGGGTTGTCGCAGGTATTGGCAGCTTGCGCAGCATGCTAAGTAGGAGAGTTCGCCGATCGGGGATCAGCTCCCACATTTCACGCCCTTTCGTCGCTGCCGGACCTTACTAGTGCCCATCCAGAAAGAGACGTTTTTCGGCACGCGCGATCGATGATCGCGG
>CAYMFQ010000160.1:0-2894 GCA_964389335.1 uncultured Granulosicoccaceae bacterium
GGTGACGGTCGCCGAACTGGATGCCGGCCAACTGATTTATACCCCGCCGACTGACGCCCATGGCACGGCGCTGGCCACAATGCAATTCCAGGTCATCGACGACGGTCTTACTACAAACGTTGGCGATAACAATACTGATACGACGGCACGCACCCTGAAAATAAACGTGGAGCCGGTTAACGATCCACCACTTGGCGCTAATTCCGCCATCAGCGTCATTGAAGACCACCCTTACGAATTTTCACGCGCCGATTTCAATTTTACGGACCTGCGGGATGGGGATCAGTTTGCAGGCGTCATTTTCACACAGTTGCCGGATAAAGGCAGGCTGACACTTTCCGATGGTCCGATACCATCCTCAGCGGTCTCTGTAGTAGATATTGACGCCGGACAGCTAGTCTATATTCCGCCTCCGGATGACAGTGGCAATGCATTCACGACGATGCAGTTTAAAGTAACAGATGACGGATTAATCGACCTTCATAACAACAATGTTGACAGCCTCGCCCGTACCATGACGATAAATATTGCGCCGGCAGCAGACAGACCCGTCGGTGCTCATGGCTCGGTGCAAACACTGGAAGATAAACCGTATCAGTTCAGCCGGGGAGACTTTACTTTTATCGACCCGGATAGCACAGCATTTTTGTCTGCCATTCAGATAACAGAGTTACCGCAACACGGCCAACTAACATTAAACAACCAGGCGGCCGAAACCGACTCGATTGTGACCATTGGCGAAATAGAAGCCGGGCTACTTAAATATAATTCTCCGCACGACCTGCACGGTAGCAATCTTTCTGTACTGACCTACCGGCTAATTGACGACAGTGCGCTGACATCTGACAAGAGTTACCAGCTTAACCTTGATGTTCTGCCGGTCAGTGATGCACCCGTGCTAAACAACTCCAGCATAGCGCTTGGTGAGAATACTTCACACACGGTTTCACTGACTGACGTCGATTTTAGCGACACACCGGAAAATCATAGTGTAAGCACACTGGTTATTGAGACCTTACCTGACAAGGGCACCCTGTATTTGAGCGGCACCGCCGTCACAGCAGGCACCGCAGTTACCGCCGCGGAACTAAGCGCCGGGCTACTCAGATACCAGGGACTGCCAAATACTTACGATCAGGTGTACAGCAGCTTTGAGTTTCATATTATTGACAGCGGCAACACTGATAACGGCGGTAAAACAGTCTCCAACTCTGCCACCATGCGTATCGACGTTACGCCTCAGCGCTCAATACCCGCGGCGTTGGAACTCACTGCCACAACCCGCGAAGATCATACACTCGTTATCAATCGAGAACACCTGGGACTGGGAGATTTTTCAATCGATGGCCCGGTCGCTGGAATCAGACTCGAAAGCAATATCGTAAACGGGCTCATCAATAACCGAGAACACACAGTTAGTGCCGGCGATTTCATCGCACTCAGTGATATCCGCGAGGGTTCTCTGTCCTACACCCCACTGAACAATCTGTTCGGCGCGGAGCTCGATAGTCTTCAATACAACATCATGGAGCGGAATGGCAGTAACATTGTGGAGCCAGCTGCTGGGCAGACCCCATCATCACTGACTTTTGAAGTGCTGCCGGTAAACGACCCTCCGCTGACTATTTCACTGAGCTCCACCACACTAACCGAGCACAGTGATGAGCGGCATATCAGCAACATAACCGTCGATGACATTGATACCGACGATGCCTTCACGCTTACCGTCGACGACGAGCGACTGCATATCGTCAATGGCGCGCTTCATTTGAAGCCGGGAATCGAGATCGATTTTGAGCTCGACGATACTATTCCAATCACTATTACGGCAACCGACGGTGATGGCGCGGCCCTACGACAGTCGTTCACTCTGGCAGTACAAAATATTAATGAAACGCCCGTAACCACCACGGACCGTGTAACCCACTATGCACGCGGGCTAGACACCAATGAATCTCTGGTGTTTAGTATTGACACAAGCTTGTTTAACGATCCGGACGACGACGAACTGATACTAACCGCCGTGCAGATGGATGGTAGTGAGCTGCCTGCAGGCATTAGCTTTGACACCAGGCAACAGGCACTGGTCATCGACACCAATGTCATTGGCGTTGAGTCGATCAAGTTAAAGATCGTCGCGGAAGACCCCTTGGGCTTGCACGCAGAACTACCGTTAAACCTGTATTTTGAACCAACTGAGGCGGAAGCCTTAGACACGTCAGATACTACAGCAACATCGATTTCCCCTGAGTTCAATGCAACATCAACGAACACCGCCTCTGCACCTGCCCCTGCACCTGCCTCCGCAACTATCGCCACAGATGATAAAACCGTTCAGAGTGCGCGTGCTGAAGAGCCAGGAACTCTGCTCGATCTTTACGAACTGCTAAACGAAAACCCGGCGCCATCAATACCTGAAAGTTCCATCGCCGCTGAGCTCCCGGAAGTTGTCACTGTACCTTTCAGCGCTGCCATCAAAACTACTCCGCACACCACAGACCGAATTAACCCGGTAGAACGACCGCAACCGGCAACAGAACCCCCAATTGCATCGGCAACCGCTACTGATAGACAAACCGCAAACCAGACAGACGAATTGTTGATCGATCTCGCGCGAACGCTCAATCAAAACAAAGAACAGGTCGATACACCAGATCAAACAAAAACGGTTATAGAGGTATCCTCCGTGGTACTGTCGTCAGGCCTGTCAGTCGGATACATTGTCTGGCTAATACGCGGCGGCGCCATTGTAGCCAGCATGATGTCCTCAGTGCCGGCGTGGCGGTTCATAGACCCGCTGCCGGTACTTGAAGGTGACAGCGACGAAGCGCAACTGGATCAAGAGTCACTTGAGTCGATGGTCGACAACTCACCCGAACGGTCAAATCTACATG
>CAYMFQ010000160.1:2994-12401 GCA_964389335.1 uncultured Granulosicoccaceae bacterium
CAAGAGTCACTTGAGTCGATGGTCGACAACTCACCCGAACGGTCAAATCTACATGGCATTTCGCTGCCTTCCGGTGCGCAAAAAATGAACGCACCGTCAGACAATGCAACTTCATCACCGCATTCTACTTGATAAATACTTGTGTATTACTGAAACTCACATCCCAACACAACACCACAGGCAGTTGATTCCTCTCGCGACAATGGTATCTGCGACTCATCTACAATTGCCAAACCGGAAGCGTCTAATCTAAAAATCTGGAAAATATCTGACCCTTCGCCTTCATTTTGTTGTATCAGGATTTGTTCTTTAGTACGCTCATTCGTAGACACACATCTTGTAATGCCTGAGCCGACCATTTGCAAAAGTATGGAAAAACTACCGTCACCACCGCTGTTTCCGGCCGCATGTTCAATAAACTGTGGATCACTACCAACCGGCACAGTTGCGGTTTCTTCATTAACACCGGTAGCAACGCAAACCGGCGCATTAGCACCGCATGTGGGTATATCAAGGCGTATAATAAGCCTGTCGCCGTACCACCGGTAACGATTCCGGAGCTTGATAAATAACGTTCCCTCCGAATTTACAACTCCACCCAGTGCTGTATCTGCCAGGTTTACTGACGTACCAAAACGATTGCCATAATGATCTCTTCTAACAGCATGCCTGTTACCGTCAGGATCGAAATAAATTACTCTCCTGATATCGTGGTTAGCTGACTCGACGACGTATTCACAGCTATCGTTTGTGGTAATGGAGTAGTCAGACTGATCAAGCGACCAGTGTAGATTGTCGGCCGCCGCATGTAGTCGGTCAAGACGATTGTCTGACTGACCCCACGCATTACCGCCTGCCAGCAACAGCAGGCATGGCCAGAACATCAGCAGCCACATGCATCTTATCAGCACTGTGTTTGAAATGGCTCTGTGGGATAAAGCCTGGTTTAACGACGCTCGGTTTGATGAAGCAGAGGTTGAGGTGGTGAGCAGAGATGAATTACCACTGATAACACTTAAACGCGCAATAAGCATAATAGCTCCTCGACATAGATCCAGACTACGGGGGAGTTAATGTTCGATTTGCCGTACTGAGTAGATCGGACCTGATCTCGCAGCAAATCAGCCTTAAAGCGCGTAGCTATTGCGCGTTCCCTGAACGCAAGAGGTAGCCACACAGACGAAAGGTTAAATAATCGCGCAACCTATTGCAACAGTTTAACGTTGAAGAATTCAGACACAAGCTGAACCAGCTTCTCATGCCAAAAGATTTATATCGAAATTTGTATTGTTGAGAGCTTGCGGATGGTGCTATTGATTAAACTGATAATTCATGCGCACAACAAAGTGCACAGAGTCACCTGCAAAACGTTCTGACGTGAGGCGTGTATACAACACAGGCAACTCGTCGAGAAACTGGTGCTCGTTGTACTGCAGTGCGGCTGTGTAGGACAGACGCGGCGATAGAAAACGAGTGGCCTGAAGAGTCACCACGTTATTGCGATCATAGACTTCGCCACCGTAGCTACGTATACGCTGATCCAGCACACTGCGCCAATAGCGCTGATGATAAAAAGCCAGCTGTGCGCGCCACTTTTTGTACCGCGTGGAAAAATTGCCGCCGACACGATAGAACCATGCGTTGTTTTGCATATCCATGGTCGGGGCTACAGACAGATCCCGCTCTATACTGTCTTCATTTGGATACACCCGCAGCATCGACCGGACCGAACCGCAGACGTCTCTCTGTGACACCACGCCACCACCAGTATTAAAATTGAAATCGTACTGGCAGCCACTGGTATCAACACCCATCCCTGATATTTCACGGTGCTGCGTCCAGGTCTGGCCCAGGCCACTGAAAAAGCCGTAGCTGGTTTTGTCAGTCAGTTGTTTAACCTGTCTCAGTGAGGCTCGCCACTGCATGTCGCGCGGGGAGCTTACGGTAACCTCTTTAATCAGGTTATCGCCAAAACTGGTATACGAGTTCTTGTGCAGGCGCGCAGCCCGATTGGTGGCGATGCTAAGGTCCACAGATGTAGTTGTGCCACCTTCCAGCGCCGGCAGAGCAAAGCTAGCGTCCAGTTGGTAGAAGCGGAATTCAAAACTGTCACGCAATGAAGTGAACCTGCGACTTTCGAGCACCGCGCTTAGTGACAGCGCGTCATCCAGGCTCCACTGGGCCGAGACGAGATTACCGGCGTAGCGCTGTCGCGACTCCGCTGGCCTAAAACCGCCTTCAGGTAAGTTGGGGGAGTATTGTACCTTGTCGCCAACAGTCGCAACGCCAAGACCGAGGACCAGTCCGCGGGTACTGTTACCCTCGTTGTTGCCGGTATCGATACGATACGGCTGTGCCGCAAATGCGGCGCAACTCAAGGCAAAATAAAGCAAAAGCCCCATCAAACCGAAGCGCATCAGGCTGTAGTGCAAGAGCGCGTGGCCCGTGAGGCTGTTGCAGGTAGTGCGATAGTGGATCATAAGGTCCGTTGCGAAAGCGGCCGCAGTATTACTGCGGCCCAGGTATCGCACTGGCTGGTTAACCGCTACTGTGTGGTGAAGTAGCCGTGCAGGCCGTTACCGGTCACGGTTCTGGTTGCGGTTGAAATACTATAGGATGCCGGGGTTTCGATAGTGGTTCCTGTCCCCTCGATACCAAACGCCATTCCACTGATTACCATGGTCACTTCGTAGTTGCCGGCTTCCTGAGTAAAGTTGTGATACCCGCGGTCGTCGAGCTCACGGTTCAGGGAACTGAATGCAAAAGTGAAGTTACCGTTGGCGTTGGTGGCAAAGTAATCATCGCCTGCCAGTGTGGTAACGTTTGTAACAACGCCCAGCTCATCCATCGCCTGTGCAAACAACAGTGCGTTTTGCGGCACCGAGATCTGCACACTGTTCGACATACCCTCGGTCATTGACAGACTGGCACCGTACAGAATGATCGATATATGTCGCTGATCGTTGTTGTCAGTGGAGGTAAATTCAATCGCCAGGTCAACATCGGCGTTTGACACCGACTGCGTAATGTCGAAGGCACTGGTCGCAAACTCGACAACTTTAGAGTCCGCTCGATTAACGACGTTATAACCAAACAAACCAAGTGATGAGTTTTCGAACTCTTCCAGCGAGTAGTATCTGATGCTTTGATCTGCCGGATCGCCAAAGCGAATTACCGGCGCGCTGCGGTCAATAGTGAAAGCGTACGGTGCACCGCCGTTTTCCTGCTCGAGGATGTCGCCGACCTGCTTGGCACTGGTCGACTGATCAATCTGATTGTTGATCTGCTCAAGTGCTTCAACAATGGCAAGTTGCTCTGACGGTGCGATTGAAAGCTCAGGCGCTTCCGCTACAAGCCGCTCGTTAAGAACACTAACCAGTGTCGACGGATCAGCTGTCAGGCTCAATGGCACAGCTTCATTCAATGCTTCTGACAATTGCTCTGTAACCGTGGCATATTCATCAGGACCGTCGGAAAAGCTGACAATCAGCTGATTGATTTTGGCACTTGCCTTGGCCATATCAAGGTCTACTTCCGGACTTACAGACAAATCGAGGTCTGTCAGTTCCAGAGCGGCGGCAAGGTTCTCTACTGCCCCTTCGTATTGCGACGGATCAAATACACCGTTGTCGCTTGCCATATTGGTTGCCAGTGTCGACAAAGGTGTCGCAAACGGCGCATCACCCGGTGCCTTTAGCTCTCCGGCAAACGGAAAGCCACCAGTGGTTGCGGTCTCGTCAAAGCCCACATCCATACCACCTCTAATTTGTGCAACGGCGGTGTCGTCCGGACAATCATAGCGGCCGGCGGCCGCAGTACGACCGTTGCGCTCGCCATCGCAATAGACAGCTGCGTCCACAATGAACCCATCAATGGCCTGACTGCCACTGGTCAACATATTATGAGTTTCAACTGAACTGGAGCTATTGCCGCAACCTGTTAAGGCGATCGCGGAAGCTAGTGCGGAAAGTGCGAGAATAGATTTGCGAGAGAGGATAGAACTCGCGGAGACATTTGAAGCGATTGCTGACATAGATTTTCCCTGCCCTGTTAGACTAGGGCTATCCCAGCAAATACCTCGCCACGCAATTTAACAAAAGATTACTACCGATACACCTATTACCATCTCTAATGCTTTCGCGATACGGGCTATCCAGGCCTTATCCATAAGCCGGTAGTGTCAATCAGTTACCCCGTCAGGCATCAGTGTCCTGTTGCCATGAGTTCCACCTGATAACCGGCACGCCTTGCGGGCTCGGTAAATCCGATGAGTTCTATCTCGTTTAACAAGTCATTGGCACTGTCACGCTGGCCGGCTTTCATGGTCGCGTCTACCAACATCTGATAAAACAGGTCCTGTTGCGCATGGCTACCGCCCAGTTGAGACATGGCATGACGCACCGGCATCAACAGTTGCACGACAGTATCGTATTCACCGCGACGGTGTGCAACCGCGGCCTGCGCAGCAGGTACACCACAGTGCAGATAGCGGCTTGTCAATGGCAATTCATCATGCCGCGTTACTGACTTCATGCTGTCAATCAACTGGTGACAGGCACTGTAGTTACCGACCGCTGCCAATACCACAGCGAAGTGCGCGCTGGTAAAGGGATTGCTCAGGTCATCGAGCCTCGTCAACACGAGATCGGCCATTTCCTCCCATCGATCCCCAACATCGACACCAGCGTGCTCAAGCCGCCACAACATAGAAGCACCATTTTGAATATCTATGTAAAGGTCAGGCACCAACTGCATCAGCGGGTGCTCGCGGTTACGTACCCACTGGTCGTAGTAGCTAATGACAACATCGTGTTCACCGCGTTCGAGATGAAACAGACACTGATGCCACCACACATGGAACATCAGTTGGTTGCAGGTACTCCACTCGCCCTGCAAGGGTTCGAGCCAGTCGATACCATCCTGGTGCCTTGACTGCATGTACAGCACATGTGCAACCGCGTGTGCCCCCCAGATATTCGTGCTTCGAAGCGCCACGGATTTTTTCCCGGTGGCCTCTGCCAGCGCATACTGCCGGTCTTCTTCCAGATCGAACGCACGTATGGCGAGATAGTCAGCATAGCCTGGAATCGATTCAGACCAGGCTGCGTCAACCGAGTTCGACACCTGTAGTGAACGCGGCATGTCGCCCAGCCAGAACAGCTCACCCTGACACAGCGCCAGTGCCAGTGCATCGGTTGGGTGCGCCTGCAGAATCTGTTCGAAACATTCTATACCGCCATACAGCCGCCCTGCGGCGAAGTGTTCCAGTGCCTGCACATAAAGTTTTTCCCGCGGCGTCATCGAGCCAAGCCGAGCCTGCGCTTTATGCAGTGAGTCTATGATCTGAGGACGCAGATTGGCGTTACGAGCGCCATGCATTAACAAACCAAACAACGTGGTGGCAAAACCACATTCAGGGTCTGCTTCCATCGCGGTTAGCAGGTGCGGAACAACATCACTTTTGCGCTGTATAAAGTTCTCGACTGCCAGACTGCACGAGGCTGCAGCAGCACCGTCAGTGGCGCTTATACGATGATCTCTGACGTCAGTTGCCATAGTTGCCTCGAGGATCCTTTACCGAGTCCACGATAGTATGTTGTCGGCAACGAGGCAAGAGGTGATTCGGTTTAGTGCCGGTGCTTTACTAATCGCCGACGCAGACAAAAAAACGGCGCGTTTGACAGCGCTATAACGGCTTCAGATGTTGTCGATAGCGTATTGCATTTTCCTGATAGTGAGTAGCGGCCCTGCTTACATTTTGCTGCTGTTCTTCAGTCAGTTCCCTGACTACTTTGCCAGGTGAACCCAGAATCAAAACGCCGTCGGGATACTCCTTACCTTCGGGGATTAGCGTGTTGGCGCCTACCAGTGAGTTTTTACCGATTTTGCACCCGTTCAACAATATGCTGCCGATGCCAATAAGCGATAACGCACCGATGGTACAACCATGCAACATCACCTTGTGTCCGACAGTCACGTTTTCCTCTATCGTCAATGGATACCCGGGGTCGACGTGTAGTACGCTGCCATCCTGCACATTACTGCCATCGCCGATGATAATTCGATCATTCTCGGCACGAATCACTGCACCAAACCAGACACTGGAACGCGGTTTCATAATGACGTCCCCAATCAGCACGGCGCCAGGTGCGACGTAGCTGTCCTCAGCCAGTGTTGGTGTCAGCTCAGGCCCCAGTGAATAAACAGTCATCGTTGCATCCTCCGATAAAACACCAGTGTAACCGTCAACACCAGTGGCTTCCAGCGTATGCGCCAAGGCATGCTAGCGTCAGTTTGACAGTCACGATCAACAGGCGGCAACATCAGCGCTACGTCCCTGCCCTCATCGATACAATAGGTCCCGACATGTCTGCTGAACTCCTGGCTGAACTCGACGGTACACTGACCGTTCTGGCCGATAAGGATATTTCCGAGCGCTATCACAGCGACTGGACGTTTGTCGATCAATGCTGCCCCGACGCGGTACTGTGCCCCGCCAGCACCGATGAAGTCGCCGCAATTTTGAGAAACTGCCACAACAGACAGATACCCGTGGTGGTACAGGGTGGACTGACCGGTTTGGCGGGTGGCGCGACACCCAGCCCCGGTGAGGTGGCAATATCACTTGAGAAGCTCAGTGGTATAGAAGAACTGGACGAACAGGCGATGACCATGACTGTGCGCGCCGGTACACCGTTGCAAACCGTGCAGGAGGCTGCAGCGGCCAGGGGGTTACTTTATCCGGTGGACCTTGGTGCACGCGGCAGCGCAACCATCGGCGGCAATCTGTCGACCAACGCCGGCGGCGTACAGGTAATACGCTACGGAATGACCCGCGCCATGGTATTGGGCCTGGAAGTGGTATTGCCCGACGGTACCGTTATCACGTCATTGAACAAGATGCTTAAAAACAATGCGGGCTATGATCTTAAGCATCTGTTTATTGGCGCAGAGGGCACGCTGGGTGTGGTCACACGCGTGGTACTTCGATTATTCCCGAAGCCGGTATCGCGCTGCACAGCGCTGATTGCACTCGATTCATTCGCCGCAGCCGTCACGCTATTGCAGCAGGTGCAGAAAAACCTGGCCGGACTGGTCAACTGTTTCGAGGTCATGTGGGATAACTTTTATTGTGGCATTGCTGAGACACTGGACAGCTACACGGATCCATTCGACAAGCCCTGGCAGGCATACGTAATACTCGAACTGGCCGGCAACCATCAGCAGCGCGACGGCGAATTGCTGGAAGCGTTTCTGTCAGAACAACTTGAACAGGGTCTGATCGGCGACGTCGTCATCGCTCAGAACGACTCTCAGGCTGACCGGTTCTGGAGCGTCAGGCACGGAATCGGCGAATACACGAAACTCATCGACCCGGTGATCAACTACGATATCAGTATTCCAATCGGAGACATGGACCGCTTCAGCCGGCAGCTGCAGGAAGAGCTGCGGCGCGACTACCCTCACATCAGTACGGTGATGTTCGGGCATATTGGCGACAGCAACCTGCACGTCGTGATTGGGCACTATCGCGAAGGGGAATTCGGCGCGCTCAAGGACTACGTACACCGCCTGACCGGCGAGTACCACGGATCGGTGTCGGCAGAGCATGGTATTGGCAAACTCAAGACCGACTATCTGCCGCTGTCTCGCAGCGAGGAAGAAATCTGCCTCATGCGGCTGCTAAAGAAAACCCTCGATCCGCACGATATTCTCAATCGTGGCCGCGTACTTACCGGCTGATTTGACCTGAGCTGCAGCAGCGACTTGTTCGAAATCTGTCACTGCGACCATGTTAGCTGCCGCCAGGACACCCAACCTGGCAAAAATCCACCCCGTTCAGCCTGTCCTTTCGCCAGCGACTGCTAGACTCACCGTCGGACCACATTCGGGAAAAATGTGCCACGCGACAGGATGGCCACTGTGGTTTGTGAAATATTTTCTCGTTACTTTTCGTAACAATACCAAAACCAGTGCCCGTTTTTACCACTGACATTTCCCAAATATATTTTATGTTGTTGTTTTTATTAAAATTATCTAACTTGGACAGTTGATAAACAACTCTCTACTATTGAGCGGTCGAAAAATCTGGCACCTTTGCCAGCCGAAGACAAGCACACAGGCGTTCGACCTGTGACCTCTACTACACCGGGGACCACGCTCCGAGGAGACAACAGCTATGAGTACTAAAAAACCGCTATACACGCCGCTTACCCGGCGTGCGGTTCTGAAGGCGAGCGCAGCAACTGTCGCGTTTGGCTCCGCACCGATGATTTTTTCCAGTAAGGCCCACGCCTACGCAAACGAGCCAAAAGGCAGCGAAGTAAAGCTTGGCTTCAACGTACCGCAAAGTGGCCCTTATGCCGATGAGGGTGCCGACGAACTGCGCGCCTACGAGCTGGCAGTCGAGCACCTGAATGGTGGCGGCGATGGCGGCATGATGAATACTTTCTCTTCAAAAGCGCTGAAGGGTAACGGTATTCTCGGACGCAAAGTCGGCTACGTTACTGGTGACACCCAGACCAAGCCCGACGCGGCACGCGCATCTGCTCGTTCCATGATCGAAAAAGACGGCGCTATCATGATCACCGGTGGTTCGTCTTCCGGTGTTGCGGTAGCGGTACAGGCCCTGTGTCAGGAAGCCGGTGTCATCTTCATGGCCGGTCTGACCCACTCAAACGACACCACTGGTAAGGACAAGAAAGCGAACGGTTTCCGTCACTTCTTCAACTCTTACATGTCTGGTGCGGCTCTGGCGCCAATCCTTGCCGACAACTACGGTACTGATCGTCGCGCCTATCACCTGACGGCCGACTACAACTGGGGTTACACCACAGAAGAAGCGGTACGTACCTCAACAGAAGCAATGGGCTGGGAAACAGTAGCTGCGGTCAAAACTCCGCTGGCACAGACTGACTTCTCTTCCTATGTTGCCCCTGTACAGGCTTCAGGCGCTGACGTACTGGTACTGAACCACTACGGTGCCAACATGGTTAACTCCCTGACCTCTGCGGTTCAGTTCGGTCTGCGAGCCGCTCAGGCGAACGGCAAGAACTTTGAAATCGTCGTACCGCTGTACTCGCGACTGATGGCTAAGGGTGCCGGTGAAAACGTAAAAGGTATCTTCGGTTCTACCAACTGGCACTGGTCACTGACTGACGAAGGCTCAAAGGCATTCGTTAAGTCGTTCGGTGAAAAGTACGGCTTCCCGCCAAGCCAGGCAGCACACACTTGCTACGTCCAGACGCTGCTGTATGCAGACGCGTGTGAGCGTGCAGGCAGCCACAACCCATGTGAGGTTGTAGCGGCTCTGGAAGGCTTCGAGTTCGACGGACTGGGCAACGGCCCGACTCTGTACCGCGCCGAAGACCATCAGTGCTTCAAAGACGTGCTGGTTGTGAAGGGTA
>CAYMFQ010000161.1:0-5795 GCA_964389335.1 uncultured Granulosicoccaceae bacterium
GCGTTTCGAGCAGCGCGTAAAGCTTATGCAAAGCGGCCAGTGGTTGTGACACCGGTGGTGTGGTCCGGCTTGTCCGAACATCATATGACTTTTGGTGGCACGCTGACGCTCAGTCACGATACATTTCGTCGTGTCATTCGGGATTTAATTGATTCCATTGTGCGTCATGGGTTTCGGGATATCCTTATCTCAAATTCCCACGGCGGTAATATCATTGCCATGCAGCAGATACTCGATGAACTGGCGCCCACCTCAAAAGCCACGCTGGTTGCAACTACTTATGTAACTGAGGCAGGAGAGGATTTGTCGCAACATCTGCAGGATCAGCCTGGTGTTATGCATGCAGGTGAGGCTGAAACGTCGATGATGCTGGTGTGTGAGCCAGACCTGGTGGACATGACTAATATTACCGAAATTGCGAGCCCTGAGGCTGACCGCAAGTTCCTGTCTGCGGGGCAGGCTTCTTATCGTTGGCGTCCCTTTACTCATACCACTCAGAATGGCCTCGCCGGTAACCCGGCGCGATCCTCTGCAGAAAAAGGTGAGAAAATGCTGGAGGCAGGTGCCGAGGCACTGGCTCAGTTAATTATTGATGACGATACCTGGGCTGCACCAAAAGACCTGCGATTGCCTGAAACGGGTGGGGTACCGTTTAGGGACGGTGATGCAGTTTGAGTTCAGCTATTCCGTTGTGAGGGGAGACTGACAGTTCTGGAAGTGCATGGTGTCTATTGGTTATGGATGATCGTTAGCAAGGGGCGTGCGGCAGCGCGTGTGTTGCTCGCGCGAATATGCCAGTTGGTGTTCTACTGCGTGAGTGCCTGAAGCCGACGTATGGTAAACATCTTTTCTATACCGTTGTTTTTTGGCCTGGCGTAGGTGACGCCTTCTTCCATTGCCATTGATTGAATAGTGTTATTTTCAACCAACTCGGTAATTATTTTGTCCAGTGCCAGCTTAAGTGACGATCTGTCCGATAGCAGTGCTACGCCAATGTCGAATCCCAGTGCGTGTCGCCAGTCAGCCAGCTTTAGTCTGGTAATTTTATTGTGCAGGCGATGTCCATCGTAGGCGGGCACATCGACAATGGCAACGTCGGCGCGTTGCTGCTCAATTTGCCACAGAAAGTTAGCGCCGGGGTTAAAGGTGATTGCCTGTGCGGCCAGCTTTGAAGAAGTCAATGTGGCGATTGAGCCAGAGAACGTTCCCTGTTGTATGGCGAGGCGTCGGCCATCGAGGTCGTGCAAGCCTTGTGGTTCAGGATCTCCTTCACGATAAACCAAACCGACTTCAGCACGCATATACGGTGCCGTGACCGTTATCGGCTTTAATGTGACATGCGGTATTCGGCTGGTGACGCGTCTGTTTGTTACTGTATCCAGTTCAGTTGGCATGCCATACCAGCGTGGGAGTGCGGCGGCGGGCGTCATTGGTTCGCCGATTGATGGCGCAAAGCGCGGATGGGATAGAACTACATCGCACAACGGGTAGGACAGCATTGCATAGGTTTGAAGTACCGGGTCACTGTCTTCTTCAACCTCGCCTTCGAACCACTCGACTTTAAGTTTAAGCCCCAGTTGCTTCGCCAGTGCCTGGCTTACCCGATAGTCAATACCCACGCCACCGTTGTCGCGCATGCCGGATATAGCTCCGGCATTACGCGCAAGGCACGCCGTTAAGTGTGCTTCATTGACCAGGTGGTGATCCGGTGTGTACGAAGCCTCTTCGTTCGCCCCTTTTTCCTCGCTGTCTTCTTCGTCTTTCGGCATGGGTTCTTTGCCGCCGCGAGTGGCGACATATACCCATAGTGCGTCCAGCTCTTCGGGGTAGATGACATCACCCCATGCTGGCATCGCGCCTCGGCCTTCCAATACACTCTTATAGAAACGTTCTTTCTGGTCGCGTGGAAACTTCCGGAGATCGTAAGACGATACTCCGGAATTAACCATGTCTTTACCATGGCACTTTGCGCAGAAAAACTCATACGCTTCCAGACCTGCGGCCAGTTGCGGATGGGGGTCATCTGCCCAAACCGACAGTGAAGTGCAAAGCGAAATCAGCGCCGCTACCAGATGTTTCACGGTATTAGTTTCCGGGTAATGCGAAGGTCCAGACCGATCCGCCGGCAGGCGTATTCGCCAGTCGTTCATCACCTGAAAACAGCGAGTAAACCCCACCTGAGCCGTTCAGGATAGTGACGTATTGCTTACCGTCTGATTGCCACGTGACTGGTTGGCCGATGATTCCCGAGCCGGTGTTAAATGACCACAGGAGGTCACCGGTGTCGGTATTGAAGGCTTCGAACTCACCGGTTTGTCGGCCGGTAAATAACACGCCACCACCGGTTGTTAGAACGCCCGCCAGCCTGGGAATGTCGGAAGGCTGTGACCATTTGACGTTACCGGTCATAGGGTCAATAGCACGCAACTCACCCCGGTGCCCATCCGGCCACGCCCAGCTAAACTCTGCGCCGAAATAGAACACACCAGCTCGGTACTTGGGTGCCACTGCTTTATAGTTCATGCCCATACGCATGGTATTGACGTATGCCATGCCGGTACCCGGGTTGTACGACATGGGGGCCCAGTTTTTTCCACCAAACGCTGATGGCCAGTAGGTAACCGGCTCACCGGCAACCGCTTTTTTGTAGATATCGGTGGGTACCGGTCGACCGGTATTGAGATCGACCTTTTCAGCCCAGTTCAGTTCGTCAACGAACTGGTTTGCAGCGAGTAACTTGCCGTTGGTGCGATCAATAACGTAGAAGAAGCCGTTACGGTTCGCCTGCATCAGGACTTTGTTGCCGTCGATTTCTGCCAGCACTAACTCGTTGGTGCCGTCGTAGTCAAAGGGATCGTTGGGCGAGAACTGATAGTGCCATTTTATCTCACCTGATTTTGGATCAAGCGCCAGCACTGACCCTGTGTAAAGGTTGTCGCCAGGTCGCGTGCCTGCGTTCCACGAAGCGGCATTGCCAACGCCCCAGTATACAGTGCCAAGCTCCGGGTCATAGGTGCCGGTCAGCCAGCCCGGGCCACCACCGCGCTCCCATGCATCGCCTTCAGGCCACGTTTCGCTGCCAGGCTCACCAGGCGCTGGCACGGTATAGGTGCGCCAGAGTCTTTCGCCATTGTCTTTGTTGTAGCCTTCGATGTAACCCCGAATGCCATATTCGCCACCGGATATACCAACGATGACGACACCTTCGACAACCAGAGGTGTCACCGTGAAGGAATAGCCCTGTTTATAGTCAATTGACTTGGTTCTCCACAGTTCCTCACCGGTTGATGCATCTAGAGAGATGACGTGTGCATCCAGTGTGGTGCGAAAGAGCTTGCCATCGAGCATGGCGACACCGCGATTGACGATGCCA
This sequence comes from uncultured Granulosicoccaceae bacterium, assembly GCA_964389335.1. Lineage (GTDB taxonomy): Bacteria > Pseudomonadota > Gammaproteobacteria > Granulosicoccales > Granulosicoccaceae. Next base: position 3,374 of record CAYMFQ010000161.1, read on the forward strand.
CAGCAGGCAACACGCGGGGCTTCCTGTGGATATTCGACGCTTGATTTCCAGATTTGCTTACCGGTCAGGGCATCGATTGCAATGGTTGCGGCGTGTGTGGTCACATACATAACGCCATCATTTATCAGTGGGAAACTCTCCTGGCCTCGATTGTCAGCGAGACTATAGGCCCAAAGCGGAGTGAGCTGTGCAACGTTGTCGGTATTGATCTGGTCGATTGCGCTAAAACGTTTTTGGTCGTAGCCCATCCCGTAGACCAGAACGTCATCGGGGGTTTGGCTGTCGTTGAGTAGTTCCTCAGCGGTTTGAGAGTGTGCGAGTGTTGATAACCCGATGGCCAGGATGCTGGCCAGCAAGACATTTTTCATGATTCCTCCGTTTGCTGCGACTGTGCGTTACCACGGCCGAGGCAACAGTATAAACGCAATTTTGAGGCACGGTTAGTGTCATTTTCTGGCTGAGTTGTGCGTCGGGGCCGTGGTGTTGCTGCTCGCAGCCGGAGTCAACCTCGCAAAGATACGCGACACGATAACTGGTTTATTCTGTGCAGCCCTGTTTTTTGGAGCGCTGCAATCGGGGATTTGTGTGCACTTGCTACGGTATTCGTACGCCTGAACTACATCGCCAGGTGGCCCGGAGAAATCAATGTGTGAACTGTGGCTTTGGGAGCAAGTAGATTGTTGGTGCAATGCTCGGGGAACTATATATGCGATGTTTATGCATCGCCTGGTATCGATTAATCGGGGCGCCGGGTTTCCAGCCCGGCTGCCCCTGCTGCTCACTCGAGATACGAGAGATATAACTCAGCGATTCGGCCACCCAGTGTCCTTAGGCTTTCGGCGGAGAAATGGTTGCCGAATGGATCGCTGGCACGTGTTGCAAGATCAGACGCCTGCGCGCATGCGGTTCTGTTATCCGCATCGTTGTTCAGCGCCATCAGGTGATGGTTGAGATCTGTTTGCTTCGTTTCGCTGCAAATAAATTGTGCTTCATGTCCATACCACCACTCGCTGCGTAAGTTGGCGATTAAGTAACTCAGCTTTGTTGGATAGTAGTTCTGATAGAAGTCCGTATCGGTGGAGGTAAAGCCGGTGGCATCGGGGTCGGCAGTGCCTTGCGCAAGCCAGTCAGTTTCGCCCTGCACCCATATCATTGCGTCGACGGTGGCCTTTTGTGGCAATGCGTCTAGTGCGAGGGCAACCTTACTGCGAATTTTTCTATAGAACGCAGAGTTGTAGTCCCAGTTGCGGATACCTGCACCCGGGGCAGTAACCAGTATGATGCCGACAACTCGATTAGTTTGCGCTGTCAGTGATTTACCAATTTGAAATACCAGATTGTTGAAAGGTTCTCGACCATTGTCCGCGGTCGCATAGTTTGAAGGTAAATTTCCGTCCCAAAACTGATTAAGATCAGCCGGGCGCCACTGACCATCTTCATTAAATGCAAACAGATTTTCATTACCTGTATCCAGCGCGGGATCATAGTCAGTTTCCACGCCAGCTGCATTGCCTTGTCCTGTCAGTACGATAATGTCGGTTATATCCGAAGGCTGAACACTTGCTTCCGGTGCTGATGGCAACTCGGGTTCCAGAGGTGTTGTTGGCGGCTGAGTTACTGAAGGTGCTTCAGGCGCAGGTATTAGTTCAGGTTCTGTTGATGCATCAGGCTCTGTAGGTGCCTCTGGTTCTGTTGGTACCTCAGGCGCAGTTGGTAGTTCGGGCGCTGATGGTTCTTCGGGCGCTGTTGGGCTTTCCGGCACAACAGGTACGTCAGGTACCGGTGTTACCTCAGGTGCTGAGGGTGCTTCCTGTGCTACATCCGGTACTTCCGGTACCTCAGGCTGCGTTGGGGTCTCGGGTTGTGCAGGTATCTCCGGGGTTACCACGACATCGGGTGAGGCAGGTACTTCTACAACCGGAGGTATTGCAGGTTCTGTTGGTGCCTCAACCTCCGGTTGTGATGGTATTTCCGCATCTGGTGGTGACACCGGCAGTGATGGCGTCTCTGCATTCGGTGGGGTTACCGGTAATGACGGTGCTTCTGCATCGGGAGTAGCCACGGGCTCTGCTGGTGTTTCGACATCAGTTGGCGGCAATGGTAATGATGGCGCCTCGGCGTCAGGCGGAGCCACGGGTAGCGATGGTGCTTCTGCATCAGGCGGCGGCATTGATAGTGATGGTGCTTCAGCATCGGGTGGTGCCAACGGCAGTGATGGTGTTTCAGAGTCCGGTGTGGCTATAGGCTGAGAAGGTGTTTGAAAATCAGGCGTTGCCACAGGTGGTGATGGCGTCTCTGCATCGGGTGTTGCCACAGGCTCTGATGGTGCCTCGGCGTCAGGCGGTGAAGCGGGAAGTGATGGCGCTTCAGCGTCAGGTGGCGCTAAAGGAAGCGATGGCACTTCAGCATCAGGTGTTGCCAC
>CAYMFQ010000161.1:5895-10478 GCA_964389335.1 uncultured Granulosicoccaceae bacterium
CAGCGTCAGGTGGCGCTAAAGGAAGCGATGGCACTTCAGCATCAGGTGTTGCCACTGGTAGTGATGGTGCTTCAGCATCAGGTGTTGCCACTGGTAGTGATGGTGCTTCGGCGTCAGGTGGCGCCAATGGTAACGATGGCTTTTCAGCTTCTGGTGAAGCCACCGGCTGTGATGGGGCCTCAGAGTCCGGAGTGGCTACAGGCTGTGATGGGGTTTCAGTATCAGGCGTGGCTACAGGTTGTGATGGTGTTTCGGCATCAGGCGTTGCCACGGGCAATGATGGTGCCTCAGCGTCAGGTGTTGCCTCAGGCAGTAATGGGGTTTCAGCATCAGGTGGCGCAAGTGGCAGTGACGGTGCTGCAGAATCAGGTGGGCTTACAGGCTGTGATGGGGTTTCGGGTGCAGTTGGTAATTCAGGGGCTGGTGCTTCAGTAGTCTCGGGTACTTCTGCTTGTGTTGCTTCGCGCTCCGATTCCTGATCTACCGTGGGGTTCGTTTCCGTGGGCGTTTGAACGTTGTCGGTGTTTGTCTCAGCGGTGCCTTCAGTGACTGCAACGATTATGCAGGTACTGTTGTCTTGCCAGCCATAGCCGTCACCATCGCTGTCCAGGGCATCACTCTCGCAGGCGGGGAACGATTGTTCTGTTTCATCTACCGCTGTACCGACGTTCTCTGTTGCGCTTCCCTCTGCGGCACTGGCTGCACCTGCATCAGGTTCTTCATTCGTAGCAAGCGAGTTGTTTTGGCTGGTGTTGAAGTCGATCGCCTGTGCTTCTTCTTCGAACAGGTGATATAAGCCAGCCTCACAGCGTGCAACGGAAACCGGAGTGTTGTTGATGCAGGCCAGTTTGCCTTCTGCGGTATCCTGCACTGCAACGTACCAGGTAGTCGTCTCAGCAGACAGTTGATACACACCGTTGTTGACTACGGCGGTGCCTGTGTATACCTGGTTACCCACTGTAAAGGCGAAATCAGGTTCATCCACAAACAAACTTTCACCATTGAAAGTTTGCCCGGCTGCAACCAGGTAGGTTAACTGACCGAGCGTTGCGTTGCTGTCAGCGTTTGATATTAGGGTATCCAGAAAGTGAGACACCGCCAGGTCAGCAGGAACAGGTTCTCTTTCATCACCGTAAACCTGAGATACCACCTCGGCAACAGCGGCATTGTCAGTGGTATCGAAAGCAACAGGATCGGTAAAAACGGACGCTGTCGCTTGCGGTATTAGAATACCGTTTTCGGGATTGCCGTCATCGTCGAGTGATTGCAGCAGACGCGCGATATTCACGACTGCTGGGTCATTGATATCAGGCTCTATCCCCATATCCAGCGGTGTTACTAACTCGGACGCTACAGTGGGCGGCAGAGTCAGATTACCGATGCTGAAGACCACCGTTTCGCCCTCGCGATAAGTGAACTCTCCACCACTGCCGGTAACACCACTATTGGAGGGGGTTGTAAAATTTATTCCGGCAACCGGACTGTCAGAAAAGACGCCGATTAGTGTGTCGATTTCATCACCGGACTCTCCCGAGCTACCAGAGCCACCAGAGCACGAAGCAACTACTGCAGACATCACTAAAGCGCCGAAACACCTGGCTTTTACGGTATTCAAGTGCTACTACCTGTAATTAATCTCACTTGGTACTATCGGCGGCGGATGGCTGTTGGTAAGGGAATAGGCAGTCACGTTAACGTCTTGACACTTTTCGTTGTAAAAGTTGTTGCCGACGATGAGGCGTTGTAACAGGGGAAGTGGGATGTGATAACCGATAGTGTTGCACGCGTGCTAATGGTTGCGGATTTATTGAGAGGTAGTTCACTTAACGGTGTTGTGGCACTGCGACAAATGTGAAGACGTGGAAGGTATCTGAATATAGTTAAATTTTATGGCGAGGCCGCGATTGGGGATCTGAATGAATGTCTGTGTGGTGTGTTAAGTAGGGGAGTTCGCCGATCGGAGGGCAACTCCCACCTGCGGCGAATCAGCTCCTGCCGGTGAGGTTGAGCTGTGTGTTTTTTAGGTTGAGTACATCCCCGATGAACGAACATGCCGCTTGTGAAAGCCTGCCATTGAATGTCGAGTTAACGGGGCCCGGTTGCCAGTGAACGGACAACAGTTAGTGCGACAAGGGCGAACGGAATACCGCAGCCATACACCCAGTGAACGCCCGAGTATTCTGCGACAAAGCCCAGAAGCGGAGGCCCCACCAGGAAGGTGCAAAATGATATTTGTGCAAGTGCTGCGACATTCACTGTGGCTGAGCGATCGGTACGCTGTGCTGCGGCTGACATAGCTAACGGAAATAGTACACTGGTGCCAATGCCCATGATAGCGAATCCGGCCAGTGATACTGGTACGGATACTGGGAACAGTACCAGTAATATGCCTGCGATAAGTAGCATCAGTAAAACCTTGCCAACAAAATCTGGTGAGTGCCTGTCAACAAATGCGTCGGCAAAGTATCGCGCTATCGCCTGCGATAGTGTGACAACAGCAACGGCGATACCGGCGACGAAAGCGCTGCTTGAAAATGTTTTGTCCATATAAATGGCTGACCAGTCCAGGCCTGCGCCTTCCATTAGCATTGCAGGCAGGGTCACAATCACCAGAACCAAAATTGGCAGCGTGGGCAACGCAAAGCGAGGTGCAGCGGTTTCATTGCTGCGGGCAGGTGCGGGGTTGAAGTCACGCAACAACCACAATACCGCAGGAACTATGAGTAGCAGTATAACGACTAGATGAACCTTTGGTGAAATACCAAAGTAGGCAAAGGTAGCGCCACTTAAGCCTGCGCCAAAAAAGCCGAAGCTCCAGAATGAATGGGAGCGGTTCATGATACGTCGCTTTAGTAATGCCTCGGTTCGGTCTGCCTCTACGTTGATGACAATTTCGAGACAGCCGATTGCCAGCCCGGCTGGTATCAACATGAAAAAGAACCACAGTGGCTCGGCGACCTGGAGTGCCAGTGCGTAGAAAAACCCGAGCAGCGGAATCCCCCATAGCAGTACCATTTTGAATCCGATTCGTTCTATCAGCGGACTTGCGAAAGTGAGCGCGAAGAAGGTACCAATCGGTGCGCCTATGAGCGCCAGACCGAAGACCGATTCCTGCACCCCCATGTCTTGCATAACTTCGGCGAATCTTGGATACGCACTGCCCATTGCGAATGAGTACAGGGCGAAAGCAGCAAACACCCGATGCTGTGGTTCAAGGCGATTAATCATTGACGGGGATAGTAATAAGCAGGGAATGTGGAAGGTACTGCAATCCACTGGCGTAGTAAACAATATCATCCTTTACCGGCTGCTGTTAACACGCGTTATACTGAATGATATTCAACGGAGTGACGGGTGCTTGCCATGGTAAAGAACAATCTGACGTTTCCAAAAATCAATGCTGAGCGTGTATGGCAGCGTCATATGGAGCTGGCGCGTATTGGTGCGACCGACGCGGGCGGTGTGCATCGCCTGGCGTTGGACGAGCGTGACATCGAGGCACATTGTCTGATTGACAGCTGGGCACGTCAGCGCGGTTTTGCTACCGAACTTGATAGTATTGGCAATATGTTTATCTGTCGGGCTGGCACATCGGTACAGAAAACGCCGGTCGGTAGCGGCTCGCATATAGATACTCAGCCATACGGTGGGCGCTTTGACGGTGCGTTGGGTGTTTTGACCGCATTTGAAGCGCTGGAAACATACGAAGACCATGGTATTGAAACGCCGTGTTGCGTGGAGGTGGCAATCTGGAATAACGAAGAGGGAGCGCGTTTCTTACCGGGGCTCAGTGGGTCAGGGGCTTATACCGGTGTGTTCGCACTGGACGAAATGCTGGCCTGTACCGATGCCGATGGCGTCACTATGCGAAGCTGTGTTGAGCGACTGTCTCAGGCATTGCCGCACGCCGGGCGCCGTGATCTCGGACGCGCTTATGCAGGGTTTGTTGAAGCGCATATCGAACAGGCTACACTGCTCGAGGAAGCCGGAGACACGATTGGTATCGTTACTGATATTCAGGGCAACCGGCGTTTTGAAGTGACGGTAGACGGGGAGGCTGCGCACTCTGGTACCACACCTCGAAGTCGGCGCAAAGATGCATTTATAGCCGCAACCGATATCGCGACAGCGTTGCGGAAGTTTTTTGCGGACAACGACCCTGAGGACATTGCTCGCTTCACTATTGGTATTTTTGATGTGCAGCCGGGTGCGAAGTCAATCGTACCAGGCAGAGTAGAGTTCTTTATCGATTTTCGTCACCCGTCAGCGGATACGTTAAAAGTACTTGGTGATGAGATTGCCGTAATTGCCAAAGGCAATGAGGGGCAGTGTAGCGCTACTGTCCGTGAAGTATCCAGTGCCGCACCTGACGCATTTTCTGCGGAGGTGGTAAGTATGGTTACAGCCGCAGCCGAGCGACATGGATACGCCGGTCAGCGAATAGTTTCCGGCGCCGGACACGATGCTCGCTATCTGTTGCGGATGTGTCCGACCGGAATGGTGTTTATTCCGTGTAAGGATGGCATTAGCCACAATGAAAAAGAAAGCGCTGAACCTGGAGATGTGGCTGCGGCGGCGCAGGT
>CAYMFQ010000161.1:10578-12259 GCA_964389335.1 uncultured Granulosicoccaceae bacterium
CTAAGCCATGGGAGGTTTATTACTCTGCCGAAGCAAAGCGTTTTGATCCGGCACAGTTGAGTGAGCAAACCATACCGGAGTTGGCGCGTGCGTCGGTTGAAAAGTACGGAGACCGGCCAGCGCTGACTACATTTCTGCCTACCGGCGCTCAAACAACGATCACGTACCGGCAGCTGGGAGCATATTCAGATCACTTTGCGGCTTACCTGCGCGAGGTGCTCGGCCTTTCGCAGGGTGACACTGTGGCGGTCATGTCGCCAAACTGTATCGGCTTTTGTGTGGCGTCGCTTGGTATTGCGAAAGCGGGGTGCATCGGTACGAATATTAATCCGTTGTACACAGCAGCTGAGCTTGAACATCAGCTGAGTGACAGCGGTGCTACCGCTATTGTGATCATTGATCTGTTTGCCGATAAGCTCGACGCTGCCATTGGCAATACCAAGGTAAAGCATGTCATAACTTTATCCGCTGTTGATTTTTTTCCTGCAGTGAAAAAATTGTTGCTGGGAGCCGTCTTAAAGTATGTCAAGAAGGTGATACCAACAATCAAGGCGCCGCATATAAGCTTTGCTGACGCGATGGCTAAAGGTCGAGCTGCGGCGCAGGGGCTTGATGTAGCGGCCTATACCAGTGATATGAATCCGTCCGATACCGCTTTGTATCAGTATACCAGCGGTACCACCGGTCGCAGCAAGGGTGCCGAGCTGTCGCATATGGGGATTCGGATCAACGCGGAGCAGGGCCGACTGATGTCCCATGAGCTAATGGACGAAAATGGCGAGACCGTTTTGATTGTCTTGCCGCTCTATCACATCACCGCGTTTACATTGATTTTTATTTCAGGCCTCGCGACCGGTATTCACGGTGTGCTGGTGCCCAGTCCGCGGCCTTTGTCTAACCTGAGAAAGGCATTTGAAACGTATCGCGTTACGTGGTTTACCGGCATCAATACACTCTATGCGGCGTTGCTGACAGAGCCCTGGTTTGAACGAAAGCTATTTGACGGTATTCGCTTTTGTGGTTCTGGTGGCGCGGCGCAGCAGACTGGTGTGGCAAAGAAATGGACCGAACGTACGGGTATTGAAATCTGCCAGGGCTATGGCATGACTGAAATCTGCGGCGTACTGACACTCAATCCGCCCAGCGATAACAGGTTAGGAACCGTGGGTATTCCGGTGCCTGGTGCTGAGCTTCGTATCGTTGATGACGCTGGCAATGATGTGGCGTTGGGTCAATCGGGTGAAGTGATAGCGCGCAGCCCGACACTAATGAAAGGTTATCTGAATAACCCTGATGCCACAGCAGAAGTGTTGAAGAATGGCTGGTACCACTCGGGTGATATCGGGGTTATGGATGAACATGGTTTTGTTGAGATAGTCGATCGTAAAAAAGACATGATTCTGGTGTCAGGTTTTAACGTTTCACCCAATGAGATTGAAGATGTAATATCGCGGTTGCCCGGGGTAGAGCAGGTTGGGGTGATTGGCATACCTGACGACAAGACAGCGGAAGCGCCTGCAGCATTTATTGTGCGTAGCGATGAATCACTGGATGAAGAGACGGTTATCAGTCATTGCAGAGATCAGTTGACCAACTACAAGACTCCAAGGCTGGTACGTTTCGTTGATGAGGTGCCCGTGACCTTGTCTGGCAAGGTATTGCGGCGCCAGTTGCGCGATGA
>CAYMFQ010000162.1:0-1232 GCA_964389335.1 uncultured Granulosicoccaceae bacterium
CTAACCGACAAGCCTCACCAGACAACGTCCTGCCTTCGCACCACTGCTCCAGCCACCCGGTTGCACGCATATCACTGTGTTCAACAACAGTGTCTGATGCATGCCGTTGCTGATCGCTTTGCCAAAGCAAGACGCGACTCGTCACACGATTAAATCTATATGGAGATTTGCAACAATGATGTTCTCAAGGAAGAAGAACAAACCCGGTATCGACTTTAAAGTCGCGCTGGATGCTGTACAGACTCCAATTATGATGGTTGATCGCGATTTAATCGTCACGTATGTCAATGAAGAAACTAAAAAAATGCTCACTGAAAACAGAGATGTATTCAGGCAGGTGTGGCCAGACTTCGATGCGAACAACATCATCGGCCAGTGCATTGACCAGTTTCATAAGAACCCGGGGCATCAGCGACGTATGATCGCAGATCCGTCTAACCTGCCAATCAAGACCGACATCAGCATTAAAGATCTGTCGTTCTCACTGACCGTCACGGCACAGATGGACTCAATGGGCAACTATATTGGTACCACACTGGAATGGAAAAACGTTACCGAGAGGCGCAACAATGAAAAAGTGAATGCCGATCAGGTCGCCATTATCGCGGCACTCAATCGATCACAGGCAGTGATTGAGTTTGATATGAACGGAAATATACTGCGTGCCAATGACTTGTTTTTGGCCACCATGGGTTACTCCGAATCCGAGATCGTCGGCAAACATCACTCTATGTTTGTCGAGCCTGCTTATCGCGACAGCCCGGATTATAAGGAGTTCTGGCGCAAGCTAAACACCGGCCAGTTCGATTCTTCAGAGTACAAACGCTTAGGCAAGAACAATAAGGAAGTATGGATTCGCGCCACCTACAATCCGATTCGAGATGTCAACGGCAACCTGGTCAAGGTTGTAAAGATGGCCAGCGATATAACACGGGAAACACTCGATCATCAGCTAACCGCCATGGTCCTGTCAGAGGCCAAATCAGTCATGGGTTCAATTGCCGCCGGTGACCTCACGCCTCGAATGAGTACAGACTACCACGGCGACTTTGCCGAACTGAGTAACTCCGTCAATAGCTGCGCACAAACATTGACATCAATTGTTGATGAAATAAAAACCAGTACAGACTCACTAAACACCGGTATCTCGGAAATCTCGGAGGGCAATACCAATCTCTCTCGTCAGACGGACACGCAGGCATCAAGTCTTGAAGTCACTTCCAGCACCATGG
>CAYMFQ010000162.1:1332-12128 GCA_964389335.1 uncultured Granulosicoccaceae bacterium
AGTGCCGAGGCTGCTAAAGAGATAAAAGAACTGATCGAAGACAGTGTCCACAAAGTCGGTCACGGCACGGCACTGGTCAATGACTCTGGCAAGAAGCTGCGGCAGATTGTAGACGGAGTACGCGAAGTATCGGAGTTCGTCAATGAAATTGCAGAGGCATCAAAGAATCAGGCCGCAGGCATTGATGAAGTTAATCGTTCGATCTCTGACATCGAAAAATCAACACAGGAAAACTCGACGCTGGTTGAGGAAAGCGCTATCTGCAGTAGCTCAATGAGTCAGCAGTCCGCTCAGCTCATTGAATTAGTCAGCTTTTTTTCAACACACAAAGTTGGCGACAGACAACCCGCCACCAACGACAGCAACTTTATGCCAATCCCCGTTACCGCGTAACATGCCGCATCGAAAAATAGCGTTGAAGGTGTTGTCGGCAAGCCAATAAAGATGCGTTCAGGACTCCGACCAAAACTGTTCGCACACAGCGATAAACGCCTGGCTCGCACTACTCAGTTCCCGGCCTTTTTTGTAGTACACGCCGGCCTGTCGTTCGATGCTGCCAAACGGTATATCTGACAATGCGGTGAACTGCCGACACACGGGATGATCATCCAGCAACTTACTGTCGATGAACGCGGCGCCCAAACCCTGATCGACAAAGTGGATACGCATACTTAAGCTCGACACCTCCCACACTGATTTAAAGCTGTCGCGGATGCGCTGAATTGCCGGTCGCATCTGTGGGTTATCAAGCGACGAGGTTATAAGCGGTGTCTGATCCAGGCATTCTCCGTTAATGACCTTATCAAATGATGGATGATTGGGGCTGACAACCAGATGCCTCGTTTCGCTAAACAGCGGCACTGTTTCAAAGGCGTTCATATGAGTTTGAAACGGACCGATAGCCATATCCGCACGACCGGCCAGTACACCGTAGATCAGATCACGACTTGGTAGCTCCGCAACCTTTAACACCGTGTCCGGCTGATGCTGACAAAACAGGCTCAATAGAGTTGGGGCATAAAACCGGTTTATCGTACTGTTGATCGCCACATTTAGCACCTGTTGTGCACCCTGCTTTAAGCGATATAAATCTTCCAGCACCTGCTGCTCCTCGCGCAGCGTTTCGTTAGCGAACTCCAGTACCCGACGCCCTGCCTGAGTAAGCGTTAGACGACGGTCGCGCAACAGCAATTTAATACCTAGTTTCGACTCCAGACTGGCAATTGACTGGCTAACGGCGGACTGACTGACATGCAGTGACTCTGCCGCCCGCGCAAAGCCGTGCGACTCCACCACGGCGCGAAACGCACGTAACTCACTGTTTTCAAATCTCATAAGCCAGCCTTATAAAGATATTAGTGTAATTAACTTACCTGATTTAACCGGGCACCGTAAACTCGATTAAATACCGATATCAGGAGATTGCCGTGACTGAAGCCGTTTTCTCGACAGACCTTGCCGGCGTGGAGGTGGGTGAAACACGCATATCAAACGTCGATGGAGCCAATGGGCGCCTGAGCTACCGAGGCCACGATATTCGCGATCTGGCGGAGCGGCCGTTTCTGCAAGTAGTCTGGCTGCTGCTGACCGGTACCGAAGCAACGCTGCAGCAGGAAATCGACTTACAAAAGTACGTTGCCGTGCACAGTTGCCTCGATAAACGCGACATCGCGTTGTTAAAGCAATTGCCCGCCTCGCTTCACCCGATGCTGATGTTGCAAAGCCTGGTACCGACTCTGCAACCAGACGCTGCACCCGAAACTCGCATTAACGGTCTGCCTGAAAGCGCCCACACCGGCCTGATTATCGCCAGCAAGATACCCAGCCTGATCGCCGCCAAACGCCAACTGGAACTGGGACAGGATCCGATTAAGCCCAACATCCATCTGACGTTTCACGAGAACTTTCTCACCATGTTCACCGGCCGGGCGCCCACCGCCGAACAACTGCGAGTACTCGACATTACACAGATACTTCAGCTCGAACACAGCTTTAACGCATCTACCTTTGCGGGTCGAGTGTGCGCGAGCACGCTGGCGCCCATTCAAAGCTGTGTCACTGCAGCTATCGCTACCTTGTCCGGCAAACTGCATGGCGGGGCAGACGAGGCCGCACTGGAGATGGCACGTTCGGTTGGCGCAGCAGACCATGCCGCTGCCTTTGTCGCCGATGTTTTACAGTCAAAAGGAAAGATCATGGGAATGGGCCATCGCGAATACCGCGTGGTTGACCCTCGTGCGACCATTCTAAAACCAATCGCCGCTGACTTGTGTCGAGAAGGTGAATCAAAGCAATTATTCGATACGCTCACGGCGATAGAAGCCGCATGTCAGGCAGAGTTTGCAAAAACCGGTAAGCGCATACACGCCAACGTTGAATTCTATAAGGGTGCTGTGTTTGATCAGCTCGGTATACCAGCGCACTACTTCACCAGTGTATTTGCGATGGCGCGCGTGTTCGGCTACGTCGCGCACTACATAGAGTTCAGTGAAAACAGCAAACTGATCAGACCGTCTGCGCGTTATGTTGGCAATTAGACGCGGGGTGTAGCGCCCGCTCCACTCACTTGCAGTTGCGCACAAGGCAACTGCATCCACAGGGAAAAATGCACCGCACGGAATGCGATGCCGACATACGAAACATCCGGTCTGATTGTTGACACTACCGAATCGACCATGCACCATTGATTTTGTTCGGTCAATCAGCCACTGTCTAGCCTGTGCAGTTTCAACAATACCGATAAACACTTACATCAAAGTGCCTGTGACAGCGGGCAGCCGGTGGCCGGGTTTAAACGTGTTGAGCTGCCTGTCTACTAACGCAAGTAAGTGCAGGTAACGCAAGTAACTGCAGGCTAACGCGTGCAACGGACAGACAGTTCCGTGAATCATCTGGCCGCAAATACAACCAGCCCTGAGGAAAACACATGAAGAGAATTCTAGGCGTTTCAGCATTTATTGCCATCGCGCTGTCAACGATTAGCGCTCCCGCACTAGCCGGCAATGGCGATACCCTCAAAACAGTTAAAGAGCGCGGCAGCCTGCTGTGTTCCGGACACAATGGCAGCTTTCCGCCGTTTGTACAGGTCACAGACGACAACAAGTGGAGCGGCTACGATATCGACTACTGCCGCGCCCTGGCCACGGCGATATTCGGCTCAGACGAGAGCCTGAAGATCGTTCCAATCAGCTGGGCACAACGTTTTCCGTCACTGCAGTCCGGCGACATTGACATTGTTATTAAGGCTACCGGCTGGACCATGGGCCGCGATACTGAACTTGGCCTGCAGTTCTCCCGCCCCTACTTTGTCGGCGCCACCAATGTCATGATGCCCAAAGAGCTCGGCAGCAACGAACCCTCGGCGCTGGACGGTGGTTCACTGTGTGCAGCAGCGGGCACTTCAACCGAGAGACTGGCCGCCAACTTCTTCAAAAGCGCCGGTATCGACATCGAGATGATCACCTTTGAGAAAAGCGAGGAAGTACGCGCTGCCTACTTTGCCGGCCGTTGCGACAGCCTTGTCGGCTGGGGCCCGAACCTCGCGGTAACGCGTCAGTCCGCAGACAATCCGGACGATCACACTTTCATGAACGTGGCACTGGCCCTGGAGCCTGAGTCAGCCGCAATGCGTCAGGGCGACGACAACTGGGTCGACATTGCCAACTGGATGTTCGCAGCCACCTGGATTGCCGAGTCCAAAGGCATCACCTCTGAAAACGTTGATGAGCACAAGGCCAATCCCGCAGATTCCACCGTCGAAAAACTTCTCGGAGTCAGCCCGGGTATCGGTGAGCGTTTGGGACTGTCGGATGACTGGGCCTACAATGTCATCAAGCAGGTTGGTAACTCTGCGGAAATCTTCGACCGCAACATCGGTGCTGGCTCAGTCTATAAACTGGACAGAGGCCTGAACGCACTCTGGAGTGATGGCGGTGTTATCGTACCAATGATCCTCGATTAACCGTAACGTACCTGTCTGGTTGCGAGTGTCTCGACAATCGTAATCAGGCAGGTGTTCACTATTACCCATTCAACCAAACACCTCACAACCAAACAGGGCCGCTGCTCGCCCTGTGCGCTGACACGAATTCATCGGGCACCGCGCTCGTGTCATCTCCGAGCACTCACCGCATGACATCAATCCGTCAATCGGACACAGCATAATGGCAGCACTGCTGCGCAACCGTAAGTTTCGCGAAGCCGTTCTGCAGGCGCTGGTGATTTCAATCGTCGCTGCGTTGCTAATCGCGATGGTCATCAACGCGCGACAATCGCTTAGCGCACAGGGCATGACGAGCGGCTTCGGTTTCCTGCAACGCTCCACTGGCTGGGATTTCTCTTTTAGTGCTCTGGAATATTCAATCAGCGATACCTATCAGCGCACGCTGATGATTGGTCTGCTCAACACGCTGGTACTGGGTGTGACCGGTATATTTTTCGCCACGTTAATCGGCATCGTTATCGGCCTGATTCGGAACTCAACAAACTATCTGTTTTCTCTGCTGGGCACCGTCTACGTCGAGGTGTTTCGCAATGTGCCGCTGATCCTGCAGGGCGTGTTCTGGTATTCCATATTCATACATCTGCCACGTCCAAAACAGGCTTACGATATCGCCGACTCGATATTTCTAAGCGGACGCGGTTTTTACTTTCCGGTCGCCAATATCAATTCGTCGTCAGTACTGTTCGCACTGGGCATTCTGGTGCTGCTTTGGATAATGCTATGGATTGCCCGCGAGCAATTTAACCGTGTCAGTCAGTATGTACAGTTCAGACGCCTGGCCTGGCTGCTGGCGCTTATTGCCATTGGCTGGGTAATCTATCGAGGCCATGAACCTGGAACGGCCTGGTTTATTGCACCAGAGCTTAAGGGTCTGAATTTTCGCGGAGGCTTCCGAGTGCCACCGGAGCTGAGCGCTCTGATTGTTGCCATCGCACTGTATGGCGGCGCGTATATCGGCGAGGTAGTCCGCGCCGGACTCATGTCGGTACCCAGAGGCCAGATTGAAGCCGCCAAAGTACTTGGCATCAAGCCGCGGTATATCTTTACCCGCATCCGATTGCCACTGGCGATTCGCGCCGTTTTGCCTTCTCTGACCAATCAGTATGTGCAATTAATGAAGGCCACCACCATCGGACTCGCTGTAGGCTTCTCAGACTTTTTTATGATTGTATCGACTTCAATCAACCAAAGCGGTCAGACGCTTGAGCTGATCGCGATACTGATGGGCGGATTCCTGCTTATCAATCTGTCGATTGCATTTGTCATGAACACCATCAACAGACAAATTGCACTGAAGGGCTACGAGGTTAAAAACTGACATGGCCTCCGTATCGAACTCCGCACAACGCTCTGCAGCATTACCGGCACCACCGCCGCTGTCGTTTGCACAGCGTGTACAACGCAACCTGTTCGGCTCCGTTACCGACAGCGTTATCACGGTTGTATGTGCGCTGCTGCTGGTGTGGCTCGCTTATCAGATTATCGACTGGGCTTTCCTTTCAAGTGTCTGGCGTGCTGAAGATGAGCCCCTGTGTCGGGATGCAAGCGGCGCCTGCTGGTCAGTAATACATGCACGTCATCGCATCATTTTATTTGGCCTGTTTCCGTATGAAGAGCACTGGCGCTCTGCCCTCGCCTGCCTGGTTATCATACTGACTGTTATTGCCTCCTGTTTCTCATGGTTCTGGTCTGCGCGCCGACTGGCACCTCTGTGGATCGTTGGCTTCGCATTGTTTTACCTGCTGATGCACGGCGGTCTGTTCGGCCTGACCGTCATCACGCCGGAACGATGGGGTGGACTGGCACTGACAATATTTATATTCGCGTCTGTTTGCCTGATTGGTATGCCGCTGTCTATCGTACTGGCACTCGGTCGGCGCTCTCGGCTACCAATCATTGCGCGCATGGTCGGATTGCTTATTGACCTTGTGCGCTCACTGCCGCTACTAACTATTTTGTTCGCCGCGGCTGTGATTACACCGTTTGTCATGCCTGGCTGGTTGCAGGGCGATAAGCTTTACCGCGTCATCGCAGGCTTTGCATTGTTTTTTGCCTGTTATCAGGCGGAGAATATTCGAGCCGGACTACAGTCGATTTCCGGTGGACAGGATGAAGCCGCACTCACACTGGGCATGAACTACTGGCACCGCGTTGGCTATATTATGCTGCCACAGGCGTTTCGCAACGCACTGCCGTCGATTATTAATCAGTTCGTCATCACGTTTAAAGAAACCTCAATCGTTACCATTGTCGGTTTCTTTGAAGTGCTTGCATCTGGCCATGCCGCCTATGGCACCGGTGAGTGGACACCACACTATATTGAAGTGTATGTGTTTATCGGCCTGATCTATTTTATCTTTGTATTCCTGCTTTCACGCTACGGTGCGTATCTGGAAAAACGACTCAGGGTTGGACATGGCTGACGACAACAATACCGGCATTGCCGCAGTATCCATGCAATCGGTTGACAAGTGGTTTGACCAGTTTCATGTGTTGCGCAACATCAACCTGGATGTAAAAGTTGGCGAAAAAATCGTTATCTGTGGCCCGTCGGGTTCCGGTAAATCAACACTTATTCGCTGCATTTGTAAACTGGAAGATCACCAGCGCGGTGTTATCGAGGTGCTCGGCACAGAACTGAACGAAGACGTTGCCAATATCGATGAAATTCGCAGCGAGGTTGGCATGGTGTTCCAGCACTTCAATTTATTTCCGCACATGACGGTACTCGAAAACTGCACCGTTGCGTTAAAACTGGTGCGGCGCCAGAGCCAGCGAGAGGCCGAGGCCACCGCCATGAACTATCTTGAAAAAGTTCGCATCCCGGAACAGGCCGGCAAGTACCCCGGGGAATTATCCGGCGGGCAGCAGCAGCGTGTCGCCATTGCCCGCTCGCTTTGCATGAACCCGCAGATCATGCTGTTTGACGAACCCACCTCTGCACTGGACCCGGAGATGATTTCCGAAGTCCTCGACGTGATGGTATCCCTTGCGGAGGAAGGCATGACCATGCTGTGCGTGACTCACGAGATGGGGTTTGCGCGGCGTGTCGCCGACCGTGTCATATTTATGGATGAAGGTGAAATCGTCGAACAAAACGACCCGGTCAGCTTTTTTGAAAATCCGGTCAATGAACGAACGAAGCTCTTTCTCAGCCAGATTTTGCATCACTGAAAGGTGCGCGACCTGCGCGTTAACCCAGAGCAGTCAGTCATGAACCAGCAGCCAAACATCATACTCGTGATGGCCGATCAGCTGACCGCCTTTGCGTTGTCTGCGTATGGTAATCAGGTAACCAAAACACCGCATATCGATAAGTTTGCTCAACAGTCAACGCTGTTTAACAACGCTTATTGCAACTACCCGCTCTGTGCGCCGTCTCGCTTCGCATTAATGAGCGGGCGCCTGCCGTCTAAAATCACGGCGTTTGATAACGGCGCCGAGTTCCCTGCTTCAGTACCTACAATTGCACACTACCTGCGAGATGCGGGTTACTACACGTGCCTGTCCGGCAAAATGCACTTTGTCGGCCCCGATCAGCACCACGGTTATGAACAGCGCCTAACCACTGAGATCTATCCGGCGGATTTTTCATGGACGCCACCGAAGACCTACGACGAACTCACCGATCCAGAGCTATCGCAGACGGACGGACCCGCTCCCGGTGTCTCCAGTGTTGAAACGATCACCGATGCCGGGCCAAAAGCACGCTCAATGCAAATGGACTATGACGATGAAGTGATGCATCGCGCGCGTCAGCATTTGTTCGACCGAACTCGTCACGGTGACTCACGACCACTGTTCATGACCGTATCATTTACCCAGCCACACGATCCCTATGTATCGCGACAGGAATTCTGGGATCTGTACCGCGACGAAGATATCGACCTGCCGCGGGTAGCACCGATTCCACCAACGCAGATGGATGCGCACAGCCGGTCGCTGTACTTTCACTACAGTCTGAACAAATTTAACGTCACGGAAGCAATCTATCGGCGGGCCCGCCACGGTTACTATGCGATGATCAGCGACATTGATCAAAAGTTCGGGCAACTGCTGCAAACTGTGGATGAATGCGGTATGGCCGACAACACCGTCATACTGTTTACGTCCGATCACGGTGATATGGTAGGCGAACGCGGTTTGTGGTTTAAGAAGAACCTGTTTGATCCGGCGGTACGCGTACCGATGATGATGCGTATACCAGGGCGCTCGCCGCAACGACTGGACACTCCGGTATCGCTGCTCGATATTTTGCCAACACTTACCGGCATTGCGGGTATTGATACCGTAAACCAGGAGCTGGAAGGACAAAGCCTGATGCCGCTGCTACAGTCAAACACTGGTACACCAACGCATCCATCAGTTTACGCGGAACACCTCGACGGTGGCACCGTGGCGCCGCGCGTGATGTTGCGCAAGGGTGATTTAAAAATTGTGCACTCGCTGGCGTATCCAACGCAGGTTTATGACCTCACTGAAGATCCACTCGAGTTAAACAACCTTGCAAACGCCCCTGACTGGGCAGCCACCACGGCAGCGCTACTCGATGAAGTCAATAATCGATGGGATCTGCCTGCGCTGAAACAACAGGTGATGAATAACCAGAGAGTACGACAGCTGCTGTCACGGTCACTATCCCAGGGGCAGCCACGTGCATGGGAGCACTACCCCAATCCGATGCGCGACAGCAGTCGCTGGGTGCGTGCGGGAGACGGATTCCCCGAAGTCGAACAACGAGGCTACCTCGAGTACCCAACCGAGTAACCTCAAGCTCAATACACAGGGTAATACACCTATGCAATCCGAACGCACTGATATCGCCGTCATTGGCGCCGGTAACATCGGTATTGCCGTTGCTTACTATCTGACACAGTTGAACCCGTCACTTTCAATAACGTTAATTGATGGGCGACAGCCCATGTCTCTGACATCGGCCGTATCCGGTGAGAACTATCGTAACTGGTGGCCACATCCGATCATGAAGCGGTTCATAGACCGCTCAATTGATCTGATGCAGGAAATTGATGCTGCCAGCGACCATTCAGTCATCAGCACGCATTCCGGTTATGTGCTGGTTACACGCGACAGCAGTCCCGACGCCCTGTTAGACAATCTGCAAAGCACGTTTGCTAATCAGTTGCGGTTTCACAACAGCGCTTCGTCGTACCAACAACAGTTACATGACGATGGTGCAGATGCACTGAACAACAGCAATGCCATTCAGCAGTGCTTTCCAGGCTTTGACCCAGGCCTGCAAACGCTTGTCCACATACGGCGCGGAGGCAGTATCTCGGCTCATACACTTGGCAGCGTTATGCTGAAACGCATGAGGGACTACCGTGTCACTGTGCAACAGACAACAGTTAATGCCGTCGAGTCGCGCGGGTCCGACTTCCTGATACATACTCCTGACAGCCAGGTTATCGCCAACCAAATTGTTAACGCTGCCGGCCCGTCCGCACGTGAGGTATCTAGCTGGCTCGGTGTCGAACTGCCAGTCGTGAATGTGTACCAGCAAAAGATTGCGTTTGCAGATGTTCACGGCGCCATTGACCGTTCGCAGCCGTTTACCATTGACCTTGATCCTCAGCATATTGACTGGACCGAAGACGAACGCGCGGCGCTCAGCGAGGATTCACGCACACAACGCTTTACCGAACAGATGCCAGGCGCCATACATTGTCGGCCGGATGGTGGCGCCGGCAGCAATCGAATCAAACTCGGGTGGGCGTACAACAATGATGCATCGGTAGATACAGGTACGGCACCCTTGCAGGATCACTTTCCAGAGATCGTTGTGCGTGGTGCAGCGCGTCTGCATCCGGCGTTGAAGCAATACTACGACGGGTTTCCCCGAGATTTTTCCCACTATGGTGGTTACTACACCATGACCGAAGAAAACTGGCCACTGATCGGCGCGACATCGGCGCCAGGGTACTTTATTGCCACCGCCATGAGCGGCTTTGGGTCCATGGCAGCCTGCGCCGCGGGCGAACTGGCTGCATGTTATCTTACCGGTGGCCCGTTACCGGACTATGCAGAAGCGTTATCCTTGCAACGAAGCGACAACCAGACCCTGATGCGAGAAATACAAGAGCTCGACAGCAAGGGCATACTGTAGAGACAACCTGGGGCGACAACCATGCTAAACCTGTTCTACTCACCAGGTGCTGTATCGAGAGCAGCACTGATCACACTGACCGAAACAGGCGCAGACTTCCAACTGACACGCGTCGACTTCGCCAATGGTGAACAACAATCCGAATCCTATAAAAAAATAAACCCACTCGGGCGCGTTCCGGCACTTCAAACCGACGCCGGGCTACTCACAGAAACACCTGCGATACTGACATACATAGCGATGAGCAACCCCGAGCACAACCTGCTCATGCAAAACGACGCATGGCAGAGCGCACAAATCCAATCCTTTAACTCCCTGCTCGCATCAACCGTACACGTAAACCACGCCCATGGCAGACGCGGCAACCGCTGGGCAACAGAACAAAGCTCATTCGACGACATGCGCGCCATGCTGCCAAAAACCATGACCGCATCCATGCAACTGGTAGAAGACCGCATAGCAGGGCCATGGGTTATGGGCAGCCACTACACCATCACCGACACGTACCTGTTTACCGTTGCAGGCTGGCTTGAAGGCGACGGTGTTGATATCAAACAATTTCCAAAGATTGCAGCGCACCACCAGGCGATGTCAGAGCGGCCTGCGGTGGTTAGAGCGCTTGAGCTGGATGTGTAAGTGTTGGACATAAGGTATCAACGTCCTTTGGGT
>CAYMFQ010000163.1:0-6142 GCA_964389335.1 uncultured Granulosicoccaceae bacterium
TCCAAAAGAATATCGCGGGATAGCTGCGCATTTTCTTCGATAAGCCTTCGCACTGTGGCGCCATTCAGTTTAACGAATTCACAATCGCTTAACGCCACCAGCGATGTTTTGCGGCGGTGCTCGGCGAGCACCTCGACCTCGCCAATCAGCCCACGATTGTCGAAACGTATCACTTCGGTGCTGACACCATCGATCGGCCGACGCAGCGATGCGCTGCCACGTATCAGTACGTATACATCGGACGACTCGTCACCCACTTCATAGATAACCTGTTCCGCACTGGCGCTGGCTCTGGCACTATCCAGCGCCAGCACTTCGCGCTGTGTGGTTGTAAGTGCGGAGAACAGGTTGATTGATTCGATCACTGACAACAATGTGCCTTCGCCCTGGTCTGCCGCGGCTGTGCGATCGACAGACTCTGCGTCCGTTGCCAGCACCAGGCCGTGTTCGTCCAGCAGGTAATGAGTATCAAATCCGGCTCCGACCGATGCTTTGGACGTGATGTTTACCAGCGCTGCATCCGGCAAATACTCCCTGACCCGCTTAATGGTGGTGGCGTAAAGCTCGTCGCTATGCCGAGGCAGTGCGTCATGAAACAGCACTATTTTCGGGTGTTTCATCAGTGTTCGGCCCAAACTGATTCTGTGTCGAGCGGCCTCAGGCAGGCGACTGCCGCCAACACCCGATTGCGAATTGACAAAAAATACGATGATCAGAAACTCGCGCAGACCATGATCACTGACTACTTCTTCCACCAGATCCATCAATTGCTTTTGTGCGCCTTCGACGCGATGGTTGATACGACCAAAAATCAGGTTATCAAATACACTGAGACCGCTGTTGTATGACTCGCGATCAAACAACTGCAGGTTTTCAACGTTTTCAGATTGCGCATACTCACGTGCGTGCTCTCGCAACTCAAGTATCGCGGTGCCGGTGTCTTCCGGTATTTCAATGAGATTAAAATTACCGGGCTCTATGGCCAGAAACACGGTGAGCAGAGTTATCTCAGCCTGCTCAATTTTCTCACGACGTTTATCAGTTAAGCGTGCGGCCTTGTTGTCGAGGGTGTCGATAGCACGATTCATGTCTTCGACTGCATCGTCGTTGTCGAGCGCGAATTGCAACACCAGCGGATGGCTTGGTGGCAGGTTGTCCTTAAAGCGCAGCAGCGCCCGCACCGACTGACTACCAAGTGCGACAGCACGATCGTAGAAACCACTGTCGCGCAGTGATTGCCGGAACACATCGGACTCGGCCAGTCGTCGGTGGGAGTACTCTTCGTTGGTGACCATGCCAAACAGAATATTCTCCGCAATACTTGACCACGGGTTGATCGACTGTGGGTCGAACTGGCTGACCAGATGGGTCAGCTTGCGCGACTCAATGCGGCGCTGTGTTTCAGCGCGTGCATTGAGTAACTCCTGCTCGAAGTCTTCGCGGGTGAACTTTTCGCTTATCACCTGCGGATCAAAGAACTCACCCAGTGACGCTCGCGCTACCACATCATCGACGCCAACCACGTGCAACACCTGCATCATCACGAGCATGCCTTCCGGCCAGGTTTCATAGCCCATTAACGTAAAGTCGGTCCAGACGGTGCCAAACGTTTCGTCAAACCAGTCGTCACTGTTGCCCGCAGCGGCAGCTTCTGCCAGATCACTCAGGTCAGTTTCCGAGCGCTCGTCAAGCGGTGGCGGACGGTGATTTAGCGCATAGCCCAGGTTGTAGGAGATGGCCGAATTGAAGATAAACGGATCCGGCCCCACGTAGGCCACGCGCGCGTGAAAGTCGCGTTCCGAAAGCTCCGCTCGCGCCACGCCATTGAGCCGTACGGTACCAGCAGTGGGCTCTGCCAGCCCGCCGGCTATCTGTGCCAGTGCGTTGCGATGTGCCGGGTTTTCTGCCACCACTTCAATCGATGACCCGGGTGTTATGTCCAGACTGACACCGCTGAACAATCGATTGCCCTGCTCGCTGAATTGCGCCACCCGTTCAAGCGACAATGTAGCCGGTTGCGTCACATCAACATCAACCGCACTCCTGGCCACCGGTGATACCAGATCCGGTGGCTGAAACTGTTCAATGATCTGCGCGTACTTAACGGTTGCATCCTGATGACGCTGATACTGGTTAAGCAGTTCTTTCCATGGCCCGAGAATATCTTTGTATGCCGCCAGTGCCGCCACCAGCGCACCAATCGATAACTCCCCTTTAATAACCAGATACCCGCCCAGTGCATAGAACAAAAACGGTGTCAGCTGACCGATGGTGTTGTTCAGGAACTTCATCAGAAACTTGGTGTGGAATATCTGTAACCGAATCCTGAACAGTTCGCCAAAGCGATAGGAAAACTCGGACAACGTATAACGACGGGTGCCCTGTGCTCGAATCTCCCGCGCCCCTGTGATGGTCTCCCCCAACCGCTCCGACAATACCCTCACGCGTTTAACACGCTCCTTTTTGAGCGCGTTTACCTTACGTTGCAGGCGCGGAATGATATAAAGCTGCAGTGGAATAAGTGCGATAGATGCCAGACCCAGCCACGGGTTTTGCACAAACATAAAGATAAGAATCGTCAGCAGGGTTCCACCCTGAAACACCGGCAACGCGATGGAGTCACCACAGAACTCGGCAAGTGGTTCCGTTTCAGGAATTACCGTGGCGATGATTTCGCCCTGCGACATGCGCTGAAAGCGCGCCAGTGGAAAACGCAGCACACGGTCAACCAGCAGATATCGCAAACGCCTGACCAGCCGCTCACCAATGATGCCCTTGTAGGTATTGATGCGCATTTTGAAAAGGCCATTGATAATGACCAGGGACAGCAAAATGCCACTGAGCGTGAACAGGTACGCATAGGGCCCAAGCGTCAGGCCAATGAATTCGCGTGCGTCGGTGGCGTTTGAAATCGCTTCATTGATGATGAGCTTCGGCAACTCAAGCATCAGGTACAGCAACGGAAACGAGACCAGTGTCAGCGCAATAGCGATCAGCTGCTCCCGTTTCGAGAACGCCCAGACAAATCGCATAATCGTAGGTTGCATTGGCTTCCTTTCTTCGGCACCCGGGTTGGCAGCATGACACAGACAGCACTTTGCCGCAGCGGACGCACGGTTTTAGAGCGGCAGTGTCACAACCGCTCAGAACTCGGTTACACTACTGCTAATGCACGTGCGCCGGTCACACGACAGCAGGCTCCAATACCAGCAGCCAACATTGCGCATGATGCACCACGTCTTCACGATATGGCAAAGGGGTAAAAAAATGAATCTGCTCGAATCTCTGCTCGGCGGCGGCAACAACAACGATGTCGTCAGTGAACTGGCCAAACAACTTGGCGTTGGTACCGACGATGCCCGCAAGGCGGCGGAGCAACTGGTACCTGCACTGGGCCGCGCCATCAACAATAATGCGTCTACCGACGCCGGCCTAGACAGCCTGATCAACGCGCTCGACAAGGGCGAACACAGTAACTATCTGGATAATCCATCGAGCCTGGGCCAGGCCAGTAACGATGGCAACGCCATACTGGGACACCTGTTCGGCAGCAAGGATGTCAGCCGCAATATCGCAAATTACGGCGCCCAGCAGTCGGGCCTGTCGTCTACCCTGCTAAAGAAGGCACTGCCGATACTCGCCACACTGGTTATGAGTTCGCTCAGCAAGAAGTTGATGGGCAAAGGCAAGCAGTCGGGTAGCATTTTTGGTGGTGGCAATGACCGGCATGGCGATATCTTTGGCACCGGTGTCGCACCAAAGCAAAACCGCGGTATGCTCGCAAGCTTTCTTGATGCCGACAACGACGGTTCTGTTTTTGACGATCTGCTGAGCCTCGCCGTCAAGGTGGCACTGCGCTAACACGCCTGTTCATACACTCTAAAAAAGCCTGATTGCCTGCCATGCCAGAAGCCGAACTGATCGTCGCTCACGACCCCATGTGCAGTTGGTGCTGGGCGTTTTCCCGTACGCTACAGTCGATTGAAGACGCACTGCCCGACAACGTAAGCAGCACATTTCTGCTCGGCGGACTGGCCCCTGACTCCGATGAACCCATGCCCGCCGCCATGCAACAACATCTGGCGGGCGTGTGGAAGCAGATCGAAAGCCACGTACCCGGCACCGAGTTTAACCACGACTTCTGGACAAAGTGTGCGCCACGGCGCTCGACGTGGCCCGCGTGCCGCGCCATGATTGCCGCACAGGCACAACGCCCGGACGGTGCGCGACAGATGAGCAAAGCGATACAGCACGCCTACTACCTGCAGGCCCGTAACCCGTCCGATGACGACACACTCATCGCACTGGCTGATGACCTTAAGCTCGATACAGAGCGCTTTGCCGCAGACCTGCACAGCGCTGAAACCAAAGCCGCACACCAACAGCAGATGCAGCAGTGTCAGCAACTTGGCATACAGGGGTATCCGTCGATGGTGCTGCTGACCGACAATGTGAACGGACAGTGGCAGTCTGCGCAGCGTGTTGCGCTGGACCACAACAGCGCTGACGTCACGCTTAGTCATTTGCACAGCATGCTAGGCACAACCGCCACCGGGTAAAGTTGTACTGCTGCGACGCCTGTGCACAATTTCAGGCGTAGAATGGCGCGCTCACAACCGCATTCGCGACTGCACACACAGCTGCATGGTAGCTATAATCGCGTGGCGGCAAAAACCTGCAATATTTTACATCGGTAGCCGTGGTTGCCAGGCATCAATTGCAACGGTTTTTGCACTACTGAACACCAGGGGTCTACGGGGTAGAAGTCCGCGTGCAGACTCCTGGCCGTTTTAAGTCGTTACCCCATTTGTCAGGCACTCGCTGCCACAGCTGAAGCTATCCCGATGACCAACGACCAACTCTGGCACCTGGCCGGAAAAGACACCAGTGCGCTTTTCTACAGCACCGATACAGGTGCCATTCCTCAGCTGATCTGGTTTGGCGAGCGTCTGCACGCAAGCGCAGACGACCTTGCAGCAGTCGCGGCCATGGCTGATCTACCCTCACCCATGGCAAAGATCGATGTTCCGGTGCCACTGGATATCTTTCCGCAGGCAAGCAGCGGTATCGACTGCCAACCGGCGCTGCGCGGGCATCGCAACGGTACGCAATTTAACCATCGGTTATCGTGCACATCAGTTGTGCAACAGCGCCATCAACTGACGGTCACTCTTACCGATACAGCGACAGGCATACAGGTGATGCAAACATTTGCGCTGCATACAGACAGCGGCGTACTCGGCATCACCACACAACTTCATAACACCGCAGACACAGTGTTCCAGGTCGAATGGCTGGCAGCTGCCACCATCGTGCTGCCGGCGTCGCATACCGAAACATTACATCTGCACGGCCGCTGGGGTCTGGAGTGCCAGCAACACCGACAGGCTATTGGACCTCAGCGTCTGTTGCTGGAGAATAATCGCGGGCGCACCAGCCACGAGTGCTACCCTGCAGTAATCACCGGCGAGGCCGGCTTTACAGAAAACCGTGGCGACGTACTGGCAATGCACCTGGCCTGGAGTGGCAGCCATCGCACCGTGGTGGAAAAGCTCAGCGACGGACGC
Organism: uncultured Granulosicoccaceae bacterium; assembly: GCA_964389335.1. Classification (GTDB taxonomy): domain Bacteria; phylum Pseudomonadota; class Gammaproteobacteria; order Granulosicoccales; family Granulosicoccaceae. Next base: position 5,568 of record CAYMFQ010000163.1, read on the forward strand.
AGCTATGTGCAAAGCGGTGTGGCGCTAGATGTGGGTGAGCTCGCACTTGATGGCGGTGGCAGTGTTACCACGCCAACGGTGTATATAGCCCGCAGTCATTGCACCGATGGCCCTTGCGTGCAGTACGCCGGGTTAAACGCCATCAGCCAGCGCATGCATCAGTTTGCGCGCCAGGAGATCCTGCCTGCCTTTACTCGCAGCCCGCGGCCCATACATGCCAACAGCTGGGAAGCTCTGTACTTTGATCACGATATCGACAAGCTGAAAGCACTGATACAGAGCGTCAGCCAACTGGGAGCAGAACGCTTTGTCCTTGACGATGGCTGGTTTCCGGCCCGTCGTTCAGATAACGCCGGCTTAGGTGACTGGACAGTAGACGACAGCGTTTATCCACAAGGTTTGCATCCACTGGTTGAATCAGTGCGCAGTGCCGGAATGCAATTTGGACTGTGGTTTGAACCGGAAATGGTTAACCCGGACAGCGAGCTCTATCGGCAGCATCCGGACTGGGTGTGTCACCTGCAACCACACCAGACTCCACTGGCCAGAAACCAGTTGGTACTGAACCTGGCACT
>CAYMFQ010000163.1:6242-8042 GCA_964389335.1 uncultured Granulosicoccaceae bacterium
TGTTTAACCCGCCAGAAATTACCGGCGCACACATTGGTCACGAAGTCGCCCACTTAACCGGCCGGGCGATAGACATTCACACCCGCGCCGTGGTCGCCCTGCAGGGGCAATTCGGTTTCGAGCTCAATGCAACAGTCATAGACGACACTGAGGCCGCCACCATCAGCCACTATGTTGCGCTGTATAAGGAGCACCGCGAATGGATATCCGAGTCGACCACATGGCGTATAGACTCTGCTGTCGAGCACCTGTTGATGCAGGGCCTGGTCAGCAACGATAAAACACGTTCACTGTGGTTCGTTGTTACCGAAGCAAGCCTGCCAACAACCTGCCCCGGCAGGTTACTGCCACGCGGGTTACAGGCCGACAAAACATATGCAGTGACTCTGGTCAGTGATAACCTTGATCAACTGGCACACTATAGTAAAAAATTACCAGAGTGGCTGAACGCACCCTGCAAAGTCAGTGGCGAGTTATTAATGAAGCTCGGGGTAACTCTGCCAGTGATGCCAGCGCAGACAGCGTTATTGCTGGACATCAGCAGCATCGATTAATCAGGACAAGCCACGCTCGGCCAGGCACCGCAAACGCAACGCAAAGGCAATCGCAGACACCCAATGACACAGGCACTCAGCAACGAAGCCCTGACGCAACAGTTTTACAGCCAGTTTGGTCAGGCCGATGAACCGCTGCACCATTACTACTCACCCGGGCGCGTCAACCTGATTGGTGAATACACAGACTTTAATGGCGGGCTGGTGCTGCCGTGCGGCATAGAGCGCGGTATTCATTTACTGATCAGGAAAACCACCGCCCGCACGGCGCAACTGGCATCAGGCAACCTGCCCCACACCGCGACTATAGATCTGACTAAAGCACTAGTGAAAGACGGGAAGCACTGGACCAACTATCCATTGGGTGTCATGCATGAATTCACAGCACTGGGCTGTCAGCTACAGGGCATGCAACTGTACTTTTACGGTGATGTTCCCGACGGTGCAGGCCTGTCTTCTTCCGCCGCAATAGAGGTAGTAACTGCATTTGCGCTAAACCAATTGCACAACATGCAATTGCCAACTACCGAACTGGCACTGCTGTCGCAGCGCGCAGAACACAACTTTAACGGGGTACAGTGCGGCATCATGGATCAGTTTGCTGTGGCCATGGCATCTGCTGACCACGCTATTTCGTTACAGTGCAACACGCTGCAATATGAACAGGTGCCGCTTGAGCTCGGCGACTATCAGCTGTTAATCGGCAATACCGGGCAGCGACGCGAACTGGCCGACGCCGCCTACAATCAACGGGTGATTGAATGCAATCAGGCACTGGCGCTGCTGCAGCCGGCAACCGGCGCAACGGAACTTGCCGATGTCAGCCCGCAACAACTACAACAGCACCTGGCGTTGCTGCAGGACCCGATCATTAAGAAACGCGCCACGCATGTTATCGAGGAAAACCATCGCGTTAAACTTGCAACAGATAAGTTACGCAACAATGACCTGTCAGGCTTTGGCCAGTTGATGAATGAATCGCATCAGTCGTTGCGAGACAACTTTCAGGTTTCGAGCAGCGCGCTGGACACCATGGTAGAAATGATCAGCGCAACCGACGGTGTGCTTGGCAGTCGCATGACCGGTGCCGGCTTCGGAGGCTGCACCGTAACGCTGATTCACCGCGATGTCGTCGATGATATGATTCAGGCAATCACACCGGGCTATATTGAATCAACCGGATATCAACCGGAGTTTTATTCCACACGCGCGGCCGCCGGTGTCAGGGAGCTTACCTCTTGATTAA
>CAYMFQ010000163.1:8142-11990 GCA_964389335.1 uncultured Granulosicoccaceae bacterium
GAGTAATAACCACGGGAGCAACAGTAACCAGAGCAGTAATAACTGGGAGCGGCGCTGGCATGCACTGCTGGAACAATGGGTAGTTATTGCGGCCAACTCTGCCGTGCGACCGTGGTCGGGAATCGTCAGCAGCCACACCACAGAAGACCGACCAGACTTTGATGAAGGCTGTTACTTGTGCCCAGGTGTCACCCGCGCCAACGGCACCGTCAACCCGAACTACACCGGCACGTTTGCCATCGATAACGACTTTCCTTCACTGGCACTGCACGCACCACAGATCGCCAACCAGGACAGTAACCCTTTGCAACGCCGCGCACCGGCTACCGGCGTGTGTCGCGTGCTGTGCTGGTCGGAGAAACACAACGTAACGATGGCACAACTGTCTGCCGACAGCATGCGCGCCGTGGTTGATTTGTGGCGACAGGAGTTTATCAACCTGCGCGATATCCCTGACATTCATCAGGTGCTCATCTTTGAGAACAAAGGCGTTGAGACCGGTGCATCCAATCTGCACCCGCACGGACAGGTATACGGCTATCCGTTTGTATCCGACAACGCACAACGCATGCGCCGCTCGCAAAACAACTATGCACAACAGCACGCCGGCCAAAGCATGCTCGGAGACATGCTCTCTTTATCGGATGAACTGATAGTGGAACAGTCTGAACACTGGTCGGTCATCGTACCGTTTGCCGCGCGGTTCTCCTATGAGACCTGGGTTATTCCGCACCGGCGAGTGGCAGATATGTCAGAGCTCAACGAAGCTGAACTGGATGATCTGGCCGGCACCTATCAACGGCAGGCACAGCGTTACGATCACTTTTTTAAGCGACCCGCACCTAATATCACACTAATCCACAATGCCCCGTGCGACAGCAGCGACGCGAGTGTCAATCAACACTGGCACTTCCATATCGCCATGCAGCCACCACTGCGCGACCCGGAAAAACTGAAGTATCTGGCAGGCGCTGAAGCGGGTACCAATAACATTATTAATCCGCTGCAGCCCGAACACGCTGCGGCCCAACTGCGAGCGTGTTCCGTTTGAACGCACCGGATAAAAAAGGCCCGATGCAACTGGGAGTCTGTTACTACCCCGAGCACTGGCCGGAGTCACTTTGGGCCGATGATGCGCGGCGCATGCGCGAGCTTGGCATCAGTGTGGTGCGAATCGGAGAATTTTCATGGAGCCGAATCGAACCACAGCGCGATCACTTTAACTTTGACTGGCTGCAGCGAGCCATTGATACACTGCATGCTGAAAACCTGCAAGTGGTACTTGGCACACCGACCGCCACACCACCGAAGTGGCTGATAGACGAGCACCCGTCCATACTGGCCATTGATGAAAACGGACAGGCGCGCGGTTTTGGTTCGCGACGCCACTACTGCTTTTCATCAACCATTTATCGAAACGAGTGCCAGCGCATCGTAGAACGTGTGGCCACGGCGTTTGGCCGGCATGATGCCGTTGTGGCCTGGCAAACTGACAATGAATACGGATGCCACAGCACCATTGTCAGTTACTCACCCGAGGCACTAAAAGCATTTCAGCAGTGGTGTGAACAACGCTATGGCAGCATTGATCAACTCAACCATGACTGGGGCAATGTGTTCTGGAGCATGGAGTACACGAGCTTTGCAGAAATCAGTCTGCCGTGTGCCGCCGTCACCGAGTTAAACCCGGCTCATCGACTGGCATTCTGGCGTTTTTCGTCTGATCAGGTGGCAAGCTTTAACCGACTACAGGTGGAATTGTTACGACAGCATTCACCGGGTCGGGACATTCTGCATAACTACATGGGTAACTTTACCGAGTTTGATCACTACACCACCGCAGCCGATCTGGACATCGCCACGTGGGATAACTATCCCCTCGGTTTCCTGGATCGTGACAGTAACAACGCCACCGACAAACAACAGTGGCTGCGCACCGGCCACCCGGACTCTTCCGCGTTTCATCACGACCTGTACCGAGGTGTTGGCCGCGGACGCTGGTGGGTTATCGAGCAACAGCCCGGCCCCGTTAACTGGGCACCACACAACCCGGCGCCACTGCCGGGTATGATCAGGCTATGGGCGCTTGAAGCACAGGCGTACGGTGCCGAGGTAATGTCGTGGTTTCGCTGGCGCCAGGCACCGTGGGGACAGGAGCAGTACCATAGCGGCCTGTTGCTGCCGGACGGCAGCGAGGACGAAGCGGTTGCTGAAATAGTGCAACTGAATGCCGAGCTTGAACTGATCGCACAACACCACACTGAACTCACCCGCGCACCGGTCGCGATGATTTTCGACTACGCCGGTGATCAAATGCTGCGTATACAGCCTCAGGGTGAAAACTTTGGCGCGCTCGACTGGGTACAAAGCCTGTACACCGCCTGCAGACTGGCTGGCGTCGATGTTGATATCCTGCCGGCAGGCAGCGACCTCAGTGACTATAGCCTGGTTATCGTCGGCAACTCGATAAGCACAAGCGATGCACTCCTTGCATCGCTGCAAACGATTACCGGACAACTACTGATTGGCCCACGCTGCGGCAGCAAGACTGAAGAAATGTCGATACCTGCGGAACTTCCTCCGGGTAAGCTGCAAAGCCTGATACCCATACGTGTTACCCGCGCTGAATCACTACCGGATTTCCTGATGGAAACAACGGTGTGCCAGACACTGCATGCGCACCGCTGGCGCGAAAAAATCGACAGCGATTTACCGGCACAAATGACATTCAACGATGGCTGGGGTTGTTACTACCGGCACAACAACGTGCACTATCTCAATGCCTGCCTGACCGATGCATCACTGCAACAGTTTATCGCTGACCGCTTAACCGATGCGAATATCACCATGCAGCCGTTAACCGGCGGGCTCAGAACCCGGCGCAACGGTGCACTGCTGTACGTGTTTAACTTCGGTCCTGATGCAGCCGCATTCAGTACCAATGGCGAACGACTAATTGGCGCCGAGACCCTGATCGCAGGTGATGTATCTGTGTGGAAGGTAGAATAAGAATTACTTATCGCTCCGGCTCTGACAACAGTGCCGATGGATCAGTCTCAACCACAGTAAATGGCATCGCACTGGTCCACTGTCCAATACGGGTTCCGCGGCTCCAGCCGCGTATCCACCAAAAGTATGACCCCACGGGTAATGATATGTCGGGTGAGTAACTACAAATAACATCCTGTGCACAGTTGATTTCCTCACCGTTTATCCAGGTACTGACAACATTACCACCAGCACCGGATGCAGAGAGTTGGTACCACTCACATCCATAGACGCCTTGCCATTGATAGACAGGTGTTGCATTCATTATTTCATTTGCCGGTGCAACGGGCAGTGGCAACTTCGCACAGATATCCATATCAATGGTAAAGCGCGTACCGGAACTCCAGCGCGATGTACCCTCTCGCGGCTGCCACCCCCTCACCCACCAGCCATAGTCACCTTCAGGGAGTGTTCGTTCCTGTGTGTAGGTGCAGTTACCCAGGCCGCCCGAGCAGCCCGCCTCTTCAGCGGATACCCAGGTAATCGACAGGATTGCCACGTCAGTGGCAAGGTAAACCTGATAGTCAGTACAGCCCTGAACAGCCTGCCAGGTATAAGCGGGGTTAGCTGTGCCGACCTTGTCTTCAGGTGTTTTCGCAGACGGTGCCACACGACACGTATCTATATCCTGCGCAACCGCCATACCGGTCACTGCCAGGCGGGAACCGGTGGATGTAAATGCGGCAGTGCGTGGTGGCAATACGAACAACAACGCGGCGAACAGCACAAATCCATACAACGTATGAACAGTTTTCATGTCGACTTCCGTGTCGCGGAGTGGTGAGATAAACGAACGACTA
>CAYMFQ010000164.1:0-11952 GCA_964389335.1 uncultured Granulosicoccaceae bacterium
AGCGATTGCGCGGTACATCGACAATACTGCGGCTACACTCTTCATTGAGCTGAGCACGTGTAATACCGATATCTTTTAACACCTCGTCACTCAGTTCCCGCATTTTTTGGCGCTCACCGTAGACTTCATACATTCGTGAAATCCGGCGGCCGGTGGCGCGGGTTAGTTGAACCAGTAAACTGGTGATTGTGCCTGCGCCGGGGTTGACAGTGGTTTGGTTTTGAACAGTCGCTGTTGCCATGATTTGCTCCTTGCCTGGTATTAGGGTGCAATAGAACTATCGACTATTCCGGAGCTGTTATCAGGGTAATAATACCGCTCGAGCGCTTTGCGGTAATTTTACCGTTCCCAGCTTGCGGTATTCATGGGGAATTGGCATTTTCTTCCGGTGTCGAATAGACAAACTGTGGTGACTGGCCTTGGTGGTTTAGGGGTGTCTTAACCTATGGCTATAGCTATTACGGTTACTATAGTCTGGCGCCGTGTGAATTATACAGGTTAGGCACAGGGAAACGAGAATGTTCAATGGACAGTGATCGCTGGTCAAAGGTGAAGGAAATCTTCAGCCACCTGACTGAGCAAAGCCCAAGCTTCCGCAGCAATTATCTCGATATGGTGTGTGAAGATCAGCCCGAGCTGCGAGCCGAGGTTGAAAAAATGCTGCGTGCGCATGATCAGATTGACCATCATCCGGTCTTCACCGACAGCGATAACTCAGTGCAGCTGCCTGAGCGATTTGGTGAGTATCGGGTGCGAGAGCTGCTGGGCAGCGGAGGCATGAGCACAGTCTATCGGGCCGAGCACGCAGAATTTGGCAGCGTCGCTTTAAAGGTGCTGTCGGCGCACCTGGTATCGCATCCGGTGGCCACGCAGCGATTTCAGCAGGAAGCGGCGCTGCTGCAAAGAATTCAGCACCCGGCGCTGTGCCGTGTATTCGAGACGCAGGTTTACGACCACTACGCGCTGATCGCCATGGAAGAGGTGCGGGGTTCAACACTGGAAGAGTACCTGCGCACTGAATTCGTGCAGCCCGCACAGGCGTTGCGAATTGCCGCTACAATCGCAGATGTTCTGGCAGAGTCGCATCATCTCGGGGTAATACACAGGGATCTGAAGCCTGCCAATATTATTCTGGACGACAACGGAGGCGCGCGCCTGATTGATTTTGGCATTGCCAAATTTGCCGACGCTCGTCTGACCGCAACCGGTGAAATCATGGGAAGCCCGGCTTATATGTCGCCGGAGCAATGGCGGGCTGAACCAGTCGGTTCCGGGACAGACGTGTGGTCACTGGGGGTTGTGCTGTATGAAATGCTGTGCGGTCACTGTCCGTTTACCGCAACTTCGGTCGGTGCTGCGGCACAATTGATTCTAAGTAATGCACCGGTCAAACCGCTAACGTTGCATGGTCATTATGCTCCGCAGAGAGGTGCTTCACACGACGGAATGCAGCAACACAGCGAGTGGCAGCATCAACTATCATCGCTGCTCATGCAGATGCTCGACAAGAACAGCCACACTCGTATTGCGCCTATGCAGAGGGTCTGCTCAAGGCTCAATGAATTACACGATGTGTTATAGCTGTTCTCACACTTGTATGCGATAAATACCCATCGCAAAGGAATGGTGAAACCAGTCATGATTGACGGTCAGTTTACACAGCTGCTACACGCGGCTCGCGATGGTGACAACAACGCTCGCAGTCAGCTGCTACCGCAGGTGTATGAAGAGCTGCAAACTCTGGCGCGCCATCATATGCGCCGGGAAAACGCCGGTCATACCCTGCAGGCCACGGCACTAATCAACGAAGCTTATATCCGCCTGCAGGGTGTTGATGAGCCCAATGATCGGGCGCACTTTCTAGCACTGTCTGCACAGGCAATGCGTCGGGTACTGGTGGATCATGCGCGGTCGCGCAAGCGTGAGAAACGGGGTGGAGATTTACTGCGTGTTACCTTGTCTGACTGGCAGGCAGAAACCGCAACGTCAGAGGACGCGCTGGTTGATCTTGACGATGCGCTGCGCAGGCTTGGAGCATTTGATGCGCGCTCTGCGCGGGCCGTTGAGTTGCTGTTCTTCGGTGGTCTGACCTATGAAGAGATCGGACGTGAGCTCGGTATTTCTAAAAGTGCAGCGTTTGACGACATCAAGGCTGCCAAAGCGTGGTTGGCGGCAGAAATGTCATAGCACGGTCAAGTTGCCAAAAACCAGCGGCACGCTAGAATGCGTACAGCAGCCCAAGGTTGAAGTACACCAGCCGCTGCGCAGGTCGAAAGCGAAGCCCGTCCACATTGACGTCAAGATCATAGATATTAACTTTATATTGAGCGCGCATCGCAAGTGATTTGCCCAGTGGCACAACCCAGTTAATGCCGGCGCTAACACCATCTGATGAACCGCTGTAACGTCCTTCGAGGTCATCAAACTCGGTTGGCTCGTCGGCTTCTTCTTCCTCTTCTTCTTCGCCTTCCTCTTCAAAGCCTGCGGTAAACTGCAGGTCAGTGTTATAGCGGGTATATGCAAACGTAAAGCTCAGATTGCCAGGTCGACCCAGTGGCAGCGTATAACTGGCTCCTGCAAAGAAACCGTCTTCACGATAGAACTCTTCCTGTTGTATGTCGGTATCGCGAATGGTGAAATCAATGTCGGTTGAACCAGCGCGATACCCTGCAAACAACGCCCAGTTGCGGTTGGCACGGTAGCCAAAGTTGAGGTCGATATCAGAGCGTTTGGCGCTGCCAAGTTCATCTTCTTCGGAGATGTTTTCGGTGGCGACGGACGTCGACAGTGCAAGTGATGAGTAGAGCTTGCCGCGACTGACGGCGCCGGTTGCTGTCAGAGTATTGAAGGCGGTATCGGCATCGAGCTTTTCATTAAAGGTAAGCTCGGTGAATCCCCACGCCAGACCGCCAACGAACTTAATCGGTTGATTACTGGCGCCGTGGCTACTGGTTGTGGCGCACAGTCCGGCACTCAATAATACTACCGTAAAGCCAACTCTTTTCATCTAAGCATCCTTGTTTGATCTCACTGGCGCAATCTATCTTACGGCAGTGTGAGAGCATCGCCCAGATATTTTTCCATCGCGCTTGCTACAATAACCGCAGGGAACAACGGACAGGTTATGGGATTTAACCACCCCGACTACACGATCATCAGGGAACTCGGTTACGGCGCCAGTGGTGTTGTTTACCTGGCTGTGCAAAATCAGCTGAACCGTCGGGTCGCGGTTAAAGTATTTAATGATCCGGTTTCCATGCCGGGTGCGCGTCGTGATGCGGATCGTCGCTTTCTGCGCGAGGCCCGCATATTGGCACAGCTGGATCACCCGAACATTGTGCCGGTATACGAGCTGTCGCCATTGCCGGAGCAGCAGGGGTATCTGCTCGCCATGGCCTATATCGAAGGCGGCACACTGAGGCAAAGAGCGACAGAATTTTCGCTGCGTCAGGCACTGCAGGTGATTGAACAGATCGCCTCCGCACTTAGCTACGCACATCAGTCGGGATTTGTGCATCGCGATGTTAAGCCCGACAACATCCTGTTTCAGAACAACCAGGCCATGCTGGCTGATTTTGGCATCGCACGCGCAGCGGATTCGCAAACCAAAATGACGCAGCATGGTGCCATGCTGGGTACACCGGAATACATGAGTCCGGAGCAGGTCAATGGTCACGAGGTCGATGGACGCAGTGATCTGTACAGCCTCGGTATCGTGTTTTACGAACTGCTTACCGGTGCTACACCGTTCAAATCTGACTCGGCTATTGCCACAGGTATTCAGCATCTCACCGCTGACGCGCGCAGGTTGCCTGGAGTTTTTTCCGTTTATCAGCCATTGATGGATCGGCTGCTTGCAAAAGACAGAGAAAGCCGACACGCCAGTGCCACAGAGCTGATTGCAGAGTTACAGCAGGCCACCGAGAATCTACGCTGGTCGCTTGACGATACACCAGCCGAACTACGAGCGTGTACACCGGAAGCCCCCAGTGCAACGGATGCGGAGCACTCGGTACATCGCTCTGCATTGCCGGCACTGGCACGGGGGCTCGCTGTGGTTATCGTCCTCGTCGCTATCGTGCTATGGCTCTTACGTGGAGCATTGATTGATAAGTCGCAAACGCCCACCGATGTAATTGCCCTAGCGCCTGAAGTTGCCGTACCCAAGCCGTCTACAGAGGAACAAGTTGCAACAGAAATTTCAGTGGCAGAGCCTTCTGTGCAAAGTAGTGACGCGTTAACCGATGTGCCACGATCTAACAGCCGCTCTGAAAGCCAAATTGCGATAAGTGATGAACCGCCAGATGCAGATGTGGTGGATCCAATGGCAGCACAGATTGAATCTGCCATAGCGTTATGGAAGCAGAACAGGTGGTTTGATAGCGAACCCAATTCTGTTGTTGAGCTTTTAAAAATACAGGAAATTGACCCGGAACGGCAGCAAGTCAACGATGCACTGGATGGTATTTTTAACCGTACCTATGCTCGTGCTGAGGAATCATTGGCACGGTCTGAGCCAGACCGCGCAACAACCGAGCTGGCGCACCTGCAGCGTTATTGGCCCGGAGACAAAAGGATCGCGCCGCTTGCACGGCGTATTGAGACAGTCGAGGAAGAACAACGTCAAGAACAATTGCAAAAGCATTTGCAAAAACAGCAGCAACTGGCAAAGCAACAACAACTGGCGCGGGAACGACAAAGCCGCATACAAAGGTTCTTTAACAGCGCTGAAGCCGCTGAACGCAATGGCAATCTCTTTATGCCTGAGCGAGATAACGCTTTTTATTATTACCGGCAAATACTCAAAGAAGATGCTAGTAACAGCAGCGCACTCACTGCGGTGGCTGGTCTTAAGCGTCGCGAGCTGAGTCAAATCGGATCATTGTCAGAGCGCGCAGAGTTCGATGCCGCTGAGGCCAGGCTGGCTGTGCTGGATAGACACTATCCTGCAGACGCAGACGTTGCAGGTGCTTCTCGCGACCTCGAGCAACAGAAGCGTCAGTATGAACAGCAGCTTGAAGAACGTCGTCGGCAGCAGGTGCTCGACGCTGAGGTGTCTGAGCTAAAGGTGGCTGTTGAACAATGGCTGGGTGATACGTCGGTCAGTGCATTGTCGGATCAGCGCAGCGTTGAAAGCCGTATAAGTGCATTGCGTTCCCGGTCACCACAAAGCCCGACACTTGATCGGCTTGAGCTGGCAGTTAAGCGGCACGCGGAGTGGTTACAGGACAAACGTGCCAGTGAGGCGGCACAAGAGATTGACGATACTTTCAATATGCCGGGGTTTTAGCATCGCAAAAAAACTCCGCCAGTGAATTACCGGCGGAGTGAGAAGATAACTCCTGATTGGTACTCAGTACCGATTACAGTGTTGTGCAGGCGTCGCCAAAGGTCGGCACGGTAACGCAGGCGCTTAGCTGTGGTAAGAAAGCCAGCTTACCTGTCAGCGCCGGGTATCCGTTAACCGTAGCGCTGACTGTACCGCCAATACCCTTGATACCGAGTTCCATTTCGATCTGGCCGGAGACTGAGGCGTCAATTGGCGGTACCAGTTCAAATGGTTTTTTCGCCACTTCGAGTGCCAGGTTCGCGGTGTCGCGAGCGATGAACAACGCCGCTACGCGAGGATCAAGATCGATTGGCGTCAGGACCAGTGCCTGCCTGATGCCCTCTACTGCCAGCTTGGCAGTTTCGAGTGCGGTGTTGGCGACAGCTTTTGCCGCATTCAGCGTACCGATTGTGGCATAGCGACGTGCAATGTCAGCGCTTCTCCACGACTTCTCTGCTGCGTAGCTCGCGTAACGACTGGCCCGTTGATACCATTTTGCAGCTCTGTACCAGCGGTACTTCGAAGCAATGCGAGACTTATGGCTGTTAATAGACCGATACTGCGCACTGATGCTGCTGCTAATACTGTTAACCTTGCTCTGGGCGGCAGTTACCGCGGCCTGTGCGTTCTTCAGGTCTTGTTGGCTACGTTCGCGTTCTGCTGTAACGACCTTGCGCATGTTGGCAATGTCCGCATTGATTTTATTCACTTCATTTTGCGCCGCAGTCAGTGTTGCTGTTGCTGCTTTCATCGTATCCGCAATGTCGCCAAAGTCGAGTGATACCTCGCCAAGCCCTGACATCTGTGGGCCCTGATCAGTGATTGAGCCACTCAAGGCAATACGAGTTACCGGTGTGACAAACGCGCCGTTCACATACATGCCCTGAGAGCTAACCTCCAGGCTGACATCTTCCAGTGCAACACCGAAGATGTCCATGTCGCCGCTGAGTCGTAGGGTAATATCATTCGGGTTGTTCCAGTCGAACGCCGCAAACACAGCTATCTGACTGTTGACCTGAATGTCTGGTGAAATCTGCATATTGGTCGAGCCGGTAATCTCGATGCCGTTTGCTGCCACCGACATACTGGCCCGGGTCATTTGCAGCTCGTTCATGTCGACACCGATCAGATCGCCCAGCAGGTCGGCACCGAGTCCCATTTCGCCCTCTATAACCAGCTGCGTGTTTTCAAGATCATCGCCAATATAGCCTTGTGCCGTAGCACCTGTTTTCGGCATTACTGGCAGTAAATCCTCAAGGAACTGTGTATCGGGCTTTAGTTCACCGGCAACAAATACTTTCTGCTCATAGTCGGTTACCTTCAGCGCTGCGCTGGCGTTGCCAAGGCTGATATCAAAGTCAATAAAGCTTGGCAGACCGGGGATTCCAATAGACACTTCACCGTTACCGCCCTGAGCCACGCCGTGTTCGCCGATGTAGGTAATAACGTCCCCGGTAATGGATACGGCAGGCGATAGGGGAATATCACCGTGCAGGTATATCTGTCCCGCAAAGTCTGCAACATCACCCGGCAGTGAGCCTGCGGTAGTGGCTTCGTAGGGTATCCAGCCGTGTGCTGAGAAACCAATAGCGTCGATAAAATCACCACCAGGCGAGTCGTCATTGTTTTTATCTTCGCCGCTGTCATTGTCGCGGTTCTTATCGTCGTTATCGCGGCGATCAATATTCTCAAACTGGCTGCCGGCCAGAATTATCGGATCGCTTTGCACGTTTTGCTGAACGTAGTCACCGTCTGCGTTGCGCTCGTAGTAAATTCGTGTGTCAGCGACGTAGTTGCGTTCTTCCATCACGCCCGTTTCCGGGTCAATGGTAAACGTCATCGCCACGTTTTCGCCGCTCTCATCCATGATTTCGTAGACGATCAATCCGTTTGACTCGTCTGCCGGCTTACGCTTCAGGCTGTTCAGGTCGATGCCTTCAGTACGGCTGTAGCTCAGATAGAAGTATGGGTCAAAGACGTCGAAAATCGCGGTGGCGGTGAAGCTGCCTGGTATCGTAAAAGCAACGTCGTTCAGCATCTTCAGGTCCTGCCCGAAGTTCAGCTTGAACGAGACGCCCGCATCGAGGTGAAAGAGAAAGTAAGGCTTCCGATCATCGCGCAACGTACCGCTTTCGCTGAGTGTGTCGTTTAATGGCAATTCGTTATTGCCGGTAAGTTGTGGCAGGCTGGCGCCGTTGGCAAGCCCAATGACCGCGCGCGGGATGGTTTCAAAATTCACATCCTGCAGCAACGGCATGCGGTCCAGAGGTACCTCAGATTCGCCGTATAGTTCCGGGCTGTCACCCAGTTGTACGATGATGTTGGCGTTGTTAAGAGGGAGTCGTGTTGTGCCTGCCACAACCTGTACGTTACCCCAGATCTCGTAGCGCTGATCACCAACGTTTTCCATCGTGCCAACGGTGGTCTCGAGCGTCAGACCGTGGTTCATGTCGATTCTGCAGATGGCGCTGGCCTCGCCACCTTCACACACAGGCGCTGCCGGTACCGTATTCGAAAAGCTGGTGCCGCAGGTCATCACCAGTCCCAGGCCAATCGCTCTGCCGAATTGTTTGAAGCTTAATAGTTCCATTATTGTCTCCTGAATATTGATCGTTCGTTGTAGGGGCTTTGTCGCCCTTATCTGGTAAAGCGAGGTTGGTGAGAATATTTCCGGAAATTAGTTGAAAGTTTTTTCAGGAGGCTCGAATTGAACGTTTCGGGCGCGGGGGGAGGTGGTGCGGCGGTGAAATTGGTGTGTCCCTGCAGTGTCATGGTGCGGTCCTTCGTTGAGTGAAAATATTAGTGTTGTAGTTTGCTTGCAATGAAGGGTATAGCCATTAAAGTGCCAATAACTATAAAGAATGGAGTGAATATTTATTATTTGTTTTATTACATACACATAAGTGAAAATAATTTCGCTTTTTTGTTTTCTAATTTAGTGAGAGGTGTATAAATGTACTTAAAATAGATACTATAAATATATAAATGTGGTTAAATTATGGTTCATTGTGAATCTGATGAAGCCAGCGGTGGCGCTTGCGAGCAGAGATGCCAGGGCCGAAATTACCGTACAATGAAAAACCAACCACATAGCCACAGCAGGGCAGACTTAATGAAAATGTTGCACACCATGTTGCGCGTCGGGGATCTTCAGCGCGCGATTGACTTTTATACCGACGTGTTGGGTATGGAGCTGCTTCGCACCACAGAGCGGCCCGAGCAGAAATACAGTCTTGCTTTTGTTGGTTACAACGGTGGCAATGCAAATGGCGAGGCGGAGATAGAACTCACCTATAACCATGGCGAGTCAGAGTATGATCTGGGTACCGCCTACGGTCACATCGCACTTGGTGTTGATGACGTGGCCGATACCTGCGAGCGCATTAAGGCCGCTGGTGGCAATGTCACTCGTGAAGCCGGGCCGGTGAAGGGTGGCGATACCATCATTGCGTTCGTCGAAGATCCGGATAAATATAAAATTGAACTTATAGAAATGGCCAGTCGCAAGATTTAACCATTTTCGGCAATCGGTCACCGGTTCATGCATTCAGGATTGGGTGGCCGATTGATCCCGCGCTGTTGTATTTATGCGCTGTTGTGTTTAAGTGTTACAGTCCCTAAGTGTAACTGTCCTTAAATGTAAGCGCTGGAGAATGGGGCAGCATGGGAGCCGGGCTTAACGTCCGGCCCTACGAACTGGGTGTTTCAGCTGTGGGTATGTATACCAATAACGTACAGCCGTTTTTTGTCGTGGAGTTGTGTTCAGTGCCTGCCTTAAGCAGTACCAGGTCACCGGCAACATACTCGGTACCATCGTTGTCGGTGATATCTCCTTCAAGCACGAAAAACTCTTCATGTGAAGTGTGTATATGTGTTTCGGTTGTCATGCCAGGCGCCATTCGGTACACGTGAAACCCGACACCGTCTTCAACCGTATCATTTAACTGCAATACAGATTGGCCAATGTCTTCACCCTGTGAGTCAGGCAGCATTTTAAACTGACTGGTGTGGATGTTAGCGACCAGTCGCTCGCCAGCTTCTATCGGTTTCATACTTGTCTCGCCGTCGTACCTGAAAGTACTATCGCACTATTCACCACCCAGGCCAAGTTCGCGTTTAAAAAACGTGGCTTGTTCAGGCGTCTGATCAACCCCTCTGGCATACTCATGGCCGGCGTATACCGCCATGGCAATGGTTGCCGGGGCAAAGCTGTCACCGATAAGGGTGACTGACTTTACGCTGGCAGCTGCCCACTCACCGCGTCTGTTATCAAGCTCACGGTACACTGTATCGTTGGCAATGCGCGATGTAACCGGAATAACTGTGGTAGCGTCGATTTGCATGGGGGTGTCTACATAAACGCAGGCAAGTGTCACATGGTCTGCATGCACTTTGCTGATGCGTTTGTTACAGATAATAGTTACGCCAAGTTCGCGCAGCCGCACCTGTATGTGCTCGTGTTCCAGTGTATTGTGTGTCCATTCGGCTATATCGGCGGCGGCTGTCACCAGTGTCACATCGTGGCCATCACTTGCCAGTTGTTCCGCGATAGCGCTGGCCATGTAGTAGTGATCATCGTCGTAGATCATCACTTTGCCCTGCGGGCGATGGCCGGCGAGTATTGCTTCGACGCCAACAATCGATGCGCCACCGGCTACTTCAACCGGTTGTCGGTGCTGCAGGCCCAGAAAGTCCTGTCGCCAGTGCGAGCCGGTGGCCACGGCCACGTGGGCAAAGCCCATTTCCAGTATCTGCGTTGCGTCCAGTGCAGAGTCGGTAAAAGTCTGCACGTTAGCACGCTGGCTTAACAGCCAGATTCTATGGTCAGCCACGCGCCGCCATTCATTCAGGGGTTTGAGCGAGGACTCTGCAATGACGCGGCCGCCGAGGCTGCTGCCTGCGTCTGACAGGGTTACGCTGTAGCCTCTGTCTGATAGTGCAACAGCGGCCTCCAGTCCGGCGGGTCCCGCTCCAACAATCAGAATGTTGTCACTGGAGCCGGCTTTGTCGATACGCACCGGGTGCCAGTCGCGACGCCATTCTTCACCCATCGTCGGGTTCTGTGTGCAGCGCATCGGATAGGCGAGGTAGTCGCCTGACGTGCACATGTTGCAGCCAATACACTCGCGAATTTCATCTTCCCGACCCTCGTTTATTTTGTTGGGCAGGAACGGATCGGCAATCGATGGCCGTGCAGCACCGATCAAGTCAATCACTCCGTTTTTGATTTGGCTAACCATTGTGTCCGGGGAGGTAAACCGCCCGACACCAACCACTGGTTTGCTGGTGAGCTTTTTTACAAACTCAATATAGCTTTGCTGGCTGCCTTCGTTGCCAAAACGTGATGGCAATGAATCGTTGTGCCATGCGGCCACGTTAACGTCCCACAGATCGGGCAATTCTGCGAGCGTACCTACTATGTCCTGAGCCTCCGATTGGCTCATGCCTTCATTGCCCAGTAACTCGTCGACTGCAAAGCGCAGTGCAACCGCGCAGGAATCACCGACTGCGTCTTTGAGGTCAGTCAGTACTTCGCGCAGCAGCCGCACTCGATTGTCGAGGCCGCCGCCATATTCATCGGTGCGTGTGTTGTAGCGGCTTAGCAGAAACTGATACAGCAGCGTCATCGTGCCGTGAGCGGCATAGGTGTAAATAATGTCGTAGCCCGCTTTTTTCGCACGCAGTGCCGCATCGACATGCCACTGTCGAAACGTTTTGATATCGGCCTTACTCATCGCACGCGCCTGCACATGCGGAAAATTCTCGGTCGGTATGCTGCTCGGTGACAATGACGGCAGGCGTGTTACGTAGTTGGCAACTTCGAACCCGTTGTGTACGAGTTGGATGCCGGCGAGCGAATTGTGCTGATGGATTTTGTCGACCATCAGTTCATGTACCGGGAGGTCAGCGTCGCTCCAGATACGCATCAAGGTGGCGGGCGACAAGTCGCTCGACGGGTGAATTGAGCATTCCTCCGTGCATACCACAGCCCAGCCTCCCTCCGCTTTGACACCACGCATTTCGGCCATCGCACGCGGGTAGCGGTGACCCATGCCGTTGCAGTGTGGCACCTGATAGAAGCGGTTTCTGGTTTTCTTTGGCCCGATTTGAATCGGCTCAAACAGAATATCGTATCTGGCGTTACGTTGGGTCATAGGCAATTTATTGGTCGTGTGTTCTGTTGTCAGCCTGACAGTTGACGTGGGTCGGCAGCCGTGTAACCGTTCATGCTATACCGAGGACCGGGCGGTGATGACCGTCATAACATCCGGTGTGTGCGTCAGCCGTGTGCATATCATTGTGGAGGCGAATGACTACTAACAACTTTACAGCAGGTGCTGAATTTCCGCATCTGTTGTCGCCACTGGATATCAGGCATCCGGGAGGTGTGCTTCAGTTGCGCAACCGCGTGCTGGTGTCAGCACACGTGCCCGGATTCGCTGAAGATAACAAACCAGGCACCGCCTATATTGACTACCATCGCCGCTATGCAGCGGAGGGTGTGGGGCTGCAATTAACCGGGGGTACACCGGTTCATCAATCCGGAATGCTAAGTTATCGATCCGATGCATTGTGGAATCTGGATGACAGTGTGGTGCCAGGGTATCAGAGACTGGCCGATG
>CAYMFQ010000165.1:0-2410 GCA_964389335.1 uncultured Granulosicoccaceae bacterium
GCCAGTACCCTGATCGATATTGGATTCATCGGCGCGCGCCTGCCTGAGTTGTTAAAGCGTCTGAAATTAGAGTGCGGCATTGGCAAATTGGTGAGGGCTAGTGGGGCAATATCTGTTGCAGAAATTCCTGACACCGCTCGCTGTCCGGTGCTTCGAAGAACTTGTTTTTATCAGACATTTCCACAATCTCGCCATGATCCATAAACACCATGGTGTCGGCCACACGACGGGCGAAGCCCATTTCATGAGTAACGCATACCATGGTCATACCGCTCTCCGCGAGCTCAACCATGACATCGAGCACTTCGTTGATCATTTCCGGGTCGAGCGCGGAGGTAGGTTCGTCGAACAACATGATGCGCGGTTCCATACACAGCGAGCGGGCGATAGCGACGCGCTGCTGCTGCCCACCGGATAGCTGTGACGGGTATTTACCCGCCTGTTCCGGTATGCGCACGCGCTCCAGATACTGCATTGCCAGGTCGTTTGCCTGTTGTTTATTCAGGCGTCCGGCGCGAATCGGGCCGAGCGTGAGGTTTTCCAGTACCGTCAGGTGTGGAAACAGGTTGAATTGCTGAAACACCATGCCGACGTTTTCGTGCACTGTTTTTAAACTGTTCTTGCTGCCGTTCAGCTCAGTGCCGTTGATTGTGATGGTGCCGCCGTCGTGTTTTTCGAGCTGGTTTATACAGCGAATAAGGGTGGACTTGCCTGACCCGGATGGCCCGCACACCACGACACGCTCACCGAGCCCGATGTCGATTGATACTTCGTTGAGCGCCTGGAATGTACCGAAAAACTTCGATACACCGTGCATCCGTATGATCGGGCCCGTGCCCGTGCCGGTACCCGTGGCAGGTGATTCTGTGTTGGGCTCTGGCACCCGCAGGTCGGGGTGTAGCGGCATGTTTTCTGGCGGCCTTTGTGTGTGCGATTCGGGCCTGACGATACCACAATCGGTCTGCATTCGCGCCATTCTCCACGTCCGTTGCAAATGTCCCGGGTCCATGCAACGATACGGGTTCGAATACATACGGAAGCAACATGAGACTACTCAAATCACTCGCGGCCGCAGCGCTGCTGAGCATCGCTGCGGCGCCTGTCATGGCGGATTCTGCGCTCAAGGACATCCTCAACAACGGTGTCCTGAAAGTCGGCACAACTGGTGACTGGAATCCCATGACGGTTAAGGACCCTGCGACCAACAGCTACCAGGGCTACGATATCGATGTGATGACCGAGCTCGCCAAAGATATGGGCGTTGAACTCGAGTTTGTCGCCACTGACTGGAAGACGCTGGTAAACGGGGTGGTCGGTGGTAACTACCATATCACTGGCTCAGCCTCTATAAGTGCGGCGCGCATGAAAGCGGCCGGCTACTCGGACAGCTATATCTCGGTTGAAATCAGACCGTTCACCACAGCTGATAAAGTCGATCGATTTGATGGCTGGGATTCAATCAACCAGGCTGATGTAAAAGTCGCCGCCACACTCGGTACCACATTCGAAAAACTGGTCAAGGAGTGGTTTCCGGATTCTTCAATCAAGGCAATTGAAGCACCGGCACTGCAACATCAGGAAGTACTGTCCGGACGCTCGGATGTGTTTGTAACCTCAAACATTGAAGGCGCCACACTCACCGAAAAGTTCGACAAGATTGTACCGATTCCGGTCAAAGCTGCACGGGCGCCAACACCGATCGCCATGCTGCTGCCGCAGGACGATCAGGTCTGGATCAACTACGTTAATAACTGGATCAAAATAAAGCAGGCGCGCGGTTTTTTTGAGCAAACCGCAGAGAAGTGGGGCCTGTAGCTACCCGCGGTCCTCTACACGCGTTGCGGTAACAAGCTTCGTTACCCGCCGTCAAAGCAACAGGGATGCACTGATTTGTCAGTGCATCCCTTTTTTGTTCGCCGTCTGTCAATCACCCTGCAATACCGGCGGTTCGCCAACGTGTTCCAGTCCGTATTGATCGCGCAGACGCTGCATCGATGCCGCCATTGATTCAGTGTGGTTAGTCTTTTTACTTTGCAGTAACTTGTCAGACTCAATAAAAAACTCGTCCAGGCCCGCTGGTGAGCACACCAGCAATGCCGTTACCGGGACGGGGGTTTCGTTCCAGAACGAATGTGGTTTCCAGGCGGCGCAGGTGACACTGTCACCGGGGTGAAGCTTAAACGGCGCCTCGCCCTGAAATTGAAAGGACAATACGCCGTCTGACACGCAAAATACCTCGATAAACTCATGACGGGTAAATACAGGTGGTGTGCTGTGTGCTGGCTCAACGTACTCGATAACAGTAACGCGTTTGTCCGTCTCCGCACCGGGCGTCCTGACTCGTACTTTGCTTCCGGTTAGCGTTTTTAACCACACTGGCACGGCCCTGCACGGTTGTGATCGGGTGTAT
>CAYMFQ010000165.1:2510-8519 GCA_964389335.1 uncultured Granulosicoccaceae bacterium
CGGTGCGGCAGGCCCCGGAATGTCTGATCCTGCAATGCCGTGGCGGCTGGTTGTGGCCGGTTGTATTGGTATGTTCGCTGCCACGGCAACCGGCAGCACGCGCGCCCCTTTTCTGCCTGATATGGCAGCGGATCTGAATACATCGCTGCCGGCTATTGCGAATCTGTTTGGTGTCACTGCCGCGGCATGGGGAGTGTCTTCCTACGTTGTCGGGCGCTTGTCTGACCGCATTGGTCGGCGGCTATTCCTGTTGCTGTGCCCATTGCTGATTGGCCTGGCCATGATGGCACTGTCACAGGCACAAAGCTACGTCGCTCTGGTGCTGATTGTGATATTCGCGGGTACCTGTTGCGGTGCGTTTACCGCCACCACCATGGCAGAGGTATCGCTGCGAGCGCATCCCTCGCAGCATGGCAGAGCGTTTGGCTATGTGATGAGCGGTCAATCGCTGACGCTGTTGTTTGGCATACCGCTGGCAGCGTGGCTTGGAGGCAGTGTTGGCTGGCGCGGGGTACATGTGGTGCTTGGGGCACTTGCCGGTGTGGCTGCACTGACGATGTGGTACGGCCTTGGTAAAGGCACTGACACCGGAGTAACCGTCAGCTCAGACAACGGGCAGCGTACACCGTTGCGCAGTGCCATGACCGGTCCGATCACACGATTGTTTTTGGCGCTAATAGCCGAGCGCGTGTCATTTGGGCTGGCTGCGTTTTACTACGCCAGTTATCTGCGTACAGCTTACGCCATGCCCATAGAAGCGGTGGCACTGCCGCTTGCCGGTTTTGCGCTGGGTAACATTGTGGGTACGTTTGTCGGTGGCCAGGTGGCAGATCGCCTGCCGTATCGTCGAATAAACTTTGCCGTGGCGCTGGCACTTGCAGGCTGTATATCGATTCCATGGTTTCTATGGCAACCAGGTGTGCTGGTAACTGTGTCACTCGGTATCGGTTTCGCTTTTCTGAATGCACTGGGGCGGCCGTCGCTGCTGGCAGCGCTTGCTGATGTACCGGCCGATGTGCGCGGTACAGTCATGGGCTTAAACAGTTCTGTTGCAAGCATAGGCTGGTTGCTTGCAGCGCTGGTAGGCGGCTGGTTTTACTCCGAGATTGGTTTTGCGAGTTTTAGTCCGCTAATGGCGACAATGTGTTTGCTTGGTGCACTTATCGTTGTGCCTGACAGTCGCGTAACACAACGACACTTTTCCTAAATTACCAACCAACCCGATAGTGGATTAACAGTTGTTCACTCTACGTGTGCAGCCAGGCACTGGTTGTGCGTTTTAATCCACTATGCGGCACTTTGTTTTATTAACTGAATACTCATTCAGGTATGTCAACAACTGTTAAGTGACTTGTTGAAATACCTGAAAGATAGGAACCTACGGGGGTGGTACAACCCGAAACAAAGTGCTGATGATTCAGCAATAAAATAATATTAGGAATTGCCCCCAATGAAACTAAAAATACTCGGTTGTGCAATGATTACAGGCGTGGCTATGAGCCAGACTGTAAACGCGGAAGATGAGCTATCGCGCGAGTGGTCAGGTAGTGCCAGCCTCGGTGCGGTTATGACCGATGGCAACAGTGACACGCGCAATATTGCCGGATCTATCAATGTGGCCAGGCAGGCAGACCTCTGGCGACACAATGCCTTTGGCAGCATATACAACGCAGAAGCGAACGGTGAAGAAACCGCGAACCGCCTGGAGCTGGGTTATAAGCTGGATCGCAGTATTGATGAGCGTAGTTACGTGTTTGGTCGGCTGCGCTACGATACCGATGAGTTTGGCAACATCGATAACCGCTATTCCGGCATCGTCGGTGTTGGGCGTACGTTTATCAGCACCGCGCGAGTAAGCTTTGGTGCCGAAATTGGTATTGGTGTGCATCAAACCGAATATCTCGAGCCACTTGACGGAGAGCTTGAAGCAGACGGTGGGACGATATACATCGGCGCTAACTACAGTAATGCAATCACTGACACGGTAACCTTCAATTCCGTATTGAGTGCAGAACTCACAGACAGCAACAACCTGACCGTGTGGGACAACAATCTGAATGTCAGACTATCAGAGCGCCTGTCTTTGGGTCTGGGGTTACTGACCCGCAACAACTCTGACATCACTGGTGATCTTGGTGAAAACACCGATACCACCACTCAGATTAGTCTGAACTACGGAATTTAATAAGTTCTTTACCAGGCTGCGATTACGCAGAGGCGCGGTATAACCCGCGCCTCTGTTGTCTTTGCGGTGTACTCAGGCGTATTCCGGACACACCTCCTCAAACTCGCACACCTTAAGCAGATCTGTCATCGTGAAATGCCCATGCGTATCACCAAGAACAGGTTGCCAGTTCGGTTCCTGCAGAATCGAATAGCGCGAGCGCTTTATCAGGGCAACCAGGGTTTCTGCAGCGATGGCGCTGCCAGTTTCGCCAAGCTTTTGCCCCTGCTCACGAATTGCCGATTCTTTAAGAATGTAATACCACAAGGGAGTTCGTCCAGACAGTTGCGAAGAAGCGAGAGCAGCCTGCTCATTGGTACAGGTGTTAGTCATTAACTCTGCAGTCGAAAGTGTTTTTGCGCCGATGCGTGTTGCGACTGCCTGACCGGTCGGCAAGCATAACTGATAACCACGCAATAAAGTGCGTATAGCAGCCATGCGCAGCAGATCCGCTTCGTTGCCAGGTTGGGCTCGCGGACATGACAGGCGCGTATCGATCGACCTGGCGTAGTTCGCCGGTGTCTCTTCAATGGCATAGAAGTTACGCCAGTCAATGATTGCGTGCTGTGGTATCGGCATGCGCTGGCTACCGGTACCGGTATAGTTGTAGAGCAGATGATTGTCAGTTTTTTCAGTGGCGAGACTGCTGTTGTACCGATAGCGCTGGCGTGCCAGGGAGCGTTCAAGTTGAAAAGCCGCCATACTGAATTCAAATGGCATAAAGGTAAGCATGTCATCGGTATAGAAGCGCGGCTCATAAAGCGCATTTTTGTGAGCAGTCCTGCTAACCAGCCTTGGCAGAAAGTCGTGCAGGACAATCCATTGATAGTGCTGAATGACTTTCTTTTGTGCCATCGCGAATCGTTTTGATGGATTTCCTCGCTGTTGCGCAGCCACATTGTTGTGAAACACCTTATATGCATGGTGCGTTTGCGCAAGTGGCAGGCTTTGGTCGTTGCGGCCATCACCCAGAACTGCAGTGCCGTCGGGCTGTCGCAGCACGTCGCGGTCGCAGGTATCTGAGTCGATATGGTCCGGCACTCGCTTGCCTTTGCGGTTGCGACCAAGCTTGAATAGAACGCCATCTGCTTCGTAAAGCTCCGGGTCTGCATCCGGCCCGCCGCCATACACGCTAACAAGCTCCAGTGCTGCAGAACGCAGGTTTTTAATGTGGCTGCGAGCGTTGTCGACCGTGACTGGCTCGAGTGATTCGTTCCTGACCTGATCAATAAGATGTGTGCTTTGTGCAGCACAGCTGATGTCGTGCTCGATAAACTGCTGTAGAAACGTATAGCCTGCGGGGATAGCTGAGTTGGCGGCAGGTTTGGATGGTATCTCGGTCATGCCGCTTCCCAGCGTTTTTAACGCGCCTATCGTCTCACTGCATTCCGGAAGTCGATTATCTGCACTGCGCGCCAGGTCTTCAAACAGATAGCCAAAGTTGTATAGATCGATATTCTGAGCCTTTTCTCCACCGTGCTGACCTGCCTGGGCAGTAAGAGTGCTTACCTGATCGAGGCAGGTGGCTGATCCGTGCGAATGGACCGGGTTGTACGGTGGGTTAAAAAGTTCTCTCATAGATGTGCTCCTTTATTGCACCAGAATTACAAACGGTGGAATTGCGAACGGCGGATCAATGAGGGACGTGGTAATCGGCTCGCAACACAAACAGCTGTCTGTGTTGGTCTAGTTCGAATTAGTGAAATAGCAAATGGGTGGGTATTCCTGCAGCTTTTTCACCGGCAACAATCACTGAGCAGGCGGAATAAAAAAGGCTTCAGGCGCTCGTTTTTTGTAGATTTTGATAGAGCAAGTTGTGTTATCGGTGGTAGGAATAAGCCAATGGAATGACAAAAGTTGCATTGCTTTATCGGTTGCGAACAGACATGAGCGGCACCGGGTCAAACGCTACCCGGTGTCGCTCGATAATTTTGCTCTGTTTGTTACAACCGACACCTTTGCTCAGATAATACAGGCGCTTTCTTTAAGCAGTACGTTGAGAATGGGGTGGTTTAACGAATAGTCGACCGGAACATCAATTACATGGACACCTTTGCTGTGTAGCGCAGTATGCAGGTTGTCGGCGAACTCGTCGTGACTGGACGGTCGATAGCCGGTAGCGCCAAAGCTGTTGGCATACTGCACCATGTCCGGATTGTTGAAGTCGAGACCAAAGTTATCGAAACCGACGCCTTCCTGTTTCCATTTGATCATGCCGTAGGCACTGTCATTCAGGATAATGACAACCAGATCCAGGTTGAGTCGCACTGCGGTTTCGAGCTCCTGTGAGTTCATCAGAAAGCCACCGTCGCCATTCACGGACACCACCTTTTTATCCGGGTTAAGCTGTTTTGCTGTCATGGCGGACGGCAGCCCGGCACCCATGGTTGCCAGTGCGTTGTCGAGCAACAGCGTGTTCGGAGCATGACACTTATAGTTACGCGCGAACCAGATTTTATAGACGCCGTTATCGAGCGTGACGATGTCGTCGTCCGCCAGCTCAGTGCGCAGCATACTGACAAGGCGCTGAGGCAAAATGGGGAAGCGCCGGTCCTCGAAGTACTTTGTGACATGGGTATCGACATCCTGTCGTACGCGTTCGAAGTATCCATCGTCCTGGTTCAATTTGTCGATGCCGGCAGTGATCTGGTTGATCGCCGATGATATATCGCCCACTACATTGAGCTGCGGGAAATAAACATCGTCTATCTTGGCGGCGAAGAAATTAATATGAATTACTTTCTTGCCGCCTTTTTCCATAAAAAACGGAGGCTTTTCTATAACGTCGTGACCCACGTTAATGATCAGATCTGCGCGGTGTATGGCGCAGTGCAGGTAGTCGTTATCAGACAGCGCCGCGGTCCCAATAAACTTGTCGTGACGCTCGTCGACAACGCCTTTACCCATTTGTGTATTAAAAAAGTAAATGCCGGTCTTGTCGATAAACTCGTGCAGAGCAGCACTGGTGCGTTTGCGATTAGCGCCGGCTCCAATCAGCAGCAGTGGTCGCTCGGCCGCCTTTATCATGTCGATAGCGGCGCTGATGGCAGCGTGATCCGCGTCCGGACGTCGGTGTCCCACCACATCAAAAATGCTGGCGTCTGTGTCTTCTTCGGCGATGTCCTCAGGCAACTCAAGATAAGCGGCGCCCGGGCGCTCCTGCATCGTTAGTCGGAATGCTTCCCTAACCATTGAGGGAATGTTGTTGCCATCCACTACCTGCTCGGAGTACTTGGTGATCGGTTTCATCAGGCCAACCACATCGACAATCTGAAAGCGCCCCTGTTTGCTTTTGCGGATCGGCTTTTGCCCGCCAAGCATAATCATTGGCATGCCACCGAGTTGTGCGTAGGCAGCCGCGGTGACAAAGTTGGTGGCGCCGGGCCCAAGGGTTGACAGGCAGACGCCGGGCTTGCCGGTCAGTCTGCCGTAGGTAGCGGCCATAAAGCCTGCCGCCTGCTCGTGGCGCGTGAGAATCAGCTTGATGCTGGAGTCTTTCAGCGAGTTCAGGAAATCGAGGTTTTCCTCGCCAGGTATTCCGTATATGTATTCAACACCCTCATTCTCCAGTGCCTTAACCAGTAAATCTGATGTCTTCATGGCGAGTCTCCACGTCCTGTCGATTGTTAGCTGTGTGCTTTACGGTGTTGTGAACTGCGATGGATGGTGATGCGGGTATTGTGTATCGAGTGCAGCGTTGGATAGGCTGCCAGGGTGTAAGTTCACAATTCCATTTGCAAACACCATTCACAAACACCTTTCATTGAACCGATTCACCGGCACCA
>CAYMFQ010000165.1:8619-11917 GCA_964389335.1 uncultured Granulosicoccaceae bacterium
ACGCGGTTTCTACTGGTATGGCAGCGGATCGGTGACGCCGGCGTCAGAAAAGCCTCTGAGCCTGAGTATGCAGGAGTCACAGGCGCCACATGACGTGCCTTGTTTATCCGGGTCGTAGCAACTGTGGGTCAATCCGTAGTCGACACCGAGTTCGATGCCTGTGCTGATGATCTGTGCTTTGGTCATCTGCATCAGCGGGGCGTGAATCTTAAGTTGCTGTGTGCCTTCCACAC
This sequence comes from uncultured Granulosicoccaceae bacterium, assembly GCA_964389335.1. GTDB lineage: Bacteria > Pseudomonadota > Gammaproteobacteria > Granulosicoccales > Granulosicoccaceae. Next base: position 8,853 of record CAYMFQ010000165.1, read on the forward strand.
CGGCTTTCGTTGCCAGGTTCGCCATGCGCTCGTAGGCCTCAATGTATTCGGGCCGGCAGTCTGGGTAGCCACTGTAGTCCATTGCATTTACACCAATGAACACGTCCTGCGAATTTAAGACCTCTGCCCAGGCCAGTGCGAAGGACAGAAACACCGTATTACGTGCCGGTACATAAGTTACGGGAATTGATTGGGTATCGTCGTAGTCGCTGTGGCTGTGTCCGTGTTCGTGCCGGGGAACATCGATCTCGTCGGTGAGCGCCGATCCGCCAAAGGTGCGCAGATCGATGTCGGCCACGATATGCGGCATTGGGCCGAACGCAGCCACTACCTGGCGGGCTGATTCCAGTTCCGCCAAATGACGTTGCCCGTATCGGAATGAGAGTGCATGGGGCGCGTAGCCCTGGCTTTTTGCTATGGCGAGAACGGTAGTAGAGTCGAGTCCACCACTCAGCAGCACAACGGCGTTTTTGCGGTTAGTCATATCAACGTGAGTGCTGTGCGCTGGATGAATGCTGGCTGTGTGGCTCAAAATTCGCGTACGTCATCTTGACGCTACGGGCCGGGCCCTGGCCAGAGGCTGTATTTTCAAGCTCGTGGTACGGGGGCACGGTTATCAAAAGTCTGAAGAAAAGACTCTTGTTGCCAGGGGCTCTTGTGGCCCCTGTGCAAACGAGAGCTGGCATTCCATTGCCGATTGGGGGTGGAGCTGTATTGTTGCGGTGTACTGATCGATTTGTCTAATGACGTATTCGATAGTTCACTGCTGCGAAACATATTCGCAGGTGTCAGGCGGCCTTTGGCGCGTCTGCGTACTCGGTAACTTCGCGAGGCTTGTGTGCACCGATGGCCGGTACTTCCGCCAGATCGGGATTTCCGGCACCAGCACGACCGTGGTATACCGCCTCGGTAATCGTGTCGCGGGTAATGCCGAGATCACGAAGTTCCCTGTCGCTGTAGCCTTTCAGTTCTCTGACCGCACGGGAGGCCTCTGCTGCGTTGGTTGACGCGTGTGCTGCTGATGATGCCTTCAGCGGTGGCCGCTCAATAGCATGCCATGGCCAGCATTCCACGCCACCGTGCAGCAGTTCTCTGGATATGCCAATATCACGCAGTGTGGCATCGTTCTGGCGCAATAGTGCATTCAGCGCCTGCCTTCGAGCGAGGTTCGTTTTAACTCTGTTATAACTGCTACCTGCCAGTGCAAATAACCTGTTCACCGGATACTCCTGTTATGGTTGAGGGCTCAGCGACAAGTCAGCGCTGTGCATCGTTAATGTAGCGGTTGCGGTGCTGGTGAAACAAACGATACTTTCTTGCAGGTGCTGTAAGTAAAACTTATGTGGTTTCCCCCCGAGGCAAAGCTCCGAGCCTGCTTGCAGATCGTTGTAGCCGGCCTCAGATTGTTTGCCGTCTGGTCACCATTGAACTCCAATCCCTTCTGGTCCTGAAGCCGTTACAGCAGCGAAAATTAACCCATGGCTCGATCGTTACCTTTTAATGCGCTGAACGCGTTCGTCGTTGCAGCGAAGCACTGCAGTTTCAGTAAAGCCGCGGAAGAGCTGCACGTCACGCCGGCGGCGATCAGTCAGCAGATTCGTCAGCTGGAGGATTTGCTCGGAGAGCCATTGTTCTATCGTCTGCATCGGGGCCTGTCCCTGACTGATGCCGGACAGCGCGGTCTCAGCATGATGCAGGAGGGATTTCGGCTGATTGGGGAGGGCGTCGATCTGATCGAGCGTGGCGGTCTTGAATCCGAGCTCAATATCTGGATGGCGCCGTCATTCGCATCGAAGTGGCTGATGCCCAGAATGCACCGGTTTATTGCGCAGAACCCGTCCATCGATTTGCGTATCTCCGGCAGCGTGGCACTGATAGACACCGATTCCACCGCACCGGCGCTAAGCGCAGAAACTCTCAAGGCACACAATATCGACGTGGCGATTCGATTTGGCGGCGGCAACTATCCCGGCTGCGAAGTGCAGCACCTGATGGATGTTGATGCAGTGCCATTGTGCAGTCCCGAATTACTGGAGCGCGGGGCCGAGTCACCTCTGCGTGAGCCTAACGATCTCCAGCATCACACGTTGTTACACGATGAAACTCCATACGAGGGACGACCTAAATGGTCGAGCTGGTTCGCAAGTGCGGGTATGCCGGGGATGACCTGTAAACACAACCTGTACTTCAACAGTGTGTCGCTGGCGCTGGCTGCGGCAATTGAAGGGCAGGGCGTGGTACTCACGCTGGAACAACTGGCCGAGGAAGATATCAGTCGCGGCCGACTCGTCTCGCTGTTCGGGCAAACGATGGACGTTGAGCACGCCTATCATGTGGTATCGCTGCAGGACACCACGGCGGATCCTCGGGTAACCGCATTTAAGCGATGGCTTTTCGATGAAGTGGAACTTGATATCACGCGTCGACAGGGACGGCAAACAGCATAGGAGGCAGGCTGCCGCACCGGCTAAATGGCAGCCGGACGCGTGCGGTACTCATGCCGGAAAGTGGTGAACAGGTTGCTGATAAATGGGATATCAGCACGTGCAGCCACGTTTACAACTCACGATAAACAAAAACAGGTAACTAACTAATGCGGATGGATACTGTTTAAAACGTCCGCGATGCTGACAGGAAAGATACAGGTAATAATTGTGAAGTTTTCGGCCTGCGGTATTCAGCAGACCCGCTTCGGTGGAACGTTGCAATTGCCGGCAGCCTGAATAGTTGCCAACGATTGCGGTGGTGTGCTGGTCAGGCGGTTTCCTGACGAACCCTTTCAGCAGTGGCAGCGGTGCCTGCGTCATCCGCAGCTTTACAACCTTCGCTGGCAGGAGCGGTGGCAACCTGTCGGTTCAGCTCCCCTTTCATGCGCAGATAAATTTCTTCGCGATGGACAGCAACATCTCGTGGTGCATCAATACCGATTTTGACCTGACCGCCTTTCGTTTGCAGCACGGTGATCATGACTTCGTCGCCGATACGGATCGACTCACCGGTACGTCTGGACAAAATTAACATTCTCAACTCCCTGTTGCGTGTGGATGGAAAATTCCTAACCGACA
>CAYMFQ010000166.1:0-11799 GCA_964389335.1 uncultured Granulosicoccaceae bacterium
CAGAAGGTTCTCACACCCAATCGAGCCGGGCGTACGGTTCTTGTGACCGCTCATAATTATTGCCCCATATAAGTAAATATTATTTGTAAACTCACGCAACTTTTTGGTGACCCCTCGAAGTTGCGATTCGGGTTAACGACGGCGGCGCGGATTTCTTGAGATTTTTTTCGATTATTTTTCGCGCCGATTGCGGCGCAGGCGAGAAGCGGTAACTTAAGAAGACAATTGTGTCGAAGGGGGCGGGTTCCACTCTCGTAACGACGCTCGCAGCGTAGCGCTGGCCGACAGCCGACCATGCGCGTTACAATTGCGGGTTGCCACGGCGGCTGATTCGGCCTCCGGGCGTCGTTACTTCATTAACCCGGGACACTCAATTCAATGACCGACGAGTTGCCGCTGTTTGACAATATGGAAGAACAGCCGCTCAGTGAATTTACTGAGAAAGCCTACCTCGACTATTCGATGTATGTGATTCTCGACCGCGCACTGCCGCACGTCGGCGACGGCCTAAAGCCGGTGCAGCGTCGAATCATCTATGCGATGTCAGAGCTGGGACTGTCCGCCACATCCAAACACAAGAAATCGGCACGCACCGTGGGCGATGTGCTCGGAAAGTACCACCCGCACGGTGATTCCGCCTGTTATGAGGCGATGGTGCTGATGGCTCAGCCGTTCTCCTATCGATATCCGCTGATCGACGGCCAGGGCAACTGGGGCTCCCCGGACGATCCGAAATCATTCGCGGCGATGCGCTATACCGAGGCACGACTGTCGCGCATTGCAAAAATGTTGTTGCAGGAGCTGGGGCAGGGCACGGTCGACTGGCAGCTCAACTTCGATGGCACCATGCAGGAGCCAACGCTGCTGCCGTCGCGTCTGCCGCATGTGCTACTGAATGGTACGACGGGCATCGCGGTCGGTATGGCGACAGATATCCCGCCACACAATCTCAACGAACTGGTCAACGCCTGTGTGCATTTGCTGGAAAAGCCAAAAGCCAGCGTTGAAGAGCTAATGGAGTTCGTTAGCGGTCCTGATTACCCGACTGCCGCGGAGGTGATCAGCCAGCCTGAAGAACTGCGCAAGATTTACGAAACCGGCAACGGCAGTGTCAGAATGCGCGCCGTCTATCGTGTGGAAGATGGCTCGGTAGTGATTAACGCGCTGCCGCACCAGGTGTCGGGTGCACGCGTCATGGAGCAGATTGCTCAGCAGATGCAGGCGAAAAAGCTGCCGATGGTTGAAGACCTGCGCGACGAATCAGACCACGAACAGCCGGTGCGCTTTGTGATCGTGCCGCGCAGCAATCGTGTGGATATTCAGTCGCTGATGGGGCATCTGTTCGCCACCACAGACCTTGAGCGGACCTATCGGGTCAACCTCAATGTCATCGGTATCAACGGTCGGCCACAGGTCAAAAACCTGAGCACCATGCTTAAGGAGTGGCTCAGCTTTCGACTCGAAACTGTTCGTCGCCGTCTGCAATGGCGTCTGGAGAAAGTCGAGAAGCGTCTGCATATCCTCGAAGGCCTGTTGATCGCGTTTCTTAACATAGACGAAGTTATTGCGATTATTCGCAACAACGACGAGCCCAAGCCAGTGCTGATGAAGCGCTTTGCACTGACGGATGAACAGGCGGAAGCCATCCTTGAGCTGAAACTGCGCCATCTGGCGCGACTCGAGGAAATGAAAATTCGGGGCGAGCAGGCGGACCTGGAAAAAGAGCGCGACAACCTGCAAAAGACGCTCGGCTCCGAGCGCCGCATGAAAACGCTGCTCAAGAAAGAACTACGCGAAGATGCAGAAACCTACGGGGACGAACGCCGCTCGCCGATTGTTTCCCGTGAGGCCGCCCAGGCCATGAGCGCAAGCGACCTGATTCCGAGCGAACCGGTCACCGTAGTGCTGTCTGAAAAGGGTTGGGTGCGAGCGGCCAAGGGGCACGAAGTCGATCCACTCGGTTTGAATTACAAATCCGGTGACGCGTATCAGGATTCAGCTCGTGGGCGCAGCAATCACTCGGCGCTGTTCATCGACTCGACCGGCCGCGTTTATGCCGTCGCCGCGCACGGGTTACCGTCGGCACGCAGCCTTGGCGAGCCACTGGCGGGGCGGGTGAAATCGCCCGATGGCGCCACGTTCGTCGGGGTTATGATGGGTGACGATGAATCCCGCTTTTTGTTCGCGACCAGCAGCGGGTATGGATTCATTGGCAGACTAGGCGACACTATCAGCCGCAATAAAAGCGGCAAAGCGGTGTTAAGCGTGCCGGCAGACTCACGGGTACTGCAGCCGCAGCGAGTTCCGCAGCCCGAAACTGATCTGGTTATCGCGATTGGTACGGATGGCAAGCTACTGGCGTTTCCCGCCACAGAACTGCCGGAACTAAGTAAGGGTAAAGGCAACAAGATTCTCGCGATTCCAAAGGCCACCGGCAAAGACAAAGTGCAGCTGCAGGCCATCCGTATCATGGGCCCGAAAAACACCCTTAAAATTGTCAGTGGCAAGCGCCATACATCGCTGCGCTACCGCGACCTCGAAGAGTACATCGGAGAGCGTGGTCGGCGCGGCAAGAGCCTGCCTCGTGGCTTCCAGAAGGTGGCGCAGGTCATTGTGGAGTGACGGTGGAGTAACGGCGCAGTAGCCTATTAAAAGTGTTAAAAAACATGGCATTACTTGAGAAGCGTGCGTGCGGCGCCATATTCTTCTCAAAGCCAGCGCAGTCCGCGCGCTCACATCTCAACTACAATCGGACGGTTGCACCATCGTGCAGCCGCGGTTTGTAATTGCCGACCACGCGCCGCGCCAAACCAGACTCACAAATATTAAGCTTTAGGAGACCAGTACATGATGGGATTTGACATGGGCTACATGCTGATGGTGATGTTGCCCGGCATGGTTTTATCGGGCCTGGCGTCGATGATGGTGAAAAACACCTTCGCCAAATACGAAACCGTGGGCACGGCGAAAAACATGACCGGAGCTGAGGCCGCACAGCTTATGCTTGAGCGCGCCGGTGTGCACGATTGCCGCATCGAACCCGTCGCGGGCCGCCTGAGTGATCATTACGACCCGCGTGACAAAACTCTGCGGCTGTCCGAACCGGTATACAACGCTCGGTCTGTGTCTGCCATCGGTGTTGCCTGTCACGAGGCCGGGCACGCGCTGCAGCATGCGACCGGCTACAAGTTTCTGCAGATGCGTTCCAAACTGGTGCCGGTCACTAATTTGTCGAGCAAGATGTCGATGCCGGTATTAATGGTGGGCATGATGCTGATGACCATGGCACCTGCGCTGGGGACGCCAGTGGTATTGCTTGGCGTTGCTCTGTTTAGTGCTGCGGTTATATTTTCTGTCGTCACACTACCGGTCGAATGGGACGCCAGCGCAAGAGCGAAGACCGCCATGGTCAATGCCGGTATCGTCACACCCGACGAAGTAACGGGCGCCGGGCGCGTCCTGAATGCCGCGTTCTTAACCTATTTGGCCTCAGCCATCGCCTCAATTCTGACGTTGCTGTACTACCTGCATCGCTCCGGGTTGCTGAATCGCCGCTAGCGGCTGATTTGTACAGTTGTCTGTCGGGCGCCAATACGGTGGCCCGACAAGCCTCTCACCCGCTATACTTGGCGGGTTGAAAACAGGTAACCATCATGGCCAACTACAGTACAAACGAATTCAAGGGCGGTTTAAAGATCATGCTCGACGGCGATCCCTACGCGATCGTCGAAAATGAATTCGTCAAGCCCGGTAAAGGGCAGGCGTTTAATCGCGTGCGGGTTCGCAATCTGAAAACCGGTCGTACGGTCGAGAAAACCTTTAAGTCGGGTGAGTCGGTCGAAGCGGCAGATGTGGTGGACACTGAACTGCAGTATCTCTACGCCGACGGTGAATTCTGGTACTTCATGGATCCGGTCAGCTACGATCAGATCGGTGCTGGCGCAAGCGCTGTGGGCGATGCTAAAAACTGGCTCAAAGAGCAGGACATGTGCGAGATCACACTGTGGAATGGCGAGCCGCTTATCGTCACACCGCCCAACTTTGTTGAACTCAAAATTGTTGAAACGGATCCGGGTGTACGCGGCGATACTGCGCAGGGTGGCAACAAACCCGCCACTATGGAAACCGGAGCCGTGGTCAAAGTGCCTCTGTTTGTGGAAGAAGGTGAAATGATCAAAATCGACACTCGCTCAGGCGACTACGTCAGCCGCGTCAAAGAATCCTGAGTTCTGTTGCAGTGCGCCCCTTGTGGCGCACCCTTTACAGGTATGCACGAGCGGCATGGCTTGCGCTCAAACGGCCTGAACCCCGATACATATCATGACAGACACGTGGCGTCCCAACGCAACACTGCAGGCGCTGCGCAGCAGAGCGCAGCTGTTGCAACAGATTCGGCAGTGGTTTGCGAGCCAGAATATCCTTGAAGTAGAAACACCGCAGCTGTCACAAGGCTCGACCACCGATCCGCACATCGAAAGCTTTATAGCAACACCGTCTAATCATGCAAGCTCGCAGCGCTATCTGCGCACCTCGGCTGAGTTTCATATGAAGCGGCTACTCGCCAGTGGCAGCGGCGATATCTATGAACTTGGCAAAGTCTTTCGCGTCGACGAGAGTGGTCGATATCACAACCCAGAATTCACCATGCTTGAGTGGTATCGGGTTGGCCTCACACACCAGCAATTGATTGATGATGTTGAGCATCTGTTGCGCTCGCTGCATGGCGGAAACAATGGTGAGTTTCCGGGCCTGACGCGCATCACCTATCGCGAGCTTTGGCAATCCGTGTGCGATATTGACATCGCACACGCCAGTACCACAGAACTTAAGGCAAGCCTTAAGCGCAAAGGTTGCGACGTGCCAGAATCCATCGCCGATGACTTCGACAGTCTGCTTGACCTGGGAATGTCACTGGTTATCTGTCATCAACTGACTGCCGATTGTTATACCTGTATAACAGACTATCCTGCCAGCCAGGCGTCGCTTGCTCGAATTGAACGGCACGACGATTTTGCAGTCGCCTGTCGGTTTGAGTTCTATTACGGATCGCTCGAGCTTGCCAACGGTTATCACGAACTGACTGATGCCACGGAGCAACGTCAGCGCTTTGAGGCTGACAACAAAACCCGACGCGAACGAGGCTTGCCGGTCATGGCTGTAGATGAGTCTCTGTTAGCGGCGATGCATGCCGGGCTGCCGGACTGTGCCGGTGTGGCTATCGGTGTTGATCGATTGTTGATGATTCTGATGCCGGAGGTTGATCACCTGCAGCAACTGATCGCCTTTAATTGGGAGCGCGCATGACACAGTCGCCGTCGGAGTCGATCACTGTGGTGCGCTACCGCGACTATAACCCCGACTGTCTGAGTGCTTTGATGCAAAAGCTTGGTCTTAGCCTGGAACGGGTGGAAGACCGTGTCGATATACCAGGCAGCTTTTGGGGTGATGAAGAGGCTGGTCTGATCCGCTCAACACTCTATGTGCGCGACGATACACCGCTGCACTCAATGATGCATGAGGCCTGTCACTTTGTATGCATGGACGACGAGCGCCGGCAGAACCTGCACACCAATGCCGGTGGCAGCAGCGCTGAGGAAAACGCCGTCTGTTATTTGCAAATTCTGTTGGCAGATGCCTTACCCGGCTTTGGACGCGCAGCAATGTTTCGCGATATGGATGCCTGGGGTTATTCGTTTCGACTGGGTTCAACGCAGCGCTGGTTTGAGGAAGACGCAGAAGATGCACGTCAGTGGCTTGCCAGCCGGGACCTGTTAGAACTTGCCGATCAGCTGACCCATCCGCACACTGCTGCCCTCAGTCAGTGCTGATTCCCAACCCTGTGCGTTTTCTGTTAGCAGAATAACAGTTGAACCCATGTTGAAACGGCCCATCTCTTTGCCTTTTTTGTATTGCTTTCGCTCGTCAGAGTGGTCGTCGTAGTCCAGGTGCCGAATGTGCTTTGAGTTGGGTGGCGTAATTAGCCCGGCCCACACGGTTTCAATCGCTGCTACATTGATCGCGCCGACCAGAATCATCGCGAGCTTACCTGCATCCGTATCAAACAGGCACACCACGCGCTCGTTGCGCGCAAAGATGCCCGATACCGTTCTCACCGTATGCGGGGCGACACTGTATAACCGCCCGGGGACATAGTGCATGGCGGTCAGCGTGCCGGTCATGGGCATATGAATGCGATGATAGTCGCGCGGTGAGAGATACAGCGTGGCAAAGTGGCCATCGCTGAAATGTTGAGCGTCTGCCTCGCGGCCTCCGATCAGGTCGAGCAGCGAGTAGTTTATGCCCTTGGCCTGATACAGGGTGCCGTCTTTGACCGGGCCGAGCTGCGAGACACAGCCATCGACCGGAGAGGCGATGCCGTTGCTGCTGGTGTCTACCGGCCGGCAATCGCTGCGCAATTCACGGGTGAAAAACTCGTTAAAGGTGCGATAATGCGAGGGGTCCGGGTGCACTGCTTCGTCGAGCTGCACATTAAACAGTTTGCTAAACGCTCGAATAACCGATGGCACCAGCCTGCCTTCGATGCGGGTGAGCCGGTAAACCAGTCGCGAAACGAAATGATGCGGCAGTACATTCAGCGGCCAGGACTTCAAGCGGTCCACAAATGCATTCAATGGGTTTTTACCTGAAATGGAGTGCGTATAGTGTACCGTTTTTCCTCCACGCAAGTGGGGCGCGCCAATGCTCCAAATGCAGGTAACCATCCAGCTATGAAAGCACCGTATATCGTCAGGCAAGCGCCACACTATTGCGCGGACCAGCCGTACGCCAACACACCTTGTGGTCGGCAATGACCCAGTCACTGTTTGATTTGCAGAACTGTACCCTCGAGCAGCTTATCGTCGCGGGTCAGGACTACCTGCTCGAGTATCCGCTGGTGTACGGACATGGCACCGACAATGCCATGGACGAATCTGCATGGATTGCGATCGAAGCCTGTGGTCTTTCGCCCGCTGAACCAATTGACGACTACGCAATCGTGGTTACTACTGAGCAGTTGCAACTGGCTCTGGGCTGGTATCGTGCCCGTGCTGAACAACAAACACCGGTCGCGTATCTCACGGGCCGAAGCTGGTTTGCAGGGCTGGAATTTCAGGTTGACTCACGCGCACTGGTGCCGCGCAGTCCATTGGCCGAGTTAATTATGTCCGATTACCAGCCATGGGTTGCGGCGCCTCCGGAACGAATTCTTGATCTGTGTTGTGGTGGTGGCTGCATCGGTATTGCGGCGGCGGTATATGCGGATCACAATCATCCGTGCCGAGTCGATGCCTGCGACATCTCTGAAGATGCACTGGCGCTGGCAGCCTCAAATGCAGACCTACATCAGTTAGGCGAACGCTACCAACTTTTTCAGGGTGATCTGTTCGATCCACTCCCGTCAGGTCGGCGCTATGATCTCATTCTGTCAAACCCACCCTATGTAGATGCAGAAGATATGGGTGCATTGGCGGGTGAGTTTCACCATGAGCCGGTGATCGGTTTACAGGCAGGTGGCGACGGGCTGGATATTGTCACTCGCATTCTTCAGGAGGCGCCTGAGCGCCTAACCGAGCACGGTGTGTTGATTGTCGAAGTGGGTAACTCAGAGGCTGCTGTTAACGAGCGTTTCCCAACACTTAATCTGATCTGGCTTGAGTTCGAAAACGGCGGCAGTGGTGTTTTTCTGGTTGAAGCGCACGAGCTTGTACGCTGGCGTGCCACGATAGACTAGTCGAAACGGAGCCGACAATGTCAGTCAATAACTTCGCAACGTTGTTGTTAATTGATGTACAGCAGGGGCTTGACGATGCCTGGTTTGGGCAGCGCAACAATCCACAGGCTGAAGAAAATATCATTCGATTGTTGCAACACTGGCGATCGCAGAACTGGCCAGTCATACATATTCAACACGCATCCTCTAACCCGCAATCACCCTTGCACAACAGTCGGCCGGGCTATGCACACAAACCTGGCTGCGAACCTCAGGCAGGCGAGGGGCATTTCGTAAAGTCTGTCAATAGCGCGTTCATCGGCACCGGGCTCGAGCAGCAATTGCACAACACAGGTTGCAAGCAGCTTGTTGTCTGCGGGCTCACCACAGAACACTGTGTGTCAACCTCAGTGCGGCACGCAGGTAATCTGGGTTTTACGGTCGTTCTTGCAGCTGACGCTACGGCCTCTTTTGACAGTACCGATCACAATGGTAAATACTTCACAGCAGAACAAATCCACGAAATCAGTCTGGCAACACTGAATGAAGAGTTTTGCAGTATTCGTTCAACTGATGATCTGATCAACCCACCTCAACAGACACGGAATCAATGAAACCCAATAAACTGAAAGCGCAATGGCAACAGGGGCAGGCCGCTCTTAATGGCTGGCTGTCAATTGGTGATGCATTTTCTGCGGAAGTGATGGCGGCGCAGGGGTTTGACAGTATCACCATCGATACCCAGCATGGCGTAGTCGACTACGCACAGTGCGTGGCCATGTTGCAGGCGATGACCGCCTACGATGTTACCCCTATCGTGCGCGTGCCGTGGCTCGACCCCGCGGCGATCATGAAAGCACTCGACGCCGGTGCCTATGGCATCATTTGCCCAATGATCAACAACCGTCAGCAGGCGGAAGCACTGGTTTCGTACATGCGCTTTCCACCGCTTGGCACCCGCAGCTTTGGCCCAACGCGTGTGGGTTATTCAGCTGGTGCAGATTACTACGCCAGTGCTAATGAACAGGTGTTATGCCTCGCCATGATAGAAACGGCGGAGGCTATGGCTAACCTTGAAGATATCGTCTCAACGCCTGGTCTTGACGGTGTCTATATCGGCCCGGCGGATCTAAGCCTTGGTATTAGTAACGGTCGACTCACCCCCGGCATGGACCGCGAAGAAGAAGAGATGGTAGCGGCAATCAAACGAATCCAGAAAGCCGCCGCTGATGCGGGTATCACTGCGTGCCTGCACTGTGCCAGTCCGGAGTACGCAGCCAAAGCCATTGGCTGGGGGTTTAAACTCTGCACGTTAAACAGTGACGCGCGCTTTATGGCAGCGGCAGCTTCCGCCAGCGTTAACCGTGCGCGAGAGCTGCTTGGCAAAGAGACGCAATCAGGCTCTGCCGGTACCTATTAATGGTGCAGCATAATCGCGCGTTTCTGTTAGCAATCACCCAGGCCAAAATATATGTGGTCTGACGTTGTTGAATATATACAGGCACGCTCGTGCCGCTGGTCATTCGAACCACCTGGCGATAACAGTAACAGCACCGGTGAATGGGGTATTCATCAACTCGATGATCCACCCCATAACCGATTACTCGGTCCGGTTTTTTCCAGAGGCAACCCGGCCGGGCTCATTGCCGTTGACGGAGACATTCAATGCGAATGGGGTGATATACATCGAGCAGACATGACGTTCAGCGTCACAAAGTCATACCTCGCGATAACAGCTGGCATCGCCGTGATGCAGGGGCTGATAAAAGATATTGATCAGCCAGTAGTTAACGACCTCGAGCAGCGAGGAATAACCACGCATGGTTTCGACAGCGAGCACAACCGCCAAATCACCTGGCGACACTTTCTACACTTTACCAGTGAGTGGAGCGGCAGTTGCTTTGGGATACCCGATCAGATAGACCACTACCGCAACGTAGGACTACAACCGGTAGCCAATACACAGCGCAAAGGCGATGCACGCCCACTGAAAGCTCCAGGTACGTACTGGGAATACAATGACGTTCGCATCAATCAGTTCTCACTGGCGCTAATGCAACTATTCGGACGCGAATTGCCAGATGTCTTTGCGGAATTTATAGCCCGTCCACTCGGCCTTAGTAACACCTGGCGCTGGCATGGTTACGAAAACAGCACCATCGACTTAAATGGCAAGCAACTGAAGAGCGTGCCCGGCGGTGGCCACTGGGGAGGCGGCATGGTTATATCAGCCCTCGACCAGTTGCTTATCGGACAAATGATGGTGAATAACGGCGTAGCCAATGGTCAGCAACTGCTACCGACGCACTGGATTGTCGAGATGCAAAAGCCCTGTGATATAGCACCGTGGTATGGATTCTTTACCTGGCTGAATACCAATCATTGTGTCAGCAAAGCCGTGCCTGAAGAGAGTTACTTTGCCATGGGCATTGGCGGGCAGTTGGTTTGGCATGATCCCGGCCGGAAGGTGGTTGGGGTTTTTCGGTGGATTGATTCGGATTGTACTGGTGATATCTTGGGAGTTGTTGGGGGAGAGCTTTAGGTGTTCACCTGCGGCATATTGAAATTGATCGCTCCAGGGCCCTGCAACAATAACTCTGTCTGGCAGTACTCTTCGCGCCGTCCTCAGCGCACACACCCGCCTACGCAATCAATCTCCAAATTATTAGAGGTGGGGGAGCAAGAGCACGCGATTACTTTTTTACCCGCCGCACTGAAGGTAGACTCACCTGCAGTGGCTAGGCCAGGTAGAGGTGTTTTGCGATTGGAAACAAATTGGTAGGTTTGTAGAAGAATGGTTTCTCTCGACCATAAAATTATTGGTGTCATCTCGGATACACACGGGCTAATTAGGCCGGAGGCTCTGAGTGCTCTCAAAGGCGTTGATTTTATTATTCACGCCGGTGATGTAGGGAAGCTAACGGTGTTGACAGCATTGGAATCGATCGCACCTGTTGTGGCAATCAGGGGTAATGTGGATCGTGGAGAGACAGACCACTTACCGGATACGGAAATGATCGAGACTGGTGGCCTGAAGATTTATGTAACGCATGACGTTAATGATTTGGATATTGACCCGGTAGCGCTTGGTTTCAATGTCGTGATATCAGGGCATTCTCATAAACCATCCACTATAGAAAAGGATGGGGTTCTTTATCTCAATCCAGGGGCTGCCGGGCAACGACGGTTCAGATTGCCGATAAGTGTTGCGACGCTTACCTCGATTAAAAACACACCGATCGCTGAGATAATCGAGCTGGAGGTATAGTCTGTCGTTGGTGTATCCGCACAATGGACTGTGAACTACTAGCAACTACAGAAAATAAGCGAATTCAATATATAAATAAGGCGGACTGCTTTGCTAGGTTCGCTTTTTTTGTATGCGAGCTATCCAACAGAGCGTAGTGTGCGGTGGTGGAGACATTGCGCGTAGGAAGATTCGCTAGGAAAGAGGAATGCTGACGGGACTTTTCGACAGAATCCCAAAAGGAAGGGAAAGCGACAACACCTGAATCTCCACTGCTTACAACCATACTGCTAGCGTACATCAGGAAAAACACAACGACAGTGCTGCCGCTGACCCTGTCTGAAAGATAGCAGAAGTTCGGTCAAATGCGAGAGATATCTCCGTGGATTTAGTCATAAAACTAATTTTAGTGACGAACATCACGTTCTCCGTTAAGGAATATTCACTCAAATCTCACTAATTACCGGGGTGCCGGGTAGGTTTTAAACCATTTGTCCACTATCTGGTGTACCTTCCCAGTCTAATCATCGCCTGATAGCCTTCGACAATTTTAGCTTTTTGCCGATTCATTGATCACCGTCAGGATATTCAAAAAAATGCTGGCCATTGAGTCTGGCTGTATTTGCCAGGCAGCATGTAACTGCGCTGGCTCTTGCGCCCGCTACGTTTCAGCAGACGGAAAATTCTTCCAAAAATGCTCGCTCACGCCAGACTATCGGCTGGAGCTACTGTAATACTCCACCAGCTGAACGTTTGTTTCCAATGATTCAATTCCACCGTAATTCCGGGCGACTATGTGCAGCCAGGTTGTCGATCTAATGCGCCTGTAATCTGCTTGGGA
>CAYMFQ010000167.1:0-11775 GCA_964389335.1 uncultured Granulosicoccaceae bacterium
ACCCGATCCAAAATCATCGCACAAAACAATATAGCAAACCCCGCCAGTATCCCCTGACCAACCGAAGCATACTGCAGTGCCTCGAGCACATCTTCTCCCAACCCTTTGGCACCAATCAATGAAGCCACCACAACCATGGCAAGGCTCAACATAATCGTCTGATTAATACCGGCCAGTATCGATGGTGCTGCCAGCGGTAGATCAACCTTGCGCAGCAAATACCATTTAGACGCACCGTAGGCAATAGCGGCTTCTCGAATCGATTCGGGCACGCCGCGCATACCAAGCACGGTTAAACGCACGACGGGTGTGCCGCCAAATATCATGGTGGTCACCACAGCGGCTGGCTTGCCAGTACCAAAGAACGCGATGACCGGAATCATAAATACAAATGCCGGCATGGTTTGCATAAAGTCCATGATGGGGCGAATGAAGCCGTAGAGCTTGGGGCGTCGGGCGCAGAACAGGCCAAGGGGGATTCCGATGATAATACTCAGTACTGCCGCGGTACCGAGCAGGGCGAGGGTGGTCATGGCTTTTTCCCAGAAACCGAGAAACCCCATGTAGGCGAGAAATGCACCCGCATATATGGCTGCACGATTGCCTGCGGACAGAGCGGTCAACAGGATGATAAAGCTTGCAACGACTATCCACGGTGTATCAACAAACACCATTTCCAGTCCGTCGAGTACCCAGCGGATACCCTGCGTAATAATGCTGAACAGCCAGTCGCCGCGTTCGATAATAAAATCAAACAAGCCTTCGACCCAGGTGATGGCGGTGCGTCGGATAACGTCGGTGGTGGGAAAGTCACTCAGCAATCCAAACTTACCGGGGAAGGCGAAGCCGATAACACTGACCAGTAGAACCACCAGTACAAAGAAAAAACTAATCGCGGTTCTCATGGTGTTTAGGCCAGATGGAATCTGCCGATTGGACAACCACTGAAAGTAACGCTTCTCAAGTATCGGGTTGGCCATGATGCCTTCGATCACTTTGACGATAACCAGCATAACCAGGCCAAGCAGTGCGATCTTGGTGCCGGCTGCGTTGGCGGCAACGACCTCAAGCTGAATGTCCCCGATGCCTTTTTCAAGCGATGCGATGGTGCGTTCAAACACGGCGACGTTGTCGGCCTGTTTTTCGATGGCGGCAGCCAGTTGTTTTTTGCGAAACGCGAGGGTGTTTTCAATCTGATCGATGCGCGCCAGTGCGTCGGCTGCGAGATTGCCAAACAACCCACGCGCTATTTGTATGCAGGCAAATATTTCCAGTATCAGAAATGGCAAACCCCAGTGCCAGAGGTTGCGCATGCCGTACCAGATTGGGCCGAGCAGGGCGGCTGCCAGGTTAAAGGTCCACGCGAATGTGGTGGTCGCGCCGATACGATCAAAGTTCTTTTCATAGTAATCGGGTGAGGTTTCTACGAACTGCTTGACCAGCACCGCACTTGATTCACCCGTGTTTGCGGCAGCACTGTTGTCTACTGTTTCGTCTGCTGTTGTATTCATGAGGTTTCAGCACCTTCGATAACGGTTCGCAGCAGGCTGACGCGATCAACGGTTCCGACTGGTGTGCCCGCATCATCGACGATGTTAATGTCGGCTTCACTGGCTATGGCGGCGGTGATAAGTGCGCTCAGGCTATCGTTGTGATTCAGTGTTGGGCCGCTATGGCTAAAGGTGGCGCCGGCGGCAAGTGGCGTCATGACTGCGTGCGCCTTGACGACTTTAAGCCGCGAGATGCCGGCGACAAAATCCGCCACATAGTCATCGGCCGGATGCATAACAATTTCTTCCGGTGTGCCGGTTTGCACTACGCGCCCGTCGCGCATAATGGCAATGCGATCGCCAATGCGAACTGCCTCGTCGAGGTCGTGGGTGATGAATACGGTGGTCTTTTTCATGTTGGCAGACAAGTGCATAAACTCGTCCTGCAATTGCCGCCTGATCAACGGGTCAAGTGCGCTGAACGGTTCATCCATTAACAGGATTTCCGGGTCTGCGGCGAGTGCTCGCGCCAACCCGACACGTTGTTGCATACCCCCTGATAGTTCATGCGCAAACTTGTTACCCCAGCCGCCAAGTTCAACCATTTCGAGGTTTTTGCGGGCGATCTCAAGTCGTTGGTTCTTGTTTAACCCCCTTATTTCAAGGGGCATCGCAATGTTGTCGAGCACGGATCGGTGCGGCATCAGTGCGAAGTTCTGAAACACCATGGCGATATGTTCGTTGCGATACTGGCGCAACTGAGATTGGTTAAAAGCCATCACATCGTCGCCATTCACAATGATTGATCCGGCGGTGGGTTCCAGCAGACGATTAATGTGGCGTACCAGTGTGGATTTCCCGCTACCGGATAACCCCATCACGCAAAAAATTTCGCCATGGTTTACCGAGAACGAAACGTCCGCGACACCAACCACGCAGTTGTGCTTTGCCAGAACCTCGGCTTTTCCAAGCTGGTTGCTGCGTATGTCGGCCAGTGCGTCGTTAGGGTTGTCGCCAAAGATCTTCCAGACGCCATCAATGACGATAGCGGAAGCGGCCTGGCTGGTGTCGGAAGTTGTGCGACTGGCGGTTTGCGCTGTCATGCTTTCATCGATGTGACGGGGGAGTTGTGTGACTGCTCTGAGGGCAGTGGTGCAGCGGATTGTCCTGCCGCACTTTTAGCTTTGTTATCAGACCGGAAGCAGTGTGCTTCCGGTCGATATTACAACGGGTGACTACAGACCGAGCCAGGAATCAACGCGATCGGAGTTCGCCTCTACCCATTCTTTGGCGACGACCGCAGGTTCTTTGCCGCCTTCAATTTCAAAGGCAAAGTTACTAACGGTTTCACCGTCGAGTGCAATATTGGCAATCAGATCGGCAATGGCTGGTGCACGGTCTCTCAAAGAATTGGAGTAGGCGATCTGTACCTGCTTCAACGCATCTTCGGTCATTACTTTGGACTTCTCGAACCAGTCAGGATCGTCAGAAGGCTGAATGGCAATGTACTTCTCGGCGTCAAACGCAGGCTCTTCGAGGCGCACGATATCGTGCTGGAACCAGATGGCGTGAGGGGAGTAGCAGTAGAATGCATAGCCTTCACCTTTTTTGATGGCGTCTCCGACTCTGGCCGTCATCACAGCCTGGTCAGCGCGAACCGGCTCCATAAAGGGCATCAGGCCATAGTCGCGAACCTTAACTTCGTTAACGTTTGCAGAAGCCCAGCCCGGCGCACCAATCCATATTTCACCCTTGCCGTTGCCGTCGCTGTCCATCAGTTCGGCGACTTCCGGTCGTGCCAGATCAAAGATGGAGGTGACGTTGTTGGCTTCAGCGAAATCTTTCGCTACACAAAAGCTCTGCTTGCCTTCGTAGCTGTTTTCGCTCAGCGTGACAGTGCCTGCACCATCGACATACTTCTTGGTGAAGCTTTCCTGGTTGGGCAGCCACACGTCAGGGTGAACGTCGATGTCGCCTTTGCCCTGGTCCATTGCCTGGAAGATGGTGGCGTTGTTGCCCGGGACCAGCTCAGCGGTACCGCCAATCTTGGTGACAACGACTTCCTGGATCAGGTGAGCGATTGCCTGTGCGCCAGTCCATGCCGGTGCACCGATATTGACGTGTTCGGCTGAGGCCACCCCGCTGGTGGTCAGCAGCACACTGGCTGCGATAAGTTGCTGTAGGTTTCGTTTCATTGATGGCTCCGTGGTGGCTTTGTGTGTGAGTGGGTTTGTGACGGCACAGCACCCCGACGGGGTTGTTGTGCGTGGCTACCTGCGCATGGTAGAGCGGTTATATCAGCATCTGCAATGGATCAGTTCGCGCTATTGCGCATGGGTGTCGGCGCCGGGACTGTGTGGCCCCGTCGCTGGTTGGTGATGCGCATTTAGTCGAGCAAATCGGCGGTGTAACCGAAAAGTGCCGCAGATCCGCCGGTGTGCAGAAACACGACTTTCTGGCCTTTCTCGAATTGTCCCTTGCGAATCAGGTCGATCAAACCGGCGGCTCCCTTGCCGGAGTACACCGGGTCGAGCAGGATAGCTTCCAGTTTTGCAAACATATCTATGGCTTCGAGAGTTGAAGCCGCAGGCAATCCATAGCCGTCGCCGACATAGTCGGTGTTGGCGACCACATCGTCGCGCTGCACCACACCGCTGCAACCGAGCTTTTCTGCGGTGGCCTGCGCCAGTTGATAGACATTGTTCTCCTGCGCATCGCGTGGTGCGCGCACTCCGATGCCCAGTACCGGTATTCCTGCGTTGATTGCCTTGAGTCCGGTAACCAGGCCTGCCTGAGTTCCGGCACTGCCAGTCGCGTGCACAATGTGGTCGATCTTCAGGCCAATGTTGTTGGCCTGGGATACCAGTTCCAGCGCGCAGTTGGCGTAACCGAGTGCGCCCGTTGCGTTAGAACCACCACCGGGGATGACATACACACGCTTGCCCTCCGTGCGAAACTTGTCTGCCACGGCCTCCATTTCGGCATGCATATCGAGCCCGCTGTCGCGCGGTTCGTGGGTGGCGCCGTGCAGGCCGTCTAGCAGTACGTTGCCGTTGTGGCAGTAGTTGGTGTCGGTTGAGCCAGTGCGGTTTTCAAGCAGCAGGTGACATTGCATCCCGAGTTTCGCGGCAAAAGCGGCGGTCTGGCGCGCATGATTAGACTGTATGGCGCCCTGGGTCATGACCATATCGGCCTGTTCGGCAACAGCCTCCGCCATCAAAAACTCGAGCTTGCGGGTCTTGTTGCCACCGGTGGACATGCCAGTGCAGTCGTCGCGTTTTATCCAGATTTCCGGGCCACCGAGTGCCTCGGTCAATCGATCGAGTCGTTCCAGCGGGGTGGGCAGATGAGCGAGATGCAGGCGGGGAAAGCGGCTGAAGTGCACTGGTCGGTCCGTGGTGGTAAAGACAGCACAGTACGGCTTTGCGCCGCTGCGCGCAATTGCTGAAATGCGCAGCTAATATGCAATTAATGCATAATAGAATGTCTCCTGAAAACAATGGCGGTTGGCGTGAAACTCGAGTGGCTGGAAGATCTGCTGGCGGTTATTGACCATGGCTCATTGAGCAAGGCGGCCACTGCACGGCACCTGACGCAGCCGGCGTTTTCAAGGCGTGTGCGCGCACTGGAAAATTACCTTGACTGCGAACTGTACGATCGCAACCGCAAGCCATTGCAACTGACTCGCTCAGTGCAGGAACTGGAGCCGGCCATTCGCGATTGCGTCACACGATTGCACGAACTGTCAAACAGTCTTGGCCAAAGCGCTCGCGCCGAACTATTGCTGGTCATTGCCTGCCAGCACTCAATCAGTACTGCTATTGCACCGCCAATGATCTCGCAGCTTAGCGCCAATCTGGATGCACGCATTCGGCTGCGTTCTGCCAACCGCGACGAATGCCTCACGATGGTACTGACTGCTGAGGCGGGTGTGGCGCTGGTATACCGCCTGGGTGACAGTGAGTCGATTTCCATGCCTCGGTTTGTCGACTCGCGTTTTGTTGATTCAATTGTGGTCGGGCAAGATGAACTGATACCGGTTATCGCAACCTCTGCACTGCCGCAGGTACGACGTGACAAACGCAATCGCGAGTTATCAATTATTGCTTATCCGGAAGACGTGTATCTGGGGCAGTTGTTCCGACAAAAACTACTGCCCTCGCTTGCACAACAGTTTCAGTTGCGCTGGATTGCTGAAACCGGGCTGACAACCGCCGCCGCAGAGTTTGCGCGCTCCGGTGCGGGCATCGCCTGGGTGCCGAGGTCGCTGGCGAAGGCGCATCTCGATAGTGGTCAATTGGCGTTGGCAGACCGCAATCTACCCCGGATATCACTGGACATTTGCCTGCTAAAGCCCGGCCAGACATCGACACCAGAAGTAACCGCCCTGCAGACCTGGTTGATGCAAAACCATCTGCCGCTTAATGCGTAGTTTTCTATAGAAAACAAACTGCTGCCAATATCAATGGTTCAATCAGACTATTGAGAAGCAGTGTCCGAGAGCAGAGTCTATTGCATGGCTGGAACGGATTGGGCTGGGTGTGGATTTATTGTTTGTTTGATTTAGTGCAATAAAGAGCTGGTGCGCTTCGTTGCACTCAGAGCACCCTACGGTGTTCGCGTTTAATTAAACGATTATCCATTGCACGATAGTTGTAGGGTGTTGTGAGTGGTGCGAACCGCACCAGCCCCTTCGTATGGCCATATAGAACGATTGTTCTGTGTTGCATCAATCGTGGTTTTTACACTGCACGTAACATGTCCTCATGTGCTGCTGCGTCGTTTTTATGTTGCAGTATGTTGTTGTTGATGCTCATCGATAGCCAATCGAGTTTCTCCAACGTCAGTGAAATATAAGGATATAAAGGGAGTTTCAGGTGCGTTAACGCGAAAATTTTGCCTGCTAAACACAAGGCTGCCATGCAGACGCACCAACATCAGAATTAATCAGAAAACTAAAACATCAAAGAGGAAATACTGTGACTTTCAGTAACCACATTGGTAGCTCAAGTGAGCTGTTGGTACTCGCTGATATTAAACCCGGTTTTGTCCCGATACGTTCTCCCATCTCTTACGCGAACCGTCTGAGGCGACATCTGAAGTTGCTGGATGCGCTGCGACGCAATGGCCTCGAAGCGGATACCACCGGGGCCTACGTCGGACCGATAGACAGTCTGCGAACACTGCAGTTTATTTCCTGGACGTTAACCGACAATGACACAAAAATGTTGTTGGCGGTGAATTTCGATCGAGCGTTCGAACCCTATATTCGTCGTATCGTTGATCAGTCAGGCCCGTTGCTTGATACCATCTTTTGCCATTGTGTTGGTTTTGAAGGGCGCTCCAGTGACCAGGGCTTTGCAAAGTTTATGGACTTTGTAACCGACAACCAGGCGCCGGTTGATTTGTTTGCCGCTGCGGCACCGGACCTCACCGTTGACGATGGCGACTACTTTGTTGAAGTTAATTCGAGATTGTCGAGCAATAAAACCGACAATGAAGACCCTCTAATTTGGCTTGCCGAACAAACGTTCACGCGCCCGCATGAAAAGCAACTCGCTGCAGCATTGCAGCGGCCGCACGAACTGCTGAACCAGGCGTTTCGAATTCTGCGTGTGTTTAATGAAGTGGCTCCGCTGTTTCCCAAGTCTGTTGGCGCAAGCGGTGAGATTCGCGACGACATATTATTTTATAACCTCGCCAATAAAGTGATGCCCGGGTTTTGGCGTTTGATTATTGCGAGGCTTCATAAGCTCGGCAATGTATCGCCAGAAAACCTGGCGCGTTTGCAGGCACACCTTGGTGCCCGTGAACTAGACGAGTTGCGTGCAGAGATAGAGCGCTTAACCGATGCAGATAAAGATCCACTGCTCGCGCGACTGTTGCACACTTATCGCGAATCACTGTACTGGTTTTCGCATCCACCGCAGGCAAGGGCAGATACCACACCGCCACGGGTAACCACGCCGGGCCAGGTGCAGCGTGGCCTGATTAGCCGTCCGGGTGCAGTCACGCACGCGGGCCTGCTGTTTCTGCGGGTTGATGATGCCGCTGCCGGGCGCCAGTTTTTGACTGATATGGAGCAGCGTCTGTGGCCTGGTGATGATGCTGACGTCAGACACAATCTGTCGATTACCCATGCCGGTCTGGGTTCGCTTGGTATGCATGAAGACAAGCGCTCGATGTTTCCCCGTGCGTTTCGCGAAGGTATGGAGGGGCGCGCAGGGTTGCTTGGCGATACCGGCGTTAATCACCCAACAAAGTGGTCGTGGCCAAAAGTTGCCTGGCCGCTTAGCGAGGCGCCTCGGGCAATACCGCCGTGGACTATTGATATCATCATTCAGATCACCGTCAAGACTGACCATGTTGAAGGCGATCATGTATTCAGTGACACGCACCCGGTTTATGCAGAGGTGTTATCACTGGCCAGTAGTTTGCCGAAAGGAGTGCGGTTACTTGGCGTAGACCCGATGTGGCGCAAGTACATGAAGACCAGCGATAACAAGAACCGCATTGTTGGTCATCTGGGTTTTGCCGATGCCATCAGTCAGCCCGAACAACATCGTGAGCAGTCCGAGTACACCACTGCGCCGAGTGAAACTTACCCAAAGGGCAGGCCGTCCAAAGCACAACTGGGTGACTTGCTGATCGGGCACAAGTGTTCACTCGATACCAATTCGTTTACACCCGCGGAAGTACCACTGCAGGACGGCACGTTTCAGGTTATTCGCAAGCTGCGTATTGATGTGCAGGGCTTTGATAATGTGGTTGCCGGCGCTAGTGTGCGATCAGACGCCCCAGATGAAAACTGGCGTGACCGCGTGGCGGCAAAGATGATTGGCCGCGAAAAAGACGGCACACCGTTGACAAAAAGTGCAACTGGTCTGCAGGATTTTAACTTTACCGATGATCCGCACGGACACCAGATTCCGCTGCAATCGCATGTACGCCTGAGTAACCCGCGCGAGTATGACACACCACGTATTCTTCGACGCGGATTTTCATATGGCCCTTCGCATACATCAGAGACTAATGATGCAGACCGCGGGCTGTACTTTATTGCCTATGCTGCAAGTTTGTCGGAACAGTTCGAAGTCCTTCAGCGCTGGATGAGTGGCAGCAACAGCAGTGGTTTATCGAGCTGGCATGGCGACCCATTGCTGTCACCCAAACGCCCCGGCGCTGAGCGTCATTTTCGCTATGTCGAAAAGACTGAAAAGGGTAAGCAACTTGTGGTGGTTGATTTGGGGGAAGACCCGATAGCGCGCCTGCAGTGGGGTATCTATGCATTCACGCCATCGCTTGAAGGGTTGCGATACATCGCCAGTGAGGCAGCGACACAACCGGACCCGGTTACTGAACTTGCAGAGCCGACAACAATCAGCCGGATTCTATCCCTCGACAAAGAAGCTTCTGTTGAAAACTGGCGCATGCTGCTGGAGGACAGCGACGATGATCGTCGCGCAGAGCGCAAAAAAGTATGGGCGGAGATTCGCGAACAGGGTGGCGTTATGCGAACCAACTATGCGGTGCTGGTGGCGAGCGCTGAAGCTGTTGATGAAGTGTTGCGCAACGACGATGGTGCGTTTTCAACGCGAGAATACCTGGAGCGTATGGAGACATCACTTGGCCCCCAGTATCTGGGCTTTGATCGTACTGCAGACAGTATCGCAGCGGGTCAGGATCACAAGCGTGAGTCTGACGTAATTGGCAGCTATTTAAACGACAAGGTCGACGGTAGCAGTGCATTTGATTTCGCCTTTGCCGAGACCAACAGGCTATTACAGCAATTGCCGGAGGAGTTTGAACCCAATGCCTATGCAGCAGGTGTCGAACAGTCGACCGGCCGTCATCTCTCCCTGATTCGTCTGATCATGGATCTTGTTGCACAGGTTTGTCACAGCAGGTTTGGACTTGATCCGAATGTTGGCGGCATACAGCCCGGTGGACCCGAACCGACACCGATACCGCATTGCCCCGGAGACTTCCTCAGTGCATCAGCGCATATTTTTACTCCTTATCCGGACGATACTGTCAGTCGCATCGGGCAATTTAGTGGGCAGCGCATGCGGGCTGCCGCAGAGAATATAGTGGCGAAGAAAGAAAGTGCCGAGGCCGGGACGTTGCTTGCTTATCTACACGACATCGCAAAGCAGGACAAAGACAGCTACTGGACTGACGACAAGCTGGTGGAAAATCTGACGGCCGTTAGCCTCGGACTGGCAGCGCCGGTATATGGTAGCTTTCTGTCAGTAATGGTTGACTGGATAGAGAAAAAAACACTGTGGCGTAATCAACAGGTGCTGCAGGAGCAAGAAGCTCCGGTTGATCTGCAGCAGTTTGCCTTTAAGCATTTACTGCCACAAATGTTCGACAGCATGACCGCACGCACCGCACCCGATCTGATCATGCGTCGAACCACTAAAGCGGTGCAGCTTGCCGGTGTGGCGCTCGAAGAGAACGAGTTGATAGTAGGCAGCCTTGCGTCAGCACTTGACGACGACCCTCAACGTCGCGACTACTTTATGTTCGGCGGTAACTACCACGAGCGCAAACATAGTCAATCGTTTTCCCACCATGCCTGCCCGGGGCGATCAATTGGGACGAATACCATTCTTGGCTGCATCATGGCGATACTGTCGAGCGGTGAATTGGAACCGGTTGGGCCTTTGACGTTGCGGGTTAGGGGGTAGAGGAGGGGGTTGCGCTAGTGCGCTTTTGTTTTTTGCTTGTGTTTGCGTGCTAGAGTGGTGTGCTTGTGGTGGTTGCCATCCATGGCTTTTTTCGAAGCCATTCCCTGGCTGTACGAGTCACTTTTGATCTCTTTGCAAACCACGGGACCAAAAGTAACCAAAAGTGGTTTTACCGACCAATTCAGCCCGTTGGGTGCCGTGTGCCGTAGCGAGAAGTTAGGCAGGGAGAAATAGGAAGTAGCTCAGGAGGAAGCTGAGAGAGCGATGGAGGTAGGTCCTCCGAGGTCTGCCTGCAGGGGTCGGCCTCAAACCCCCTTATGCGGCATTGGCTGAAGACCGTTGTCGTGAGCGATAAGGAAAAGCGGTGCAAGACACCGCAGGTATGAATCGAGAAGGCGAATACCAGTGAACCATTGTCAAAATGTCGAAAAGGGTCATTCGGTGGCAAAACCAGAGCGAGGCACCTGCTCTGTGACGATTCCAACAGACACCTGCTTACCGGTTGGATGCTGCCCGGCATAAAGATGGCGCGAGCTCGATTTAGGCGTTCTTTCGGAACTACGGGAACCGATGATGTGATGTTAAGAGAGACAGCCAAGAGAATAAAATCAAGGCTAAGAGTATCGAAGCACATTCATCGGGTCGGACTGACTTGTAGTAGTGTTGAAGTTCATCCCCGATGAACGAACTCTCGCGTTTTCATGTCTTAGTTGTACTAACTGCACAGATGCGTCAGATCCCGGCTCCGGAGGGCGAACTTTCACACGATCGGTCGCAATCTATCAATTGTTTGGTTTGAACCTCATTTGAGGTGTGAAGGCCAATCCAGCCACCTTGGGGGATCGTATTCCTATTACACCAATGCACTCATCTAACCCGACTAAAAAGCCAGCAGAACATCAGCATGCCCCAGGTATCACCAGCCACCGCTTCATCTCTCGACCGCAATTCCACTCACAGCACCGTGCCACCAGCTTTGGCTGGCAAGGTCGCGATGCTCTACGACGGAGGGTGTCCGCTTTGTTCTCGCGAGGTGGCGCACTATCGGCGGGTTGATCGTGCGGAGCGGGTCAACTGGGTTGATATCTATCTTGATGCGTCGGTGCTTGTATCGCTTGGGATTGATAAAACAGCGGCTATGAAGCGTCTGCATGTGCTTGACCAACACGGAGGGATTGTTACCGGTGCATCAGCGTTCGCTGTGGTGTGGGCGGAATTGCCGCGTTACCGCGTGTTGGCGAAGTTGGTTCAACTGCCCGGGGTGATGCCGTTGTTGAACCGGGCTTATGACTGGTTTGCTGAAAAGCGCTTTGCTAAACGCTCGCGTTGTGACAGTGGTGTTTGTTCTTAGGTATGTTTGATGGTTTGTTTGGTGGGTGATTATGTGATTGCTGCGTTAGTGTGAGGCGGCTTTTTGGGGTGTGTGGAATATATGCACGTATGACATGCTAAGTATAGGAGTTCGTCCATCGGCGATGAACTCCCACCGATGCTACAAACACTAAAGGCAATGTGCGACAGCACGAGCCGTCACGGCTCTTCCGCCGTTTGTTCAGCTTTTGCATTGATCATTGGCAGGGGTTGGAGCGACA
>CAYMFQ010000168.1:0-11681 GCA_964389335.1 uncultured Granulosicoccaceae bacterium
AAAAGAAACAGCTAGTTTTCTTTTACTTACATGCGCAATGGTGAGAACTTACTTTAAGTTCGAAAAATAACACGGTGGCACGGCTTTCATTCAACGTGGTACAACGTAATCCGTCGTCAAGAAATGACGGTGTGAAGCGGTAGGGAATAAACCGCAAGCATATAAAAAATTCGGAATGGGTGTGTCATGTTTGA
The DNA here is from genome assembly GCA_964389335.1 of uncultured Granulosicoccaceae bacterium. GTDB lineage: Bacteria > Pseudomonadota > Gammaproteobacteria > Granulosicoccales > Granulosicoccaceae. The sequence goes on from CAYMFQ010000168.1 coordinate 195, forward strand.
GTCGGTAGAAGCGCCGGTATTAAGTCGGTGCAACAACGTAGTGGTGTTTGCGTCAGGTGAGCAGGTTCAGGGCGAAGCGTCTCTGGAGCGGTCGCTGGGAAAGCTTGCATCAAGTGGGGCGATAGGTACCTACCGTTTCCACAACGTCAACAATACCGATGTCAATGACGCCTACTTCGCGTTAGCCAACATTTTTATTTTTTTGATTGATCAGCAGCAACTGGAATGCGCCGGCAGTCGTCGTCTGGCATTCATGGCGCTGCGTCGAAGTGTTGGAGGTGACGCGCTCGTGATTCCAGTGCTGGTTCAGGCAAACGTTCGATTTGAAGAGTCGGCGTTAGCGTTTCTGAAGCCACTGGACATGGCGTGCAGCGACAGCAACGCGGCATCAATCAATAATCTGGAAGCGCAGGTGAGAGAATTCGCCAATAAAAATCAGGTCGTGGGCGATGTGTTGCCGCAGGTATCACCTGTCGCAGCAGCATCTCAGATTGCCGAAGCCGTCGATCCGCTGCCATGCCACATGAGCGCCTACGATACTTTTATCGAGCAGCTGATCGGTCGTTTGCAGATGATGCGAATGAACGATCGCAGGCGTAACCTGAATCTCTTTTCCGAAGCGCTGCTGCAGGTGCTTGGCGCTGAGATGGTTTACTGTTATCTGCGCAGTAAAAGCGGTGATCTGCATTTGTTTGAAGCGGACTCCTGCCAGCCTCTGCACAACTGTCCGCCGGCAGCAATCCACAGCGTGCTTGAAGAAGCTCTCGAAGGTTACTCCGATCAACTTGGTAAACGGTCATTGCATCTGCAAAATTTTCTACCGCAACTGGTTACAGTGAACGGTCAGGAGATAGAGTGCATGGTAATCGTCAATGATCGGTTGCCAAACTGCGGTGTGTTTATCGCAGTAGAGCGTGGATCGAATAAGTATCCGCTAACTGAAATTCTTAGCACGATTATAAACACGCTGCACGATGCGCTGGCCTGGGCAAGATTCGAAACCTACGAAAAACTTAAGGCACGAGTCTACGACTCGCTGAAGCGTACCTATCGTTTTGTTAGCAACGATATGTACGATGATCGCCTCAGAATTTTTAACAATGAACTTAAAAATCTCGGTGTGCACTTTGAGCCGATGTTCCAATTCGATCGGGTGTCACAACGCGTAGAAATCTATGCGTATGAAGCGCTGGCTCGGGAACACGCGGATGCCAACTCAGCACCGATAGAAATTTTTAATACTGCAAGTCTGTGGGGTATGGGTTTTCAGTCGCAACTTGATTGCACACTGCTTGATATCACCTTAACTGCTTACAGCGAACAACTCAGCAGTGCCGGTGTCGTCGATGCAGACCTAATCACGCCGTTGTCGCTTAATGTTTATCCGGCAACGCTGCGTTCACCCAAGTACCGCGAGCTGCTGTACAAGATGCTGAACGAAAGTGCAGTACTTGAAGGCAGACATCTGATAATGGAAGTGTCAGAGAAAACAGTAGTGACGCCTGAGCTTCAAAGCGAAGCGCGCAAGCAGCTTGAAGAGTATCGTTCAGTGGTGGCACAACTGGCTGAGCTGACCGGTGTGCGGTTTGCCATTGATGACTTTGGCGTCGGTAACTCAACACTCTCAAGGCTCGATAGCCTTAAGCCCAACTATGTAAAAATTGATCGCGATATATTGTCGTTTGATACCGAAATGGCCAATGCACTGATACGCTATCTGCTGAAGAGTCAGCATGAGCGTGGCACCTCGGTGATTCTCGAAGGCGTCGATATTCACAGTAACTTATCGCTCAGCGAGATCGTTAATGATATCGGTGTCGTTTTAATACAGGGGCATGGTCTCAGCAAGGCAGTCAGTCGTATTGACCCGCAGTGGGAGCGTGAAATCTGCCAGCGTGTGCGCAATGAGTTGGGCTGGTCAGTTACCACTCCCGACCCGGTTATCGGCGCTACAGTGGCGCCGCCCGTGGTCGCTGCCAGCGATATGCTTCACTAGTTTCGTGTGTGTACGTGCGTTAGTCGCACAAGAGGTGGTGGGGCGCCTGGCGCCCCTTCCTTTTTTTATAACCTCTGACTTATCCCTTTCTTCGTTCGCGGTGCTTCGCTGTCCTGACGATTGCCAACTTTACTTCTCAGGGGGCAGTGACCTGGCTAGAGCAGTTGCTTGCGCATCTCATCAAGGTCTGCGTGGCGAATATCGCGGCCTTCCACCAGATAGATAACGTACTCACAGATGTTGCAGGCATGATCTGCAATGCGCTCCAGTGAACGGCCACACCAACTGGTATTCAGTGCGTGGCTGATCATCGACGGGTGCTCCATCATGTGTGATATCAGCAGCCGCGACAGATTTGAGTACTCTATGTCGATCGCTTCATCTTTCGCTGCAGTTCTGAATGCCGCTTCGACATCCATACGGGTGAAAGCGTCGAGCGCTTCGCGCAGCATAGTTTTGACATGTTCCCCGAGGTGTCGCAGGTCTTTATAGTAGTGCGGGGTGTCACCCTGTTTAGCCATCTGCAAGCTTATACGTCCAAGCTTTTCCGCTTCATCGCCGATGCGTTCAAGGTCGGAGATAGTTTTAATGATTGCCAGCACCATGCGAAGGTCACTGGCCGCTGGCTGACGCCGCGCCAGTATACGGGTGCAGTCTTCATCGATTTCGAGTTCAAGCTTGTTGACGGTTTTGTCTTCGTTGCAGACCTTGGTGCCAAGCTCGGCATTCATGGTCAGCAGTGCTTCGAGCCCGTCGCCGACCATCGATTCGACCATACCACCCATGGTCATCACCTTGTGTTTAACATCGTTGAGCTCGATGTCAAACTGCTGGTTTGTGTGTCCTTCCGGATTAAATTGTTTCATCGATTACCCTTGTGAGGCCAGAGCAGGAATTCCTGCCCGTGCCAACCTGTCTCCGTCCCAACCTGTCAGTGCCACCAAAGCCAACGCACTCAGCGGGCGCGTTCACCCGAAGCGTCCGGTAATGTAGTTCTCAGTTAGCTCGTGCTGTGGATTAGTAAAGATATCGGCTGTATTGCCAACTTCAACCAGCTTGCCCAAATGAAAGTAGGCAGTGCGCTGAGAGACTCTGGCTGCCTGTTGCATTGAGTGGGTGACGATGGCAATTGCGTAGTTTTCGCTCAGCTCGTTGATCAGTTCTTCAATCTTGGCCGTGGCAATCGGGTCGAGCGCTGAGCATGGTTCATCCATCAGGATTACTTCCGGACTGCAGGCGATGGTTCTGGCGATACACAGCCGTTGTTGCTGCCCGCCTGACAGGCCTGTGCCCGGTGCATCGAGCCGATCTTTTACTTCTTCGTATATGCCGGCCTTGCGCAGGCTGGTGATCACGATTTCGTCGAGCTCCGATTTATTACGGCTCAAGCCATGGATGCGTGGTCCGTACGCGACGTTCTCGTAAATCGACTTGGGAAACGGATTGGGTTTCTGAAACACCATGCCAACACGTGCGCGCAGCAGCACCGGATCAGTGTCCTTGCCGTAGATATCTTCACCATCAAGCGTAAGTTCACCGGTGACTTTGCAGATCGGGATGGTGTCGTTCATGCGGTTGAGGCAGCGCAGCAGCGTTGATTTACCGCAGCCCGACGGGCCGATCATCGAGATAACTTCATTATTAGCGATGTCCAGATCGACATCAAAGATGGCCTGTTTCTCGGCATAGAAGACATTAACACCGGTGGCGGACATCTTCGGGTTGGCCACTCGCGTTTCACCAACCGTGTCTCCGAGTCCGGCGACTATCTCCTCAACCGATTGCTCTTTGGCTGAGTCTTTCTTTGCTTTGCCATCCGCAACATCCAGCGCATTGCGGTCAGGCTTACCGTTTTCGACTGTCATATCCACCGTAGCTTACCATTTGCGTTCGAATTTTCGGCGCAGAAGTACTGCGACGGTATTCATTGCGACCAGAAACGCCAGCAGCACCATGATGGCTGCAGAAGTTTTTTCCACAAAACCTTTTTCAGGCAGATCTGCCCATTGAAATATTTGTACCGGCAGCACGGTTGCAGGGTCAGTAATACTGCCGGGGATGTCGACGATAAATGCCACCATGCCGATCATCAGCAACGGTGCGGTCTCACCGAGCGCCTGTGCCATGCCGATGATAGTACCGGTCAGGATACCAGGCAGAGCCAGCGGCAATACATGGTGAAATACCACCTGCAACTTTGAAGCGCCCAGACCCAGCGCGGCATCTCTGATAGATGGGGGCACAGACTTTAGCGCCGCGCGGCTTGAGATAATAATCGTCGGCAAAGTCATCAGCGACAGCACCAGGCCGCCTACCACCGGCGCCGAGCGCGGCAGATGGAAAAAGTTAATGAACACCGCCAGCCCCAATAGGCCAAACACAATAGATGGCACTGCGGCGAGGTTATTGATATTCACCTCAATCATGTCAGTCCAGCGATTGTTTGGCGCGAACTCTTCAAGATAGATAGCGGCCGCGACTGCAATCGGGAACGACAACACCAGCGTCACCGTCAGTGTCAGCAGGCTGCCGATAAGGGCGCCTCTGATACCAGCGACTTCCGGCTCGCGAGAATCGCCGCGTTCAAAGAAGGTCCAGTTAAACCGCTGTGCGACGCGATCATCCTGTTTGAGTGATTCCATCCATTCAATCTGATTATCCTTAAAGCGTCGTTGCGCCTCGGGAATAGTGCTGTCAACCAGCCCTTTCATATAGCCACTGGCGTCATCGCCTGCCGGCAGCCATACTGTTTGGGTGTCGCCAATCAGTAGCGGGGACTCCATCACCATTCTCTGCAGGTCATACTGAGCGCCGGTACTGATCAGCTTATACAGCGCCTTTTTCTCCTTGCGTTTGCTGACGTCGGGAAAGTTCTCACGCAGTGCCTTTTTTATTGCACCACTGTAGTTCGCCTTACGCAGATCAGACTCGGTCGGTGTATCGCTGACACCCAGGGTCTTTTGATCAAGCAAAACATCAAGCTGTATAAACGTTTGTTTAAACGCGGGCAGGCCATTGGCCGTGATGGTGATAATCAGGATTGCCAAAAACGACAGGCTGGCCAGTATCGCCACCAGTCCGTACAGTCGAAAGCGACGTTCGCGTGCGTAGCGTTTGCGAATGCTGGCACGCACCTTAGCGGTTGTGTCCGAACGTGTGTTGGACAGTGATGTGCTTTCTGATGCCACGCTTGAAGCGGTATCGGTTGAGTCTGACACGTTGTCGGAGTCTGGTCGGTTCATTCGTATTGCTCGCGATATTTACGCACGGTTCTGAGCGCGATCACATTCAAAATCAACGTGGTGACAAAGAGCATTAACCCGAGTGCAAATGCTGCCAGTGTCTTCGGGCTGTCAAATGCCTGATCACCGGTTAGCAGTGTGACAATCTGCACGGTGACCGTGGTTACTGCTTCAAGCGGATTGATCGTGAGGTTTGCGGCGAGCCCTGCTGCCATAACCACAATCATTGTTTCACCAATGGCGCGCGATACCGCGAGCAGAATACCGCCGACAACACCGGGCAGGGCGGCTGGCAATACCACTTTTTTTATCGTTTCAGACTTAGTCGCGCCAAGTCCGAGTGAACCATCGCGCATGGCCTGTGGAACGGCGGTGATGACATCGTCTGACAACGACGATACAAACGGGATGATCATGATGCCCATCACCAGTCCCGCCGCCAGCGCGCTTTCCGAGGCAACGCTCAGCCCGATTGATTCACCAAACCCGCGTATCATCGGAGCAACAGTCAGCGCGGCAAAGAAACCGTAGACCACGGTTGGTATACCGGCCAGTATCTCCAGCAGCGGCTTAACCCAGGAGCGCACCCGCGAGCTGGCATACTCGGCGAGGTAAATGGCCGACATCAGTCCAAACGGTACCGCAACCAGCATGGCAATCGCAGAAATCAGCAGCGTGCCGGCAAAGATTGGCACCGCACCGAAGCTGCCTGAGCTGCCGACCTGATCAGCACGGATAGATGTTTGCGGGCTCCAGTGCAGGCCAAACGCAAACTCGGTAAATGGCACCTTGTCGAAGAATCGCAGTGATTCAAACAACACAGACAGCACAATACCCATCGTTGTGAATATCGCGATGCAGCTACAGGCGATGAGAAACCACATAATTGCACGCTCGACAAAGATGCGTGCGCGGCGTTGTGGCTCAACGCGTTTTAACCCGAGGAATGCACCGATGAGTGCGGCGGCAATGACCGCAACAGTTCGGAGCCAGCTTGATGTTTGCAGTCCGCTTTTATAACTAGCGGCAGCCGCCTGTCGAACCGGGTCGGACTGCGACTGGGAAATATTGCCAACAGCAATGTTCTTGATATCGTTGATAACAAGGTTGAACTGGCCCTGCGGCAGGCTGGTGACCTCCGGCGGCAGGTCTTGCGTGACTATGCGCGTTAGTACCGTCGATTCGAGTGCGACCCACAGCACCAGCAACACCACCGCCGGCAGCCCGCACCAGATAGCGGTTTGATAACCGTAGTAGCGCGGCAGTGAATGCAATGTGTCGCCGGATTTACGGTTGCGCAGCGACTGAGCGCGCGACCGGCCGATCAGGTAAGAGCCTGCAATCAGCGCTGCAATCAGTAGTAACAGTAGATTAATGCTCAAAGGCCTGGCTCGTCATATTCGTATTTCAATAAGTCCTGATGCAAAAGTCTTCGAATAAAAAGCTTTGTTCAGCGCTTATCTATTGAAGCGTAATTCACGCATGTGAATATTTGATGACATTGTAAGGATTGCACGCATACCCGGGCAAACTGTCATCGTTCCGATTCCAAAACGCAACAACTGCTACGCATTGCCGGCGGCCTGGGCGGGAGTACGGCTTACTGTGGAAATTACGTCTGCCGGAAAGCGCACGTTGAAAGTTGTGCCGGCGCCGGGTGTGCTGCGCACATCGAGTTCACCTTTATGGCGATTGACGATGTGCTTCACGATAGAAAGCCCAAGTCCTGTACCGCCCGATTCACGAGAGTGGTCATTGTCGACCCGGTAAAAGCGTTCAGTAATATGGTTCAGGTGGCTGGCATCGATGCCCGGGCCATTATCTGCCACTGTCAGTAGTGCACCATCGCCATCTGCTAACCAGCTAACCTGGATTCGGGTGCCGGACGGTGTGTGCTGCACAGCGTTCTGGCAAAGGTTGTTACACAGGCTTTTTACTTCGACTTCGCTGCCGTGCAGCAGGATGCTGTGGTCGATATCAGTGTCGAAGTGATGCGTCGCTTCCGGCTGTGCGCTGGTCACATCGGCGATGGCTGATTGCAGTATTGCGGCAATCGGCAATTGCTGCATTTTACTGACGTCGAGTTCCTGATTTTCCAGGCGCGATAACGTTAGCAAATCAGACACGATGTCACTCATGCGACGCGCATGGCGCTCGGCAGTCACCAGTTTGCGACGCGCCTCTTCCGGCAGGCTGTCATCGTCCACCAGCATTTCGAGGTAGCCGTTGACCACCGTGAGCGGCGTTTTTAATTCGTGTGAGGCATTGGCGACAAATGCGGCGCGTGTCTCTCGAAGGTTGACGCGCTGGCTGACATCGCGTGCGATAAACAGACACAGGTTTTCTGCGTAGTTGACGCCACGTACTGCCAAAATTAGCTGTGGGTTCAGTGGTGAGCGAAATTCGATTTCTTCGCTGGTATCAAAGTTCACAACGTATTCGTGGAACTCGGGTACGCGGATCAGGTTGTCTATGCGCTGGCCCGCATCGCGCGTTCCGCGTATGCCCATGTAACGATTGGCGGCGTCGTTCGCCCAAACGATTTCGAAACGGCTGTTGGTGATGACGGTTGCGTCCGGCAGTGCCTCCGCCGACTTGTTGTACAGAGACAGAATTTTCTTCAGACGTGTCTTGCGTGTTCGCTCGTTGTTGCGGCGCCGATAAATCAGTTGCTCAATGTGCCCGAGCACACCGTCAGTGTCAGGGACCTTGCTGCGCTTGGCGCCTTTGCCAAGCCACGCGTCTACCAGGTGGGCCTGCTGCAGCAGCCACAGGCAGTAGAAAAAGAAACCGCCGGCAAGCCCCAGCCAGATATTGCCGAGCGCCAGTCCGAACACCACACCCAGTAACGCAACCACTACGATTCTGGTTTGTTCGCCGTAGCTAAAACGCATGCCTGTCATGTATTGCCCGCGGAGAATTCCGGTCGCCAACGATTAGCCAAAGCGACCGCAGAATGGTGGTTTAACTCAAATGCCGTGATGCACGACTGCCGATGCCGTCGCCGAGGTGGATTATGGAGGTAACCGCGGGAAGCGGCAACCGGTGTGTTGTGCGCAACAGGGCAGCAACTCTTCAGGTGTCGTCGGCCTTCAGAGTCATTCGGTAGCCAGCCCCACGGACGGTGTCAATCAGATCATCAATGCCGTGAGCGCGCAGGGCCTTGCGCAGCCGCAGAATGTGCACATCCACGGTGCGTTCGTCGACAAAATGGTTGACTCCCCAAACATGGTCCAGCAATTGTGCGCGACTGAATACACGATCCGGATGACCAATAAAAAAGTGCAGCAGCCTGAACTCTGTTTGCGCGAGGTCTATCACGTCATTCTCCACCTGCACGCGGTGTGCGTCCGGATCGAGCGTTAAGCGGCCAGCCTGCAGCACGGCTGACGTTGCGTGGTTCACGGAGCGTCGCAGCAACGCGCGCACACGGGTGATCAGTTCACGGGTGGAAAACGGTTTGTGCATGTAATCGTCAGCACCCGCTTCGAGCCCCTCAATGGTGTCGTTCTCTGTGCTGCGGGCAGTCAGCATAATGATGGGCAGGGCGCGGGTGGTTTCCTGCGAGCGCAACTGACGGATCAGCTCAATGCCGGACGTCTGCGGCATCATCCAGTCAACAATGGCCAACTGAGGCGGAGCAGTTTCTATCACTGCAAGCGCTGCCGCACCATTGCGCGCTTCGACGACATCGAAACCGTGTGGCGTCAGTGCGTCAGAGATCAGCTGGCGGATGCCTTCTTCGTCTTCAACTACGAGGATGCGCTCGGCCATCGCTCCCTATGGTCTCGTGTTGCTGCCGGGTGTGTAAACAGTATCGCCCTCGAGTATGACACCTGTGTGACAGCCGGCAATCCGGATGGAAGTTGGAACAAAACGACATTTAGCATCGCCGCGCAGACTCCTGAGCATAACTTAATTTAAGCTTTTCCTTGAAAGCCGGTCAACAAAGCCCGACAATGGGAAGTCGGGTTAATGGTGTTCTGCATCGGCCCTCTCGCGACGATAAACCGTGAACCCCGTCAGGCCCGGAAGGGAGCAGCGGCAGCGGTGGACTCGGGTGCCGGGATGTGGCTGGTGCGGGGCGCCACCCATTCGTTAGCCGCCTGCCAAGAGCTCGACCGTCATCAACAGACTGTTCCCAACGCCACAATCGCCTTGCGCTGGTTTGTTGCCAGGCGCCGGTTCTGGTACGGGTTTTCGTTGTTTCCGTGGCTGGTTAAACATCCGGCCAATCGGTATAGCGGCAGCACTCCAATGGTTTTCTGTTCGAGGGCAGTGGTATGGCCTATGAGGCTCTGGCGCGTCGCTGGCGCCCACGTCAGTTCGATGAAATGCTGGGTCAGGAGCACGTGCTGCGTGCGCTGTCCAATGCACTCGATCACGATCGCCTGCACCACGCCTATCTCTTTACCGGCACACGCGGCGTCGGCAAAACCACCATCGCCCGCATCTTCGCCAAAAGCCTTAACTGCGAAAAAGGCGTTAGCGCATCGCCGTGCGGCGAGTGTGCTGCCTGTAAGCAGGTTGATGAGGGGCGCTTCCTTGATTTAATCGAAGTAGACGCGGCGTCCCGCACCGGTGTTGATGACACGCGCGAGTTGCTCGACAACGTAGCCTATGCTCCCGGCAGCGGGCGCTACAAAGTGTACCTGATAGACGAAGTACACATGTTTTCTAAAAGCAGTTTTAACGCACTGCTTAAAACGCTCGAAGAGCCACCCCCGCACGTTAAGTTTCTGCTCGCCACCACTGACCCGCAAAAACTGCCGGTAACAGTTTTGTCGCGGTGTTTGCAGTTCAATCTGAAACAGCTGCCAGCGCAGTCGCTACTGCCGTATCTGGAAAAGCTGCTTAAAAGCGAAAACGTCGAATACGAAACCGAAGGCGTGGCGCACATCGCGCAGGCCGCTGATGGCAGCGTGCGTGACTCATTGAGCCTGCTTGATCAGGCTATCGCCCACGGTCAGGGGCAGGTAACAGCGCGTGATGTCGAGGCCATGCTGGGCCGCTTTTCACCATCGCGCCTTTACGATCTTCTCGAGGCTGTGGCCAATGCCAATGGCGCTGATATCTTCGCCCAGGTTGAGGTACTGGCGGAATATGTGCCGGACTATCACTTCGTACTCGGTGAGCTGCTGGCGCTGTTGCATCAAATCGCGCTGCTGCAAAACGTAGATCAGCTAAAGCCTGGTGAAGTGCACGATGAAAAGCGCCTCAGGCACTTTGCATCGAATATTCCCGCTGAAGATATACAACTGTGGTATCAGATTGGTCTGATCGGTCGCCGCGATATGCCCTATGCGCCGAACCCGCGCCAGTCGTTCGAAATGACGCTAATACGTATGCTGGCCTTTGTGCCGGATGCAGGTGGCGGCGCCGGTGCACAGGCCCCTCGGCCAGCCGCGAGTGCAGCTGTTGCAGCAGCTAATGCGGCGCCGCGCAAGACGGCACCAGCGCCGCCGCCCGCGGCTAATAACAACGCTTCACCCGCCGCAGCGCCACCAGCCGCCGCGCCAACGCGTGCGTCGGTTCCACAAGCGCCGGTTGCAGCCACATCAAGTGCACCTGCGGCCGCCGCTGCGGGGTCTGCGAAAGCAGCAGCCAGCGATACCAGTGAATCTGCCGCAGAGCCACCGCCCGCAGCACTGCCACCGGCAGTACTCGACTGGCAACCGGATCAGTGGATTGGCATCGTTGAACAGTTACCTGTATCTGGTATGCCGTTACAGCTTGCGCGCAACTGTGTGCTTGGCTCCGCCGAAGGCGACACAGTAAACCTGCTACTCGACCCTGAGTACGCGACACTCGCTGCACCTCGATGGAAAGAGCGCCTGCGCGAGAAAATGTCTGTTTTTGCCGAGGGTGAAGTGCAGCTGAAAGTCGAAGTACCTAAAACCCTTGAAGGTAACACTCCGGCACTGGACGCCAAACACGCCGAGCAGGCAAAGCTTGAAGAGGCGCGCAGTGCCATCGCCGATGATCCGGTCGTGCAGCAAATCTGTAAGCAGTTCGACGGGACCGTCAGCACCGGTAGTATCAAGCCCATCGCGTCGGATGACGACGCCGAGTCGAAGTAGCATCCACAGGTCGGCCGCGATGGGGCAGGAGCAATTCTCGCAACCGGATAACCGAAACATTGAAAACGAAAAGGTATGGCTATGAAAGGTGGTTTAGGCGCGATGATGAAGCAGGCGCAGCAGATGCAGGAAAAAATGCAGAAGGCGCAGGAGGAAGTAGCGAACCTGG
>CAYMFQ010000169.1:0-5153 GCA_964389335.1 uncultured Granulosicoccaceae bacterium
TCAACGGTATCTGTTTCTGTAAAACGGACGTTGACAATCGCATGGGGAATATTGTGTGCGGCAAATTCCTTCATCCACCGGCGCTGGTTCTTTTGCAGTTGATCTCCAGGGCCTTTAACCTCAAGTAGCTGATAGTTGCCGGTATCAGGAAAGTACACAAGATCGGGCAGGCCGCTGCGATGGGCTGGAATATCACGCATCAGATGCCTGAAGATCGCCAGCCAGTGAGACAGTGGAATGCGGTCAATCGCCAGTACAACGAGGTTTCGGTCAATCGCATACCAGTTGACCAATGAGTTGGAGATGCCGCGCTTGTGATGCAGCACAGGCAGAACACATGATGCCAGACCATGTTCCTCAATGTTTTGCAGTTGTGCCGTAAATAAATCCTGTCGCCGCAGTGCAAAGTCTGGCTGTTGTAAATCGGCCGGCGCGCTTTGAAACGGGTGATAAAACGCACCAGGCAGTGGCGCGAAGATGATGTCCCACATTGCCAGCCCGAACATGCCGGTGATCAGGTTGTTTTCTACGTAAAAACACTTACCGCTTTTGGCAAAGTGCAGCGCCGTTGCATATTCCACTGAAAGTGCAGATGGCGGGATTGTCAGTGTTAGCTGCTTCGGTTTGTATTTGCTGATGGTGGGGAATTCACAGTCCAGTTGCCCTGCCAGCGCCTGCCCGAATTGTTCTGCAAAGTCGAGTTCTTCAGCATTTAGCGGGTCTTTTAGCATGGCTTTGCAAATATTCAGGGCGTCTGCTTTGCGGCCGGTTTTTCCGAGTATTCTTGCCAGCCGCTCTCGCGCCGGTGGCAGGGTAGTGCAGCGATAAATCTCTGCAGCGGCGGCCAGTGCATCGAGCCTTTCCAGTTGTCGCGCAATGCGATTACACCACTTTTGCACACGTCGGTTTAATGCGGTATCCGTCGCTAGTAGCTCTGCCGGAATTACCTGCAGTTGTTGGTGAAACTCGTGCAAAACCTGTGGATCGTTAGTTTCCGCGTCGTCAAAGCTGTCTATGCACTGGTACAGGTATCGATGCGCCATGAGTTGCGCGCGGCTGGTAAATGGCAGTGGCAGATGATCATGAAGTGTCTGTTCATAACGCGCGAGGCCAAGGTCACGCAGCACAAATGCGCTGATGTCCTGGTACAGATCACCAAAGAACAGTAGCTGAAAATTCAAAAATGCATCTTTTAATGCAATGTGATAAACCTGATCGGTGTGCTGCAGAAGGTCAAGTGGCGTAGCACCGAACAGATCCAGTGTATTAAGCTGGCGACGGATATTCGGGCATTGGGCCAGGTCGCCAATAGATTGTGGTATCGCCGGCAGCACTGCTGACAATTCTTCGCGACGAAACAAACCAATCCAGTCTGGCGCATTGTCGTGGCTTGCAGTGCGGCACAGATCGTGTTCAACCAGTTCTGCCAAAGCCTCTTGAGTTTTTGGAATCTCGGGGTAATTGATGTGTCCGGCGCGGACAAAATGTCGCGTGCGCATGAGCAACCGGCTATACAGTTGTTGAGCAGGTTGCGACAGCGAGTGATAGGTGTGCAGGAAATCGCGTTCCGTGTTGTCCAGTATGTTCTGATAACGCTCGCCTATAAAACCAAACAACGCATTAACGTTGTCGTGGTAATAGTGTTGCGAGAGTTTCTTCGCAGATTCTGGCCGACGTTTTGTCATGAGCTAGCGTCTGGAGCGCGTGCTACACATTGAGTGCATGTTCCACTGCTGCCTGAGCGTGGATGGCAGTCGTGTCAAACAGCGGAATGTCGGTATGTTGTTGCTGCACCAGTAATACAATTTCCGTACATCCTTCGATTATTGCCTGTGCACCCTGGTTGCGCAGGTTGTCCATAACGCCAAGATACACTTGGCGAGACTCCGGCTTTACCACCCCAAGGCATAGCTCTTCGTAAATGATCCGGTGCACCTGTTCAATATCTGTATCCTTGGGTACCAGTACATCGAGGTTATGATGGGCCAGACGCCCTTTGTAAAAGTCCTGTTGCATGGTGAACGCTGTGCCCAGCAGTCCGACGGTGCTGATGCCCTGTTGCTTTATGGCAAGTGCCGTGGCATCGGCCAGATGCAACAACGGAATGTTGATCGCGCTTTCTACCTGATCAGCAACCTTGTGCATCGTGTTGGTACAGATAAGCAGAAAGTCTGCGCCAGCGGCTTCGATACTGCGTGCGGCATCAATCAGTGCATTTGCGGCACCGTCCCAGTCGCCACGGTGCTGCATGGATTCTATTTCCTGAAAATCAACACTGACCATGGCAATGCGTGCTGAATGCAGGCCACCCAATCTGGCTTTTATACCTTCGTTGATCAGTCGATAGTAGAGTGCGGTACTCTCCCAGCTCATACCGCCCAGCAACCCAATTGTTTTCACAGTATTTCTCGTCAGTTGTGCGGCCCGGTTCAGCTCAAAACGCTTGCCGCTCGTTTGTCATCAATGCCTCTAATTGTACAGCCAGCTGCTGTCGACATGTGTTGGTGTTCGAGTGTCCATTCCTTCATATAGAGGCTGGCTTGTCGGGTGGTGCACTAAAATGATGGTGCATTGCGCGTTTCCAGATCTGTCGCGGAGGACGAGCTTGCTGCCTTTAGATGCACCTGTGATGATAAACTGCTGCATCATGGCCAGGTGGCGACCGTAATGCAGGCGTGACTGGTGGCTCCACGAGGGCACTATGGTAATTTTGTTTCGGCACACAGGGGGATGCGGCAGATGAAGCTCAACGGCCTTGATCACTTTAATATCTCGACGGCGCTGCCGGAAGATACTGTCGCGTTTTACTGCGATGTACTGGGGATGACTGACGGCGCGCATTTGCGACCACCGTCGGATTCCCCGGGTACCTGGCTGTTGTTAAACGGTCACCCGGTATTACACATTAATTTTGTCACGCAACCAGGCACAGGCGGCGAGAGTGCGGTTGATCACCTGGCCTTTGATGCCAGTGGCGTCGAGCAGTTTGAGCGGTTGTTTAACGAACGTGCCATTCATTACAACAAGGTGGAGCGCCCGGCGGCAGGGGTGACTCAGCTGTTTCTCCGTGATCCCAACGGAATCAAGCTTGAGCTAAATATTCGCGGTGAAAATACCGTCTCTGAACTTGAAGAAAAACGTTAGCCGTAGCGGGGTTTTATAAATTGACTGTCGAAGTTAGTCGCCACCCCTTTGGCCGCACTGGTGCCGGGGCATCAATCGATCAGTTTGTGTTGACTAACACCGGCGGTGTCGAGCTCAGTGTGCTGAACTATGGTGGGGTAATTCGCACGCTACGTGTGCCGGACCGCAACGGGCAATTCGATGACATTGTGCTTGGCTACGATACGCTGGCCGAGTATGAACAGTGTTCCGCGCACTTCGGCTGTATTACGGGTCGTTATGCCAACCGAATCAGTAACGGTCGGTTTAGCATCGACGGGCAGGGTTACCAACTCGAGATCAACCGAGGCGGGCATCATTTGCACGGCGCGTCTGCCGGCTTTGGCAAAATGATCTGGCAGGCGGAAGCACAAACCGAGGATGGGGCCGCAGCAGTCGTGTTGCGTTACCTCAGCGAGGACGGGCACGGAGGGTACCCCGGAAGCGTGCACTGCGAGGTAGTTTACCGCTTGACCACTGAGGATCAGTTGCATATCGAATACCGTGCGACGACGGACAAACCCACCATCGTCAACCTCACCAACCACAGTTACTTCAATCTGCAGGGGCATCAGCATGGAGTCGCTGATGGGGTCCTTGGGCATGAGTTGACATTAAACGCCGACGAGTACGTGCCGACGGATGAATTCGGTATCCCGTTGGGGGGAACGCGGCCGGTAGGGGCAACACCGCTCGATTTTCGAACGCCAACTGTAATTGGAGCGCGCATCGAGTCAGAACATGAACAGTTAAATAACGGCAGCGGGTACGACCATAACTGGGTTATCGCGGGTGCTGCAGGGGCGTTGAAGCGGGTTGCCAGGGTAGTTGATGCAAAAAGCGGACGTTGTATGGAGGTCGAGACCACGCAGCCTGGAGTTCAGTTTTACTCCGGTAACCATGTCGATCGACCCGGTAAAGAAGGGGTTCTCTATGGCCGGCGCGGCGCGCTGTGCCTGGAAACCCAGTATTTCCCGGACTCACCAAACCAGCCGGATTTTCCGTCCACCATCGTCCGTCCTGGACACACATGGCAGGAGCGTGCGTGTTTCTCATTTTCCACAGTATAAGTTGTAATAAAAATGAAACTAATTGATGTGTTTTGTTAACGGCGTCTGGGATTGTTGGGTGCCATACCTGCATAATGCACGCATCACTTGTTAACGAGATGCACCCGGAAATGTCAATTGTATTTGCCTGTATCGCCATATCTATCGTCAGTCTGACGGTGATTTCTCGGCGTTAAGTTTCGCTTTATCGACCCAGCCGTATTCCAGAGGCGGTTGCGGTCACCCTAAAAAGCACGGTTTCAGCGTATTCCAGAGGCGCAGAGACCGTGCTTTTTTTGTGTTGCCTGGACCTATCCTAAAGTCACACCCCAAACAGGACACCCATACTTTCCTGTCAAAAAACCACACTCTCGTTTTCACGCATGCATTTCCATTCTCGGATTGATGATTATTTGATGTAAATAAAATGAAACATATTGATGCTTAGTGTTAACTATGTCTGGGAAATGTAAGGAGCAACGCTGCATAATCCACGCATCTCCTAACCGTATTCCAGAGGCGGTTCGGATTACTAAAAAGCACGGTTTCGGCGTATTCCAGAGGCGTAGAAATCGTGCTTTTTTGTGCCTGTGGCAGCGATAGCCACAAGTATCTCTATAGTCGGAATTGACACCACTCCCGTTTTCCGGCAAAAGCGAGCCATCAAACAACGTTCTCCGCTTGAGAAGAATAATTAATGGGTGTCCCTGGTTTACTTCTCTCGTTTTCAAGCGTGCATTTCCATTCTCGGATTGATGATTATTTGATGTAAATAAAATGAAACATATTGATGCTTAGTGTTAACTATGTCTGGGAAATGTAAGGAGCAACGCTGCATAATCCACGCATCTCCTAACCGTATTCCAGAGGCGGTTCGGATTACTAAAAAGCACGGTTTCGGCGTATTCCAGAGGCGTAGAAATCGTGCTTTTTTGTGCCTGC
>CAYMFQ010000169.1:5253-11660 GCA_964389335.1 uncultured Granulosicoccaceae bacterium
GTGTATGAGCAAGAATGTGGTGACTTCCGGTGATGTAGCGCGCAGAGCCCGTGTTTCGCAATCTGCGGTGAGCAGGGCATTCACGCCCGGTGCGAGTGTAGCGCCCGAGACGCGTGAGCGGATCCTTGAGGCGGCGAGTGATTTGGGATATCGCCCCAACGCGCTGGCGCGGGCAATGATCAGCGGTCGCTCGCGGTTGATTGCGATGATGACCGCTTATCTGGATAACCAGTTTTACCCGGTCGTGTTGGAGGGGCTCTCAAGGCGGCTCCAGGACAAGGGCTATCACGTGCTGCTGTTTATGACTGACCCGGGTGATCAGGACAAGGTTGTGCAGCAAATCATGCAGTATCAGGTTGAGGGTATCGTGATGGCATCCGCGACACTGTCGTCAACGCTGGCGAAGGAGTGTGCGAAAACAGGGATTCCGGTGGTGTTGTTTAACCGGTACGTGCCGTCCTCACCAGCCAGCAGCGTTACCTCGGATAATATCGAAGGAGGGCGCCTTGTTGGAGACTTTCTGGTGCGTGCCGGTCATCAGCGCATTGCTTTTATCGCCGGACATGAAGACTCGTCAACCAATCGGGATCGCGAGGCAGGTTTTTATAAAGCGCTGGCCGAACACGGCACTACCCCCTGGGCGAGGGCTGTTGGCGGTTACACCTTTGGCGGCGCTGCTCAGGCTGCGCGCACGCTCTTTACCGGCGTGGAGAAACCTGATGCCGTGTTTGTTGCGAACGATCATATGGCGTTCGCGGTGATGGACGTGCTGCGGCAGGAACTTGGTTTATCTGTGCCGAATGACGTGTCGGTGATAGGCTACGACGATGTTCCCGAAGCCTCCTGGCAGGGGTATGACCTGACAACAGTCTCGCAGCCAGCCGAACAAATGATCGCCGAAACGCTGCGTATCCTGATAGATCAGATCGAAAACCAGTCGGTGGTTAAGCGCGCTGCTATCGTGCCGTCGCAACTGATTGTCAGGGGCAGTAGTCGTCTGCCAGCAGATTAACCGATGCTATCGAACCTGACTGTAGATCAGCATGAAGGCAATGACCACCGGCAGTATCTTAAGACCGGCTACCATCGCATCCAGTGCGAAGAACGCAGTCGGGTGGTAAGCCTGGTTTTGTTGGCGGAATCGTCGATATTTATTTAGGATTCGCGTTGCAACCGGTAACTTCCAGCCAGTCCTGTGGTAGTAACCCAACATAATTTTGCCCAACTCCCCGTTGATTATTGTGGCGCCGGAACGCAGCACTCGGCCATGACCCGTCAGTTTTCCAACGCATGTGCTTTTTTTATAGCAGATGAATTCCAGAACGCCAGACAGGTTTGTCAGATCAGTGGCGGATTTATCGCGCTGACTGCTGAAGCGCGGTAGCATTGTTCAGCAATAAGGTCTGCAACGACGGGTTCAATTAACAGTGATCGTCCGAAAAAGGGAAGCGCAATGAATAACGGTGGCAATCTGGTGGTGCAATCGCTTGAGCACTTTGGGGTTACCCGTGTGTTCTGCGTGCCGGGTGAAAGCTATCTGCCGGTGCTGGATGCGCTGCACGACAGTGACATCGCCACAACGGTCTGCCGACAGGAAGGCGGTGCGGCCATCATGGCCGAGGCTTGGGGCAAGCGCCACGCAACCCCGGGCATCTGCATGGTGACCCGAGGTCCGGGTGCCACCAATGCGTCTGCCGGTGTGCATATCGCCGCGCAGGACTCCACGCCGATGATTTTATTTGTCGGGCAGGTTGCCACCGGCAGTCGCTATCGTGAGGCATTTCAGGAAGTCGATTACGCGCAATTCTTCGGCTCCATGGCCAAGTGGGTTGCAGAGATTGACAGCGCCAGTCGTGTGCAGGAAATGGTGTCCCGGGCCTGGCATATCGCAACCAGTGGCAGGCCTGGTCCGGTGGTACTGGTGTTGCCGGAGGATGCATTGACAGATACCGCCGAGCCAATAGCGCTTAAGCCGTGGAGTCAGCCCGATACCGCTCCCACTGACCAGCAAATGCAGCGTGTTGCCGAGCACCTTAAGGTGGCATCCAATCCGTTGGCAATACTGGGTGGCAGCCGCTGGAGTGCAGCATCGGTGGCGAAGTTTCAACAGATAGCGGAGCGCCTCGATTTGCCGGTGGCCTGCTCGTTTCGGCGTCAGTCGCTGTTCGACCATAACCACAGCCACTACGCCGGCGATATCGGTCTGGGTATAAATCCACTGCTGTTGCAGCGCATTGAGGAGGCTGATCTATTGCTGGTGATTGGTGCACGCCTATCGGAAATCACCACACAGGATTATCAATTAATTGACCTGCCCGCCAGCAAACAAACGTTGATTCATGTGCACGCCGGAACGGAGGAGCACGGTAAGCTCTATCAGCCTGACGTTGCCATCACTGCCAGTGCTGACAGCTTTTGCGATGCGCTTGAGCAGATTGAATTACCGGCCCCAAAAGCCTGGCAGGGCAGTGCACAGCAGGCGCACCGGCACTACCTGGGCTGGTCCTCACTGTCGCACACCATCGACTCCGGGCACACTATGCGCGGTGTGATGGAGCATTTGGAAACCGCGCTGCCGACGGATGCGATCCTTTGCAATGGCGCTGGTAACTACACGGTATGGATTCATCGCTTTTGGCGCTATCGGGGCTACGGCACTCAGCTCGCTCCAACCAGTGGTTCAATGGGGTACGGATTACCGGCAGCAATTGCCGCCAAGCTCGCGCACCCAAATCAGACGGTCGTAGCGTTTGCCGGTGATGGTTGTTTTCAGATGACCAGCCAGGAGCTCAGCACTGCGGTGCAGGCAAACGCGGCAGTAATTGTGTTGGTTATCGACAATGGCATGTATGGCACCATCCGTATGCATCAGGAAAATCATTTTCCCGGAAGAGTGTCTGCCACTGATCTGAGCAACCCCGACTTTGCTGCGCTGGCCCGGGCCTGCGGTGCGTTTGGTTGTACCGTAAATAACGCTGATGAATTTCCGGCTGCTTTGTCGGAGGCTATGGCAGCAGACGGCCCGTCGTTAATACACATCCACGTCGATCCGGATGCATTGACGCCAACACTGTCGCTCGGTTCGGCAGCCAGTAACTAATTAAGACATGGCACAACAGCCAGGTTGAATTGAAGGACATAAGCAACATGACGCAAACCGTCGGTGTAATTGGCCTTGGCAATATGGGTTCGGGGCTGGCGCTGAATCTTATCAAAGCCGGCTT
Source organism: uncultured Granulosicoccaceae bacterium (assembly GCA_964389335.1). Classification (GTDB taxonomy): domain Bacteria; phylum Pseudomonadota; class Gammaproteobacteria; order Granulosicoccales; family Granulosicoccaceae. The sequence continues at coordinate 8,478 of CAYMFQ010000169.1, forward strand.
TGATGTTGTTGGCCACGACCTGATTTCTGAGAAAATGGATGCACTGGCGACGATGGGCGGTCGACCGCTCGCCGATGCTGCTGCTGTCGGCCGCGAGGCGAGAGCCGTTTATGTGATGGTGATGAATGGCGACGAAGCAAAGTCTGTGATTCTGGGTGACGGTCTGGTGTCGACTATGGCAGCTGGTGGAGTTGTTTTATTAACCGCGACGATCCACGCCACCGAGGCAGAGGAAATCGGTCAGGCGTTGCAGGACACTGGCATTGATCTGATCGACTCGCCCGTCAGCGGCGGTCGCCCCGGTGCACAGGGTGGCACACTAACGCTGATGGCATCGGCGCCGGCCGACCTGCTGCAAAAGTGGCAACCGGTAATGCAGCCGGTGAGCGGCACAATACATCATGTTGGAGATGATCCCGGTGTCGGGCAAACTGTTAAGGGCTGTCTGCAATCGTTGATCGGTTCCATTTTTAGTGCAACGTTTGAGGCGTCGGTACTTGCGGCTCAGGCCGGTGTGGATGCAGAGGCATTACTAAAGGTTTTCAGTACCTCTGCTGCAGGGTGTGGCATTACCAACTCTGCTCTGGAAAATGTTATTGATCGAAAGTTTCAGGACACCGGCAGCCATATCAGCACTATGTACAAAGACCTGACCATCAGTATGGATCTGGCGCGTCGCCACGGTGTGCCATTGTTTACCGCTGCCACGGCGATGCAGTTATTTCAGGCGGGTATTACGCGTTACCCGGATGCAGATAATCAAACCGTGGCAAAGGTCACTGAGGAGATCGTCGGTGCCAGTCTGTCGCGTCGGAGTCCGGCTGCATGAGCGTCAGTGCGGATCCTCGAATAACAACCGTCACCAATCTGTTTATAGGTTTTGTCGCTGCCGTGTTTGCGATGTTTGGGGTGATATACGTGGTTTCGCCACGTATGCTTGCAGAACTTGCCGGCCTGCAGGCTAATGCCTCCGGGCTCGCAGATATCAGGGCAACTTATGGTGGCTTTCAAATCGGCTTTGCGATTTACCTGACAGGGCTTGGCCTGATCCGCAAAAACCACCGCAGTGCACTGGTGGCGATAGGCTGGGTGGTCGGCTGTGTATTGCTGTGCCGTTTGATTGGTGTGATATGGGAGCAATCGCTATCAGGCTTCAATGCCAGCGGCCTTGGTTTTGAACTCTTTATTACGCTTGTAGCCCTGTACCTCTATCGCAGAATAACAGCGCAAAGTTAGCTGCCACGGAACAGAGTCGCTATATCTGCTGCACTCAGGCTTGTGGTGCCTATAACAATCGCATCAATTTCACCATGGAAAGCCTGCCAGCGCAGATCAACACGGCGGCCGATGTTTAATACGTATTCGTCGCCCACCGCATCAAGCGGTGCCATTGATGTCACTTCGGTGCCGATGACTTCACCATCAAAGTAGGTGGTTTGAACTACACCATCATAGGTCAGGACCAGCTCGTGGTACTGATCGCGCAACCGATTAGTAATTAGCGTACTGCTGCGCTGCCATGGCTGGAACCCGACAGCTATGTTTGCGTTGGGGCCGTTTTGAAATACCCGGGCTATTGTCGAGCGTCGATCAGTAGTTTGTATTAGCGCCAGTAACCGTGGCGGGCGTCCGGCCTGCAGTTCAGCAGCTTTGAATCGAATGCCGAACGTAAGTTGTCCGGAACGCGCTGCGGCCTCGCGAAACCCGTTGAGGCGCGCGCTGATTAATCCGGCTCCACTCAGGTTGAGCCTTTGATTTGCAGTTAATGCGGTTGCTACTGTGGCTGGCTCTGCAGTGCGTGAATTCTCCTCTGCGTCAAATACACACAAAGCGCCGATACTGCTTGTGACTCTTGTATCGTCGCTGGCATCTGCGTTAAATCCGTCGATTCTTACGAGGTCCCAGTGTGCAGGATCAATGCTGTCCGCAGCGCAGGTAAAAACACCATTTGCTGTTTCGGTACGTAGCAACAGCGCGGAGGCGACGAGGACCACAATAGTCACTCCAATAGCAAGCCACGTATAGGCATAGCGACCGATGGCACGGCTGATCAGCATCGCGATGAGCATGGCTATCGCAGCACCGGCAATACCCAGGGCGATGTCCATAAACTGAAATGAGCGCTCGGGGGTCAGTAGTTGCAGGCACTCAAAGGCAACGATAAAAAGCGCGCTGACCGTAAGGGTCCACCAGCCGAGTGACACATTGTTCGAATGATGGGGCGCCAGCACCGCAGAAAGAATAACCGCCAGTAACACCGAGCTCGAAAGATGAGGTGGCCCGGCCCAGTCACCGAGTTCCGGTGGCATGCTGGTCGTTAGCAGGTACGCAAGATAGGCAATGCAGCCACAGGCAACGGCAATGGCAATGCGCCGCTGCAGCGGATTAGCAGCGGCTGTGACAGCTGTGGGGTTACTTTGCTGCATAGCGTTCGGCAAGCATAATTCCGCCTACTACCAGCACCAGTCCAATGGCGTGAAACAGATGAAACGTCTCACGCAGGATGACAACCGCCAATAATGAACCGAAGATCGGCACCAGATTGATAAACAAGCCGGCGCGATTTCCGCCAATCAGTTGCACGCCGCGCGCGTAGAAAATCTGACTGACGATGGTGGGAAACACAATGATGTAGAACAGCACCAGCCATCCGGTTGTGCCCGGCATCGACCAGGTGGTGGTGCGCCATTCCCACGCCGCCCACGGCAATGACATGGCTGTGGCGCCAATTGCCAGTACCCAGATAAAGCTTAGCCAGTGCAGATCCGGTTTCCAGCGCAGGCCAAAGGTGTAGGCGGCGTAGAATGCACACGCCAGTAGCATGTAAGCATCACCACGGTTTACGCCCTGCGCCATTAAAGAAGCGATATCGCCACCGCTGCATATCACCAGTACACCGATGATCGACGACAGCAAGCCGACCATCTGCAGCACGCTGATGCGTTGCGACAGGATAAGAAAGTTAGCCAGCATGATCATGGCGGGCATCGAAGCCTGTTCAATACTGACATTGATTGCACTGGTGTAGTGCAGAGCCAGATACATCAACAGATTAAACAGCGCCATCGAACAGGCACTCAGCAGCGCCAGTACGCGCCAGTGCTGCCGGATCGTTAGCCAGTCCCGTTGAATGTGCTGCCAGGCAAACGGTACAACAATAACGGCGACAATGAGCCAGCGCGT
>CAYMFQ010000170.1:0-5341 GCA_964389335.1 uncultured Granulosicoccaceae bacterium
ATAAATCGCTTGCCTGGAGCACCAGCGCGTCTCCGCTGTCATCGTGTTCGATACGGCCCCGGAAGGCGAGGCCGTTTCGAATGTTGGCGATATCGGCAAGCTTTGGCATGGTCAGGCAGCGCTGGTGTCCGTCTTATCACTCGGACCAGATTCGTTTACGGCTTGTGGCTCTGCCGGCAATGCGACCGGCTCTTCCGGCAGATCATCAACTTCCAATCCCTGCACCGGCTTTAGTGATCCGCCAACTCTCAAACCAAGGTCGTTATAGACGTTACTTATACCGACAAACATATTGTCCAGTGCATGCAGTTGCTCGTTGATTCTTTTGTTCAATTGCTTTTTCTGCAACGCAATGGAATCGTAAATAGCCTGGTGGTTGTCTACCAGAGCGGAAATATGGCGGGCGAACTCAGCACTGGTCAGGTAGTCAAAAACCCGATCTTTGGCACTGTCAGATAATGCAGTTATATTGCGCTCCCGGAATATGCCCAGCACTTCACAACGAAGGGCTGACAGCAAAGGCACCACTACATCAATTTGCGATATCCAAACACCATCACGCTGACTGAAAGTCTCGATGTCTGCTGGCAATGTCCGTGAGACGATAACACCGGTGACGGCCTGGTGTGTTTGCATGTCCGCTTTCAGTTTAACGGGCCACTTTCGATCAAAACTCTGCGTGTCCTTAACTTCGATCAGCACGATGCCCGCGACTTTGCCGGAAGGTGATTTCACCCGAAGCTCAATATCAGCGCCGTTTCTGCCTCGCTCAGTACGAATCACCTCGTCGTGAGGAAACGCTTCCAGCAGGCGGCTGTACACATTGAGCTCTTCCAGTTCACCCTGCATTTGCTGCGAACGACTTTCCATTTGCCGCTTCATTTCCTCCAGTTTGGCGTTAACCTGCTCAAGATGTTTATCTTTTTCCGCAAGTAGGCGCTGATTCTGCTCCGAAGCATCTTTCAGCGCTGTCTCACGGATTTGCTGTTTTTCAGTATCTACGCGGCGTTGCACTTCAAGCTCTGACTGCGCCAACTTGTCATCTGCTTCACGAACTCGCTTTAATGCATCGAGTTGAACAACCCTTGATTCATCGAGTTTTTTGTTTAGCTCAGCTACCTGCTGATCCGCGTTTTGTAGCTGCAGGCTGAAGTCCTGCTTTACCTCTTCATGCAGAGCGGCAGACAGTTTTTCGCGCTCGGCCTCGATAGTTTGTGCTATCTGTTTTTCAGACCGTGCGACCGCAGCTTCGCGTTCTGCCACCTGTTTTTGCAGCGCTGCCTCGCGCTCGGCACTGGCTTCTTCCCACGATTTACGCTGGTCGTCGAGTCGGCGCTGTACTTCAAGATCAGCCTTGCGGGATTTCTCATCCGCTTCAGCCATACGCTGCCGTGAAGCGAGTTCCAGCGTTTCGGCCTGCTTCAGCCTTTCGTCTTTTTCTGCAATGCGCTTGTCGGCTTCGTCAAGCCTGAGCTGCATATCCTGCCGAACCTGCTGTTCGATCTTTTTGGATAAAGCGCCGCGCTCACTGGCGAGCGTTTGCTGTACTTGCTGCTCCGCCTGAACGACCTTCGCCTCACGCTCGGTCATGGCCTGCGCCTGCTGCGCATGGACAGCTTTGAGTTCAGCGATTTCCTGCCGGTGCTTTGCTTGTGCCGCTTCGATATGGTCGGCGGCGAGTGTTTCGCTAAGTGTGATTTCACCCTCGCAGTGAGGGCATTGAATAGTAGGGGTGTTCATGAGGATATTGATTCCTTGTGTTGAATCTAAAAGTTTCATGAACTGGCTTGACCGGGGCCGGCTTCTCAGCCAACCTAAGGATGATGTCAAATCCGGGCGTACCAGCTCGATTTGGAAAAGCCCCTGTTCTTGCCGGAACAGGGGTTTTTTTATTGCAGTATTGCCGTACTGCACAGTAAGTATAAGAAGATCCGTCTCGATGGTCAAAGCATATTTTCTCTACTGCATTATAAATAGGGTGGTGATTAGGTCAGCTGGAAAACGAGACGAATTTCAACTGCTTTCTTAGCGCGGGGGCCAAGCCGTTGAAAAAAACCGCGCCACCTGAAATGGCGCAATTATTGTTAATTCGCGCCAATTGCGCCATAATTGCGCCAGATGTTCAAAAAATCGCGCCACATGATAGTTGAGCTGTGACAATCCCAAATCTTGTGAAAATCATTGTCGAGTCCGGCAACAACGGAAAGTCAGTATCTGAAATTTCTGAGCAGTTACCAGAGGTGTCACGCCGCACCGTGCAAAGAACCTTAAAAGCATTGGTGGAATCCAGGGCAATTAAGGCTACTGGAAATGGGCCGAACCGTCGGTATTTTTCAAACAGCGCGGAGGAGTCAGGCACAACGCGGCTGGCTGGCTCTGATGCTAATACCATCTCGTGGTCAACTGATAGCAGCGAGACAATCCGCTATGTCAGCCAACCAGTTACACAGCGAACGCCGGTTGGCTATCAGTTCGAGTTTCTGGACGAGTATCAACCGAACCGCACCTATTACCTGCCCACACCGTTACGTCTACAACTGCGCAAGATGGGTGAGGCAGTACAGATTGAATCATCTGCCAGTACCTATACACGCGATATCCTGAACCGGTTAATGATCGATTTGTCTTGGGCATCCAGTCAGCTTGAGGGCAACACCTACTCCCGATTGGATACCCTAAACCTTATAGAGGGTGGCAGATCCGCTGATGGTAAAAAGGCTCAGGAAACGCAGATGATCCTCAACCACAAAGAGGCGATTGAGTTTCTACTGCACAACGTTAAAGCCACAAGCTTCAATCGCCACACGTTACTTAACTTGCATGGCATTCTGTCCGATAACCTGTTGGCTAACCCGGCAGACGAAGGACGCATCAGACAGCAGATTGTTGAAATAACCAGCAGCGCTTATCGTCCGCTATCAGCTCCACAACAACTCGACTCTCAATTCGACAACATGCTTACCAAGCTAAATGCGATTGAAGATCCATTCGAGCAGTCTTTTTTTGTGATGGTGCACCTGCCATATCTCCAGCCATTTATTGATGTGAATAAACGCGCCTCAAGACTCGCGGCAAACTTGCCGTTGTTCAAGCACCGTCTGTGTCCACTAACATTTATTGACCTACCAGAATCCGCCTATACAACCGCGATACTTTGTGTCTACGAGACCACCACAGTAGAGGCTTTGCGGGATGTATACGTATGGGCCTATGAGCGCTCCACACAAGAATACCTCGCACTGAAGCAAGAAATGGCAGCGCCTGACCCTCTAAGACTGCAGTGGCGAAACCTGATTAAGCAAGTTATTCATGATGTGATCCGTCAAGTAGAGCGGCCACCAATGGAAATAATCAACAAAGCGGTTTCGACAGAAATTCCGGAATCAGAACAAGAGGATGTTAGAGCGTTGATTGTTGCAGAGTTGAAGCGGGTTCATATTGGCGTATTGGCCAGATACGGAGTCAGGCCATCTCAATTTGAACAATGGCGTGCTGCGCAAGAGCAGCAAACAAAAAACCCGTGAAATTCGAAGTTCACAGCCATTGGCTTTCATTTTTCCACCAGGAAATATACGTCAAACACAGCAAACATTAGGTAGTAATACAACGAATACGCCTGTTATACCTACCGCTGCAATCGCCGCTGCACAAAATCAAGCCTGTCCTGCCCCCAGTAAATCTGATCATCAATACAATAACTCGGTGCACCAAACACACCGCGCTCTACCGCAGCGTCGGTCTGCGTCTGCCGTAGTGCGGCCCACTTCGGGTCGGCTGCCGCTTCAAGAACTTCTTTACCGTTTAGCTCGACGGCATTGGCTATTTGCACTAACGTGTCTGTGTCAGAAATATCCTGCTCTCGACTCCAGACACCAGTCATCACCTGACCGGCAAAAGCCAATGCGGCCTCAACGGAGACAGTTTCGCGTAGTACCACAAACATATTGGCGGCCACGGTTTCGTCATTGGGCCAGTGTGCAGGATGAACGTTTAGATGAATGCCCAGATGGTCACGCCAGCGAGCCAGTTCCTGCAGGCGATAGGCCTGGCGCTCTGGTGCGCGTTTGTGTACCGGCAAGCCACCGGTTTGGGCGAATATGGTGCCGCGGTATGATACCTCGAACGGCACCACGACTGCCCCGGCATCGTTGACGATCTGCAACAGACGGTCGTGCCCCAGATAGCTCCAGGGGGATGTCAGACTAAAGTAGTAATCGACTTGTGTGGTCATTCAGTACGGTCCGTGGCTTTTGATAGTCACCGCAACGGTGACGACTCAATATACCTTATTCTCAGGGCACCCGCAGTCTGTGCAACCATTAGCAGCGCTTTGCTAGACAAGCCCACCTAACAATTCCTTTATGCCCGCCATAACACTCGCGCTATGCGCAGCATCGAGTGCCGCAGCATCGGGCTGACCGAACTGACCGGCATCGTTGTCGAAGTATTTACCGCTGGCGTCGGCGAAGGTATCTTCAAGGGCCATATCCACAAGCAGGCTTGCGCCTATGTTCATATCCTTGCCTTCGATACCAAAGCCCTGCTTGACCATTTTTGTCGCAAGCAGTGAACCGGGGTTTACGGCGATAACAACGGGGCCGTCTGACAGTTCTTTAGCCATTTCTCTTGACCAGATGGTGATGGCAAGTTTGCTTTGCGAGTAGGCCTGCATGTCATCAAGCGGTACTTTACCGGCCATAGCGTTGAGGTCTACGCGTGCCTGGGCGGCTGATGACAGATTAATGATACGTCCTTCTTTGGGTACGTTGGGCAATAACCGTTGTGTCAGGTGGTATGGCGCGAGTGTGTTAACAACGAAGCGAATGTCGAGCCCGCCCTCTACCTGTGTGGAGGGTGCTTTTAGTACACCGGCGTTGTTTATCAGCACGTCAATCTGCTGATGCTTCGCTGCAACCTCCTGCGCAAGCTTTGTGGTTTCAGCAATGCTCGATAGGTCTGCCTGATAAGCTTCTGCACTACCGCCCACGTCTGCCAGTGCTTTATCGAGTTTTTCTTTGCTGCGGCCATGCAGTAATACCGTATGCCCTTTTTCCGCAAGTTGCTTCGCAGCGAGCAGACCAATTCCGTCAGTGGAGCCGGTTATTAGTATTGTCTTTTTCATGCTGTTGTTTCTCTGTTATAGCTATTGAGGATTTGACGCTTTAGGCGCTGCACGCAAATTCCGGCAACAGCTCGTCTCCAAGGCGTTTAATCGTGTCTTCAATGTCTGCGTGGTTAAAACGCAGGTTTAGCGCAACATGGTTAATACCTGCAGTGCGCAAACCCTGCAGATACATTCTCAGATAATTTATGCCAGACTGAAAACCAAGGTGAATGGGCC
>CAYMFQ010000170.1:5441-11637 GCA_964389335.1 uncultured Granulosicoccaceae bacterium
GTTATAAGCGGTATTGATGGTTCTGAAGCTGCTGTTCATGGTATTGGCCTCGTTACTACGCTCTTTCACTATGCTTCTTTCACGACGCCGCTTTCACGACGAATAGCGCACCAGGGTACGACTTTCGACACTTTTACGAATACTGCTGACGCTCGCGTCTTCAACCATATCCAGCGCGCTGTGCGCTATGGATGGCAAGCCCTGATTGTCGTAGATGTTAAACAGCGCGACTTCATCCGGTGTCATTCGCGACTGGTAAATCCACTCGTGCGTGCGGTTTTCAACCAGACCGAGTATTTGCCCCACACGGTCGGGGTAGATCAGGTCGAGTAGTATCCAGTCCTGTGGTTCTGTGCTGTGCGTTCGTACGAAGCCCAGTGGCGTTCGGTTTATTGGTTGTTCCACCGGGCGCCAGATGTTGATAAACCCGTAGTGACCGTTACTCCATTCAGCCGCTTTCTCTTCACCGAGAAGATCCCGCAGGCGCTGCTGCGCACCGTCAGTGCTGTAGTCTGAATGGACATTGCGCGCCGGTGGTCGCTTTGAAGCGGGGTCATCAATGCGCACGGTATGATCAAACACAACCACCTCAGCGGCGCCGATCTTGTCAGTCAACAGCGCGGTTAGCTCCTTATCGTACTCACTCTGCCAGTCGTTGCCGTGCTCAAAGTCTTTTACTGCGGTGGCTGCGTTATAAAAGGCAATACTGTCACTTGCGAAGGTTAGCGGCTGCGGCAGTGTACGCACGTCGCTCACACTGACCGAGCTCGCCGCAAGCTCCGGCCAGACGATCCGCCCTTTTACGCCGTCAGCGTCGATATGAAACGCCTGACGCTCATCGCGGTGAACATGATAGTTAACGGTGGCAGTTGGCATTTTCGTGTGCAGCCCGGGTGCGGTAATGGTGTGGAGGGAATACTGGCGATTCTGGTTTTCTAATTAAACCGGGTAAAAGCGTTATCAGAATTCGGGAAACCGATATAATCACCCCCATGCAACTATCCGTTCTCGATCAATCGACGGCCAGCGTCGGCCGACCTCAATCTGATGCCATTCAGGAGTCACTGGCACTTGCAAGCCACTGTGACGCACTGGGCTACCACCGCTATTGGGTGTCTGAGCACCACAACAGCGATGCGATTGTCGGTACCGCACCGGAAGTGCTGATGGCAGCGATAGCCGCCACCACCTCGCGCATACGCATTGGCAGCGCCGGCGTAATGCTGCCGCACTACTCATCACTCAAGGTCGCTGAACAATTCCGGATTCTGGAGGCAATAGCCCCTGGGCGAATTGATATGGGACTTGGAAGAGCACCCGGATCAGACCGGTTAACGGCAATGGCGCTGAACCCGAATGCGGCCACTGCGCACCAGCAATTTCCTCAACAGGTGGTGGAGTTGCAGCAATGGGTGAGCGGCTCACCACTGGATGCCAAGCACCCGTTCGCCGCCATTCAGGCACACCCCAAAGGCGACACCAGCCCGGAAATCTGGATGCTTGGCAGCTCTGACTACGGCGCACAACTGGGTGCACACCTGGGGTTGCCCTATGCATTTGCGTGGTTCTTTACTGAAGGACGCGGCGCAGAACCCATATTGGAGCTGTACCGCAACAACTTTAAGCCGAGTGCGCGCCATCCAAAGCCACATTCCACTATCTGTGTGTGGGCACTGGCGGCGGACACCGAAGCCGAAGCCTGGCACCACTTTAAGTCACGTGCGCACTGGCGGCTTGGTTTTGAACGCGGGCTACGCGAGCCACTGATGTCACCGGAAACGGTCGACGGCATCACCCATACCGAGCCTGAAAAGATGCGCATGGCGCAGATTGCCGAGACCGCGTTTGTCGGTACGCCGCAACAGGTGTCTGAGCGGTTGCACAAACTCTACGACGCCCTGCAGCTCGACGAGTTGGTTGTGGTTACGTGGACTTACGATCCGGCGGTGCGCCGGCGATCCTATGAATTACTGGCCAAAGAGATGATGTAGCGACGCACGGTGCCCGGCGCGCTTACGTACACAGTTCACAGAAAAACTGCCAACCTGTGCGCGTTTGCTGCTCGCCCGAGGCAGTACGCAGGCAATATTGTTTCATAATCTTTACGCCAATAAGCTACAAGCGAACTTGCTTCACAGTCAGTCTGTTTCATTTTTGACACACTAGCGCCTCGATTTTACGGAGCGAGCTTCGAATGTCACAGACCCGGACTTACACCCCCTCGATTCAACGCCTTTTTATCGCTGGTACGTTCGGCCTGATCGCCGCCTGTGGGGGCCAGGGAAGCCCGACTCATCTGGACACTAATTCACTGCTGGTCACCCCGCAAAGTGCGGACAACCTGAAGCTCGCAGACACGGTTGCATGTACCAGCAGCGCATCAGACCCTGATGGTGACGGCTGGGGTTGGGAAAACGGTGGTTCCTGCCTGATTGTGGACACCCCGACTCAGCAAAGCGAGGTAACCGCAAGCGCACCAGTGGAAGTTGCCAGCAACCCGGTTGACCTTCGCAACTGTACCGAGATCACTGCCGACCCCGACGGTGATGGATGGGGCTGGGAAAACCACAACCCGTGCATCGCAGACTCACAACCCGTTACTGATAATGGCGCCAACCTGCCCGTCGGTATTCTGTATTTTCTGTGGCATTGCCAGGCAACGTCATTGAACCAGCAGCACAACATTTCTGAAATCCTGAATGGACAGTCTGACTGGGGCGCCAAAGGCACCTTTCACTGGTGGGACAGACCTGAAGAAGGTTACTACTGCCTTGGTGATCAGCGCGACCTTATCTATCGCCATCTGACTATGCTGCGCGATGCCGGTATCGACTTTCTGGTGCTGGATATTACCAACCACCCGAACACTGCATCGTTTGCGGCAGAGACTTTTATTTTAAAGTCACTGCGTCCGGTACTTGAAGTGGCACGCACCATACCCGGCGCACCTAAGTTTGTACCGTGGGTTCCGTTCACCGACGATAACTCAGGCACCATCAACGAGCGCAACAGCATTTGTAACAACGGTAACGCGGCAAGATGTCGAGAACTTCAGCGAGCCGAGCCAATGTACCAACACGTCACCGATCTGCTGAGCAATGAGTTCCCGGAGCTGGTATTTGAATATGATGGCAAGCCGCTGTTACTTGAAGCAGCCGCCGACGACCGTTACCCGCGTGAAGAAACTGACCAGGTCAGACCCGCACTGCAGGCAAACTGGACGGTTGAAAGAATGTGGGGCCTGCGTTTGCATAATGAAGAATGGCAATTTATAAGCACCTGCGGTAACGCACTGGATTTCTACCAGTCAAATGGCTGGACTGAAGCTGGTTGCAATCAACCGGTCAACGCAGGCAAGCAGATATCTGTAGCCGCGGCCTATCAGTACACTTATATTTCAGAGCCATTTACTCAAACCCCGAATTCCTACGCCGGCTTCACTGGTGGTATGCCAAAGTTCTTCGGTCGCACCATGGCACAGCAGTTCCGCGTTGCTTTCGAGAACCGTGATGTAGAGCCCCTGGTTATTCTGACAGGCTGGAACGAGTGGATTGCACAGCGCTTTGACTTCAACGGTAACCCGACGTTTGTTGACCTGTACGACGACCATCTTAATCGGGATATCGAGCCTGGTGGTGAGTCAGGTGATCTGTACTACTACCTAATGCGAGATCTGATTCAGCAATACAGAAACGCCAAGCCTTTCTCGTTTGAAGACTACTTCCTGACAAAGGAAAGTATTCTGGACACAACGTTCTACCGCGATTCGTATGCAGATCTGCAGGCAACCTTTGCGAGCGACGACGAAAGCGGTCTGCTCAATCACTGGCTGGCTGTTGGTATGTACGAAGGCCGTCGACCCAGTGTGGCGTATGATCCGGCCTACTATCGCAACAGCTACTCAGATCTGGCCGGCGCGGGTATCGTTTCACACGAAGCGCTGTTGAACCACTTTCTCGATTTTGGTTTTCAGGAAGGGCGCCAGGGTTCAGCTGATTTCCATGCACCGTCATATCTTGAACGTTACGCAGCAGTGGCTGACGTGTATGGCGACAATGGTTACTACAAGTCATTCAAGCACTTTGTAAAGTTCGGCCAGGGTCAGAACGCGAAGCCATAGTCCAGACCAGCGGTGCGGTTCAGATTCGAACCGCACCGATGTTTTTTTTATACCCCGCCTAATTCCCCCGCTAATTCTCAAACCGCAACTCGCATCACGTTCGCCGACCAAATTATCGACAAAGTCCACAGTTTTCAGGCAGCAGGGCCTGATCTGTGCAGTGCTGAAAGACTGGCCGTAAAGGCCGTCTGCGCCGGGTTTTGCATGTCAACACAACTGTCACCAAAGCTGACATCAGTGCTGTACACACCCGCTAAATTCTGCACTTGCACAATCAAACGACTGTAAATATGGACAAGTACTCAATCATTACGTACCGGCGGCTTACCCTGCTCTTATCTTTGGCGTTCTCACTGGCTGCTGGCGGCAAACTGTCCGCTGAAACCATCACCTTGAATGCGCTGGATAGTTTCTCGTCTGTTGAAGACGGTGCAATCGCCTATCAACGCAATGAAGAACGCGGCAGCCTGTTTATCGATACCACCGCTACAGGCTTTGAGGGTCAGTTCGCACGCGCCACCACATCATTTACCGGTACCGGTGGCAATTATGAGTTCACGCTAACCACACTGGCTGAAGCTGCAGGACAAAGCACCTACCGGATTATGGTCAACGGGGTTATCGCCGGCACCGCAAGCAATGAGCTGACAACCGAGAACTTTGCGGTACAGCAGCACACGTTCGCCGATGTATTTGTACCGACGGGCGCAACTCTGTCTGTTGAGTCAAATGCCGCATCCAATGGCCTGGTACCACAGGATGCCGGTTTCGCCTACGCTGGCGGCCACTGGCAGAGCCTTGTGGTGCAAAACGATGCTGTCGACGCAACCGTTGATTTGCAATTGTCCGCCACGGTTACAGAAACCGATCTGCGCGCAGGTGACACGTTTACAATCAACATCAACGCTGAGAATGCGAGCGATTTGACCACCGCGACGAGCCCGCTGATCGCGATTCAATTGCCAGCAACCATAGACTTTGCTCCACCAGCCGAATGTGTATTGCGCTCGGCCAGCACCACCCTGACCTGCGAGCTGCCGGAGATTGGGCCACAGCAGTCTGCACAATTGAGTATACCGGCGGTGATTAACGCCACCGGGCAAATCAGCATCGATGTATCAGTCAATGCGGATCAGAGTGATGCCGACATCACCAACAACCAAAGCACGGTTATCGTGGACACCCGTGACCCGGGTAATCCCGCCAGTGTAGATCTAAACCTGACTGTAACAACCACCTCTGACACCAGCGCCGATACACTTGAATCAGGGCAGCTGGTTTCGTTTACCGCCGAGGTGACCAATGCACATCCGACAACTGTAGCGACTTCACCGGAGATCGAGATTATCGTGCCGGACAACCTGTTGCCACAGCCATCGGATGATTGTATTGATACCGGGCAGATTCTGCTGTGCCTGCTGAGCGAGCTGGCACCGGGCCAATCGCAAACGATCGAATTCAGCGCTACCGCGATTATTGATGGCAACTCTGAAATTTCCGTGGCCACCAGCGCTAACGAGAGCGACGTGGATATTAGTAACAATACCGTGGTGTTGCCTGTATCAGTGCTGTCGATAGGCGCCGCGCTCGTGCAGCCCGATCAACAACCAGCGGAACCCGTTGACGAAGGCAGTGAGGGCGAAGGTGGTAACGGTGGTGGCGGCAGCTTGTCATTGTTGTTATTGCTGTTGTTGTTACCAGCACGTTTGGTGGCACGCCGCACGCCACGAATGCGTTAATCCCCTATTGCTGGTGCGATTCGTTGCACTCATCACACCCTACAACTTAAATACGTTCAATGTTAGGCGCCCTTGAGCGGTGCGAACTGCACCATTAACGTGCTGGTGCGATTCGTTGCACTCATAGCACCCTACGACATAAACACGCTTTGTAGGGTGCCCGTGAGCGCTGCGAACCGCACCATTAACGTGCTGGTGCGATTCGTTGCACTCATAGCACCCTACGACATAAACGCGCTTTGTAGGGTGCCCGTGAGCGCTGCGAACCGCACCATAATGATTTAGCTAGTCAGCAACTTTGAGCTTGCCGCCTTTGCCTAAGCCGCCTTCAACGGTT
>CAYMFQ010000171.1:0-11636 GCA_964389335.1 uncultured Granulosicoccaceae bacterium
TTATGCGGCATGCATGAGCGGCATGTTCGTTCAACGGAGTTGTCCTCCCACCGTTGTGTCGTTGGGAGTCGATCTCCGATCAACGAACTATTGTACTTAGTTTTTTATACGGCATGCATGTGCGGCATGTTCGTTCAACGGAGTTGTCCTCCCACCTTGGTTGGTGGGGGCGTTCTCCGATCAACGAACTATTGTACTTGGGTTTTTGCACGCCATGCCTGAGTAGCGTGTTCGCGCAACAAAGTTGTACGCCTTTGTCGAGTTACAATTGCGTCTCAACAATATCCCAAGCTGTCTCGGCGCGATAGCGCGCAAATTTTCCGAATTGCAGGGCGCTTTCAGATGATGCGTTGCCGTCTAGTCCGCGCTTGTAAACACCCTGAATGATGGCGGCGCTTCTAAACAATGAGAACACGACAAAGAACAGGTGATTGTCGATACCTGTTCGGTTGGAATACTGGCAGTACAGGTCAATAAATTCCTGTTCGGTGGGTATGCCGAGGAGTTGATAGTCCAGTCCTTTAAGGCGGCCGGTTGGGAGTACGTCGGCGTGGTATAACGCGCAGACGTAGCCAACGTCGGCCAGTGGGTGGCCGAGGGTGCAGAGTTCCCAGTCCAGTATGGCGCTGATTTCACAGGTGTCTTTTCCGACGATGACGTTGCCTGGTCGGTAGTCGCCGTGCACGATGGCGGTTTCCTGATCCTGTGGCAGGTTGTCTGGCAGCCATGCTATTAACCGATGCATGGCTTCTATATGTTCTGTTTCTGTTGAAAGATACTGCTGGCTCCAGCGTTTCACCTGCCGATTGATAAACCCGTCCGGGCGGCCGAAGTCTGATAGCCCAATGGTGTCAGGCGTAACGCTATGCAGTTGCGCCAGGCTGCGAGCAAAGCTGTCGTAGAACCGGTTTCTCTCGGCAGGTGACAGGCCAGGCAGACCCGGATCATGAAAGATTCGCCCGTCAATCATTTCCATTACATAGAACTCTGTTCCAATTATGCTTTGGTCGGTGCACAGCGATAGCATACGTGGGACCTGTACCTGTGTTTTACGCAACGCTGACATAACGCGATACTCGCGTTCTATAGCGTGGGCTGAGGGCAGCAGGTTTCCCGGTGGTTTTTTGCGCAAAACAAATTGTCTGTTCGCGGTTTGCAACTGGAAAGTCGGGTTGCTTTGGCCTGACGCGAATTGTTTTACTGTCAGCGCTCCGGAAAAACCTTCGATGTGTTGTTCCAGGTACCGTTTTAGAGCCTGTTCGTCAAAGCGGTGTGAAGGGTTAACCTCATGCAGGTCGGCGTTTGCTGGTTGTGTCATTGCGTACTCACGTCAGGCGACGGCACCAGCTGTGTACAAGTTATCAATGGCGCTGTCTGTGTAGCCGAGATCAGACAGTACACCGCGAGTATGTTGCCCAACCGTGGGTGACTCTGACAGTACTTCACCAACCGTAAATTCAGGCATACCCGGTATGTTGGGTACCGGCCATTTTTCATCACTGCCTGCCTGTTCAAGCCAGGTAAATACGCCTATTTCTTTGGCCTGTGGGTGGTCGACAAATTCGCGATAGGACTGTACCACTTCGTTTTGCAAGCCCGCGTCACTGAGAAGATCGGAGAGTTCGCTAGCGTTCCATTTTAAGGTAATGTCACGCACGGTATTATTCAGGTATTCAATATCCTGCAGGCGTCCGGCGATGGAATGGTATTTCTTTTGCGCCCATAACTCGTCAAGTTTAAGCAGCTCACAGAATGTTTTGAATTCCGGGTCGCGGACGATGTTTATCTGAATGTAACCGTCTTTAGTTTGAAAGGTGCCTGAAGGTGCTGTCGATGCGCGTCTTGGTCCGCTGCGGAAACCGCTCAGGAGGCGCACAGCCTGAATGGCGCCAGCGCCTTCCATCAGGCTTACTTCTATCTTGCGACCCTGGTTGCTGTCGCGTCGGGCGTACAGTGCACCTGCCAGTGACTGTGTTGCATACAGGCCGGTGGCCATGTCGAAATAGCTGACTGGCGTATGGTGCGATATACCATCCATACCGGTGTTTTCGTGTACAAAGCCACTGAACGCCTGCAGCATCGGGTCCATAGCCGGGCGGTTGCGCATCGGGCCGGACTGTCCATAACCTGAAATTGATACATAAATAAGGGACGGTGTCATTTGCTGCAGACGCATATATCCGTAGCCTAGTCGTTCCGCCACTCCGGGCCGGTAGCCTTCAATAAAAACATCGGCATCACGAATCAAGTCGTCTACGATCGCCTGGCATTCCTTGTTTTTAAGGTCAAGGCAAATGGAGCGTTTACCCATGTTAGCGACAATGGAGTAGGCGGTGTGATCACCATAGACGCCACCAATTAACCGTGCCCAGTCACCGCCATGTGGCTCGACCTTTATGACGTCTGCACCCTGTTGCGCCATGAGCATGCCGCAATAGGGACCGGCCAGTCCCTGACTCAGGTCAATGACGGTTAGCCCCTCATACGGACGTTCGAAACTCAAGACTTAGACTCCTTTTCGATCACCTCATAGATGCGTGTAAAGTCAGTCTTCGGGGGCAGTGAGTCTTCGACATGCTGCCAGATCTCGGCGACCTGGCGCCCCATCTTGTTTGGCGTGCCTGCCTTTTCCACAAACTGTTGATACAGTTGTACGTCTTTGTTCATCAACTCGGCAAAGAAACCGGCGTCGTAGCTGCCGGTGAGGATGCGGTTCGGAAATTTGTCTGCTACTGCGGTGTTGTTGCCGGTAGAGACTTTGACCACATCGAGGATGGTCTTCATGTCTACGCCGAGGCTCAGGCCGAACAATACGGCCTCGGTTGTTGCGGCCATTGAGGTCGCCGATAAGAAGTTGTTGAGCAGCTTGACGGCCTGTCCCTGGCCGGGTTGGTCGCCGACGTGAAATGCGTTGGCGCAAAAGAGGTCTATGATGGGCTGGTGTCGTTCCATCTGTGCTTTGGCACCTGCCCAGATAATAGTAATCGTACCTTTCAGTGCGCCTTGTCTGCCACCACTGACCGGTGCATCAATATAGGTAAGGCCGGCTGTTGTCAGTGTTTTTGCGGCGGTGATGGCGGCTGCGGGTCCGCTGGTTGAAAGATCGATAACCACCTTACCGGCAATGTTTTGCATGGTGGCTATTTCAGCAGCCACGGTGTTTACGACCTTGCCGTCAGGCAATGACAGGAAAATGGTATCGGAGCGTTCAACCAGTTCGGCGAGGTTGCTCGCGGCTTCGGCACCATCGGGTACCTGTCCGGGCACCTGGTCATAGCCGAGCATCGGCGTCTCACCCTTGGCAATAAACGATGCCATAGGTTGTCCCATTTGGCCGAGGCCAACGAAGCCAATTGTCGCGGGTCCGTTAGTAGCGGGTGTATCCACTGTTGGTAATCCTCTTGTTAGCGTCGGTTGGTGTACTGTCGCAATTCGAGCCGTGCGATCTGGTCTCGATGGACTTCGTCGGGGCCGTCTGCCAGGCGAATAGCACGTGCGCGTGAGTAGGCGTAGGAAAGGCCAAAGTCATTGGATACACCGCCACCACCATGTGCCTGTATCGCCCAGTCGATGACCTGGCACGCCATGTTGGGTGCGGCGACTTTGATCATGCCAATCTCTTTGCGCGCCTCTCTGTTGCCAACCTTGTCCATTTTGTCTGCGGCGTTCAGTGTTAACAGACGTGCCTGATCGATCAGTATGCGTGACTGTGCGATACGTTCGCGGGTAACGCCCTGGTCGGACAGTGGCTTGCCGAATGGCTCGCGCAACAGGGCACGCTTACACATCTTTTCAAGTGCCACCTCGGCCTGACCGATCATGCGCATACAGTGGTGTATGCGACCGGGGCCGAGGCGCCCCTGTGCAATTTCAAACCCGCGTCCTTCACCGAGTAACATGTTGGTTGCCGGCACGCGAACATTGTCGAAAATTATTTCGCCGTGGCCGTGGGGTGCGTCGGAAAAGCCGAATACCGGTAACATGCGTTTGATGGTGATGCCGGGTGTGTCACGTGGCACCAGTATCATGGATTGTTGTCGGTAAACGTCTTCGCCGTCCGGGTCAGTCTTGCCCATAAAAATAAACAGCTTGCAGCGGCTGTCACCGGAGCCTGACGACCACCACTTGCGACCATTAATGACGTATTCGTCGCCGTCGCGAATAATAGTTGAGCCAATATTGCGCGCATCGGACGATGCAACATCAGGCTCTGTCATCGCAAAGCACGAGCGGATCTCACCGGCCAATAGTGGTTCCATCCATTCTTTCTTTTGTGCGTCCGTGCCGTAGCGCTCGAGTGTTTCTATATTGCCGGTGTCCGGTGCGGAACAGTTAAAGATTTCCGCTGACCACAGCGCGCGCCCCATGATTTCGCACAGGCTTGCGTATTCAAGGTTTGTTAACCCGCCACCGCGTTCGCTGTCCGGCAGGAACAAATTCCATAAGCCAGCGGCACGTGCCTTTGGTTTCAGTTCTTCGATGATCGGCACAGCGCCCCAGTTATCCCATTGCTCGACGCCATAGCCCATGTCCAGCAGTTGCTGATGGTAGGTTTCTTCGTTCGGGTAAATGTGTTCTTCCATGAACGCATTGAGCCGACTACACAGTTCGGTTACTTTTTCGCTTTGGTCAAAATTCATCGTGCGTGTCCGCAAGTGTTGTTATTGGTTTATGCACCGACGATGGTCGTGCCACCGTCTGCAACGATTACTTCGCCGGTAATGAACCTTGCCCAGGGACTGGCAAGAAAGGCGGCGATACCGCCAATGTCATCAGGCTCACCCAGCCGCCTGACCGGTGTGCGTTTGATGCGGTCTTCACGCAGTGCGTCGTTTTCCCACAGGGCGCGGGCAAAATCGGTTTTGACGAGGCCAGGCATAATGCAGTTGACGGTGATGTTCTTCGGTCCCCACTCAACGGCCAGGGAACGCACTACGCCGACGTCAGCGGTCTTGGAGATTCCATAGGCACCAAGTGTGGAAGAGCCTCGCAAGCCACCAATGGACGACACCACGATAAAGCTGCCACCGCCTTGTTCTGCCATTAGCGGCATTGCTGAATTGGCAAACCAGATAAGGCTTTGTACGTTGGATGTCATCACCTTGTTAAAGGCTTCGTCTGACAGTTCTGCCAATGGTCCATACACCGGGTTTACCGCGGCATTGGCGACAAAAGTATCTACCCGCCCATAGGTAGTCAGTGCTGCCTCGATCAGCGCCTCGCATTGATCGCGGTGCGATATATTGCAGGCAACTGCCATTGCCTCGCCGCCTTTTTCCTGAACCTCGCGCACTGCGCTGACGCAGGCGTCGATCTTGCGACTGGCCACCACAACCTTCGCTCCCAGTGCCGCCAGGTGGTGAACAATAGACAGGCCAATGCCCTTGCTGCCGCCGGTTACGATGGCCACTTTCCCTTCCAGTGAAAATGGTTGTGTCATGTGGCTCTCCGAGTGTTGTACGTTACGCTTTGCATGTTAGTGGCTGGTGCGAGTGGGTGCGGGGTCATCTGCCATGCGTAACTGCAGACGATCATCGGTGTACGGGTTGGCTTTGGCCACTGCTTCGTTAAGCTCCACACCAATGCCCGGTGCTTTCGGTACGATGACATGGCCGTCTTCCCATTGGATGGGTGTTTTTAGTATCTCTGCGTGAAAGCCCTGCCATGTTTCTATACCTTCCAT
Source organism: uncultured Granulosicoccaceae bacterium (assembly GCA_964389335.1). GTDB lineage: Bacteria > Pseudomonadota > Gammaproteobacteria > Granulosicoccales > Granulosicoccaceae. The sequence continues at coordinate 5,684 of CAYMFQ010000171.1, forward strand.
GATTAAAAAGTTAGGGCTGCTGGCGCACAGTTGAATGTTGGCAGCGCCAACGATCGGGCCGCAAAAAAGATGCGGTGCTATCTGTGCGTGAAAGGCTTCTGCCATCGAGGCGATTTTCTTTGCCTCGTGTATGCCGCCGACGCGGCCCAGGTTCATTTGCAAAATAGCGGCGGCGTCCTGTCGCAGCAGACTGGCGAACTCGTACTTGGTGGTTAGCCTTTCACCCGTCGATACCGGAATGGAGGTATTGTGGGCGACACGTGCCATGCCGGTGATGTTGTCCGGTGGTGTGGGTTCTTCAAACCACAGTGGATCATGAGCTTCAAGGCGCTTTGCCAGTCTGATTGCACCGGCCGGCGTCATTTGTCCATGGGTGCCGATGAGCAGATCGCACTGGCTGCCGACCGCTTCGCGAATGCGACCGGTGTAATGTGCAGCAAAGTCGATGGTTTCCTTTGACAATTGTCTGGGGTCAAACGCGGTGTAGGGACGTGCCGGATCAAACTTTAATGCGGTAAAGCCGAGTTCAACGTATTGCAGTGCGCGCTCAGCGGCGAGGTCTGCGTTATCGTATACGGGTTGATTAGACGCTGCGTCTATGGGCGCATTAAGGTAGGTATAGCTGCGCAAACGTTCGTGTACCTGACCGCCCATTAGTTCATAGACGGGTTTGTCGAGGGCCTTGCCAATGATGTCCCACAGCGCGATTTCAATGCCGCTGAAGATACCCATAACAGTGGGGTCTGGGCGCTGTGAAAAACCACTGGAGTACACGTGCCGATATAACCGTTCAACTTTAAACGGGTCAGCGCCTGCTATATGCCGTTCGAATAAGTCATCGATCATGACCGTCAGGGCTTTGGGGTGAAAGGCGACGCCGTAAATTTCGCCATAACCGACGATGCCGCAGGCTGTTGAAAGTTTTACGAACACCCAGTAGGGGCCGCCTCTATGAATGGAAGCGTTGCCGACGACAAATGTTTCTATCGACTGAATGTTCACAGACGGTTGTCCTCTATGACCAGCTCTGCAGCTTTTTCACCGATCATGATACAGGCGGCATTGGTGTTGGCGGATACCACGGTGGGCATAATGGAGGCATCGGCAATGCGCAGGCCCTGTATGCCATTGACGGTTAAGCGCGGGCTGACCACTGCATTATCATCCACACCCATGCGGCAGGTTGATGTCGGGTGAAAGATGGTTGAGCCGTTGTTGCGCACATAGTCGAGCAGGGCATCGTCATCTGTGATGTCTGGTCCCGGGCGTGTTTCTTCTGCAATCCACGATTGCAGTGCGGGCTGCTGGCCGACTTTGCGCACCAGTTTCATACCGGCGGCCATGGTTTCGCAGTCGATAGGCTCAGTCAGATAGTTTGGCTGTATGGCGGGTTTTTCGCGGTAGTCGGCTGACCTGATGTGCACGTATCCACGACTGGCCGGTCGCAGTTGGCACATGGTTACCGTGAAGCCTGAAAAATCATCAAGCTTGCCGCCGCGCTGCTGAGCGGAGTAACGTAAAAAGTGAAACTGAACATCCGGTGTTGGGCAGCTGCCAATGGCTTTGGCAAATACGCCCACCTGACCCGCACTCAGAGACATCGGGCCGCCTCGGTCTTTTAACCAGCGCAATGCGATGCGGACTTTACCGAGAACATTCGCTGCTTCGTCGTTTACGGTAACCGGTTTTGTACAGCGGTATTTGGTGCTGCAGGTATAGTGATCCTGCAGGTTTTCTCCAACCTGCGGTAAGTGATGCAACGGCGTGATGCCTTTGGCTTTAAGGTGTTCAGTATCACCAATGCCCGACAGTTCCAGAATCTGTGGCGTGTTAATGGTGCCCGCACACAGCAGTACTTCACAACGTGCACGAAGTTTCTGGCGCACGCCGGCATGGTCTGTCTCAACACCGGTGACGTGCAGGTTATCCGTTAGTAGCCTGGTTACGAAGCTGTTGGTTTGTACATGCAGGTTGCGTCGACGACGAACCGGTTTCAGATAGGCCGTAGCTGTGCTGCTGCGCCAGCCATCTTTGGTGGTAACCTGAAAGTAACCCGCGCCTTCCTGTGACTGTCCGTTGTAGTCAGGGTTGGCGGGAATGCCAGCCTGTGATGCCGCTTCAATATAGGCATCGCACAACGGATGTTGGCTGGCGCGGCTGATAGCCAGTGGGCCATCGCGTCCATGCAGTGTTTCATCAATGCGATCGATGGTGGCACCTTCGGAGCGACGAAAGCAGGGCAGTAGATCGTCGTATCCCCAACCGGTGTTACCGAGGTCGCGCCAGTGATTAAAGTCTTCTGCCTGGCCTCGAGCATAGACGAGTCCGTTGACAGAGCTGCAGCCACCCAGCACTTTACCGCGTGGCCAGTTGAACACACGGTTACCGGCGGTCGGTACCGCTTCCGTGCTATAGCCCCAGCTGATGCGAGGGTTGTCCATCGTGCGGTAGTAACCGATTGGGATATGTATCCACGGGTTGCGGTCTTTGGGGCCGGCTTCAAGCAGTAGCACTTTGCAATCGGCTTTGCCGGACAGCCGGTTTGCCAGTACGCAACCGGCAGAGCCTGCGCCTACGATGATAAAATCGTATTCGGCATCAAACGATGAAGTGCTTGAGTCGCGCAAATTCTTCACCATCGTCGAAAGTCGGAATATCCAGACCTTTACGAACAATTGAATTCACGCATGTCTGGGACTGGCTCCTCGAGCCCTTGTGCCATTCTGAGCCTATTAAGCCATAATGCAAATGTTATATTATTATGGTTTCATGCATTTTCCTTATGCAAGGCGGAGCCTCGGCATGCGATTAAATCTGCGTCAGTTGGAGACTTTCAGGGCTGTGATCGAGTCAGGCAGCATGACGGAGGGCGGGAAAATGCTGGGCATCAGTCAGCCTGCGGTTAGTCGTCAGATTCGCGACCTTGAATCTCACTTTGGAATCAGATTGTTTACCCGGCGTGCTGGCAGGATCGAGCCGACCAAGGATGCGGTCGCCCTGCATGAGGAGGTGGAGCGGTGCCTTGGTGGGCTTGAGCAAATGGCGAAGTTTGCCAATGATCTGGGGGAGTTTCGCCGACAGAGGCTTCGGGTTGCAGCAACCGTCGGACATTCCTATTTCTTTCTGCCGCAAATCATCTGGGCTTTTCATCAGCACAATCCCAATGTCACGATTTCCCTGCGTAGTGGCTTGTCGCCCGAGGTCGTCAGCCTCGTCGAAAAAGGGCAGAGTGACATTGGCTTCGCCATTTTGCCGCTCGATACTCATGGGGTGGTCATTGAGCCAATGCCAGAGGTCCAACTCGTCTGTGTAATGCCGGCTAGTCATCCGCTGAGTGCACTGGAGACAGTTGAGCCCGGGCATCTTGCAGACGTGCCACTGCTGTTGATTTCTGAAAACAGCCTCATGCGCAAGCGGCTGTTGCACACTTTTCAGGGAGCCGGCATCAAACCCAACGTTATTATGGATTCAACTTATACAGGCCCGATATGCAGTCTGGTGGCGAAGGGCATGGGAGTGTCCATCCTCGACTATGTCACCGCCGAAGCTTACCTGGACGATGACATTGTTATCCGCCCGTTTGCGCCTGCGATTCCCTGTGAGTTGAAATTGGTGATGCCAGCGGGCCAGGCTTTATCCTCGCCCGCGCAGGCGTTTATCAAGCTTGCTCAGGATAGGCTGACTAAGCAGCTAAACAGGGTTGCAGCATAGGAGAATTCGCTCTGGCGAGCGGTGCGTTGTCGCGCAGCAAACAGGACATTCTCTGCAGGAAGCCTTGATAGACAAAGAGCATTTCGGAGAGCTCAATTGAAAAGTCGCATTTTTATAGCTGGTTTCAAGCACGAGACCAATACGTTCTCGATCCTGCCAACCGACATTGCGGCCTATCGGGCAAGGGCCTTACATTTTGATGACGAGATAGTGCCAACCTATACCGGCACCAATACCGAGATTGGCGGTTTTCTATCCGCTTGTGATCGCAACGGATGGACGCCGGTACCCAGCGTGGTTGCCGACGCCACACCATCGGGCAAGGTCACGGGTGATGCCTACGACACGATCACCCGGCACCTGCTGACCACGCTAGAGAAGAATAAGCCCATCCATGGTGTGCTGCTGCAACTGCATGGCGCGATGGTTGTCGAGGGCAGGCTGGATGGGCAAGCCGATCTGCTGGAACAAATCCGTGCCTGCGCAGGCCCCGATGTACCCATCGCCGTAACACTGGATTTGCACGCGAACGTAAGTGACAAACTCGCCTCGCTTTGCGACATTATGGTGAGTTATCGGTCTTACCCCCATACCGACCAGGGCGAGACCGGCGAACGTTGTGCGGCATTGTTGGCGCGCGTGCTTGCCGGTGAGATCAAACCCGTGACTTCAGTAGCACGTCGTCCACAGCTCGATGGGGTTGATCATGGGCGAACCACCAGCCCTGGTGCAATGCTCGAGGCCATTGCCATGGGCGATGCGCTTTGCAGGCAGCACGGGTTTTACGACTGTTCGATCAATGCAGGGTTTCCCTGGGCTGACGTGTATGAAAGCGGCCCGTCGGTTTTGATCATCGCAGAGCAAGATAACCCGCATGTTGTCGGTGCGCTGGAAGAGATAGCCGATTTTATCTGGAGCACGCGCGGGCAGATTAGCGTGCAGCATGTCGATGCCGCCGAAGCAATCGCCCAGGCCCGTAAACTCGCGAGCGCCGGTAAGGCAGCCGGTAAGCCATTTGTCATTGCTGATTTTGCAGATAACCCGGGTGGCGGCGGTTACGGCGATTCGACCGGTGTATTGCGTGCGCTGATTGATGCCGATCTGCAACACGTAGCGTATTCATCGTTGTACGATCCGATCAGCGTGGCGATGTGTAAACAAGCCGGTGTGGGTGCATCACTCCAACTGGCCATCGGTGGCAGATTCGCGCCAGCACTGGGTGAGCCCATTGCCGTGCAAGCCGTTGTCGAAAGCCTGCATGACGGACGGGTTGTTTTGCAAGGGCCAATGTCTACCGGACTGACAGTGAGCCTTGGTGATACAGCAGTCATCAAAGTGGGTGGGGTTCAGATCGTTTTGGCCAGCAATCGTGCGCAGAACTACGACAGGCAATTTTTTAGTGCGTTTGGTATTGACCCGGAAGCGCAGCAACTGCTTTGCGTTAAATCAGCGCAGCATTTTCGGGCCGACTACGGGCCGATTGCCAGTGGTATCGCTGTAGTTGATGAAGGTGGCGGGATTTGTTCACACCGTCTCGATAAGCTTGTGTATGAAAACGTGCGTCGCCCGGTGTGGCCACTGGATAGTTTCTAATTGGATTGAAGCCGTGTGCATTGTGCAAGGGCTGCCACCGCTAAGTTTTTTTGTGACTCCTGCTTTTTGATATCTGGCCACTTACTTGCCTCGCGGCTCGCGCCTCGCGCCACGCTGGTCGTGCAGCGCGCGGTATTCTGGATGCGTGATGTCAGGCCGCAATGCAGGGTTTCCCGGCTTTGTAGTAAGCTGTTGGATTGTATAAGCGAGCAGTCTTTTACTGCCACTGAATATCCACGTTTACCACGGGAATAACCATGCTTCTCGATGTCCGCACTTACCGCTGTCGGCCGGCCACTATTGACTCTCATCTGGCACTGTACGAAAAGATGGGCAGGGAACCGCAGTTCCGTATTCTTGGCACACCGCTTTGCTTTCTGAAAGGCGAGACTGGTGACCCAAACGAGTATGTTCACATATGGGTCTATGAGAATGCAGGTGATCGTGAGGCCAAACGCGCAAAGCTCTGGTCAGACCCTGAATGGCTGGCCTATGTTAAGGCCAGTGCCGAGCTCGGCGCACTGGAGAGCCAGTCGAACAAGCTGATGAATCCGGTTTCGTTCTGTCCACTCAACAAGAAGTAGTATTGACCTGGCCTGCAGTATCCATTGGGATTCGGCATGCGGAGGAAATGTCGTTAAACAGTCAG